>JANNYT010000230.1:0-2363 GCA_031410255.1 Novosphingobium sp. | reverse complement strand
GCCCAAATACGTCATCTCGATGAGCAGCTGCGCCAATGGCGGCGGTTATTACCACTACAGCTACAGCGTCGTGCGCGGGTGTGACCGGATCGTGCCGGTCGACATTTACGTGCCGGGCTGCCCGCCGACCGCCGAAGCGCTGCTCTATGGCGTGATGCAATTGCAGCGCAAGATCCGCCGGATCGGGACGGTTGAGCGATGAGCGCGCTTTCATTGCGGACGGCTATTGTAGGCCTTGCCGTGGCGGTGTCGGTGGGAGCCGCCGCTGCTGATGTCTGGACCCGCGCGAGCGCGCCCAATGGCGCATTCTCGGCCGAAACTCCGTGCAGCGCGCAAGAGGTCGAAAAGTTACGGCAGGCCCCGGAAAATCTTGGCAGTGTTCAGTTACCCGTTGCAGGGCGGGTGATGTGCGTTAACCAGAGCGCAGGTTTTACCGCTGGTGAAGTGACGGCCGATGATTTGCCCGCGACAGGTCCCGGTCTGTTTGACTCGATTGTCGAACAAGCACGCAACGACACGTCAGCTGGGGCGAAACCAGTTGCAACTACCCTCAACGGACGCCGCGCGATGGTAAACCGCGAGGCTTCGGGCGATACCATGGCGCAGACTGGCTTTATCGAAACCGGCCGCAACAAGATGATCCTGATCATCGCTGGCTTCAGTCCGGGCAATGGCCTGACCGCTGCAGAACAGGGGCAGCAGATTGACCACTTTTTCCATTCGATCGAGGTGAATGGAAAATGAGCGTCCTTCACTCCGCCCCCAAATTCGCTTCGAACGACGGCGTGCTGGCCGCGCTAACCGGCGCGCTGGGCACTGCGGTTATGGCGAGCAAGGAAGAGCATGGTGAACTGGTGCTCACCGTGGCGCGCGACCAGATCGCTAACGTCCTGCGCACCCTGCGTGACGACCACGAATACCAGCAACTGATGGAAATCGCCGGGGCCGATTACCCCGACCGGGCCGAGCGGTTCGAGGTGGTTTACATGCTGCTCTCGGTGACCAAAAACCACCGCGTGATGGTCAAGGTTTCCGCGGCCGAGAACACCCCGGTGCCGACCGTCACCACGCTGTGGCCTGTCGCCGGCTGGCTCGAGCGTGAAGTGTTCGACATGTACGGCGTGATCTTTGACGGCAACACCGACTTGCGCCGGATCCTCACCGACTACGGCTTTGAAGGCCACCCGTTCCGCAAGGACTTCCCGCTGACCGGCTATGTCGAGCTGCGCTATTCGGTCGAGGAACAACGCGTGGTTTATGAACCGGTCAAGCTCGCGCAAGACCTGCGGCAGTTCGATTTCATGAGCCCGTGGGAAGGCGCCGACTACGTGCTGCCGGGCGACGAGAAGGCGGGCACACCGCCAGTAGCTCAGCCCAAGACCACCGCCACCCCTGCGCAAACCGGAGCCGGGGCAGCGACCAACGCCAAGGCGGCGGTGCAAGTTTCGAACGGCTCGCCAGCGGTGAATGACAGCGCCAAGGCTGCGCCCGGCGCGCCTGCGCCGACCAGTGACCGGCCCAAGGGAGGCAAGGCATGACCCTCCAGCTCGAACAATCGCCGACCACCGGCGATGAAGTCATCACCAATTACACGATCAACTTCGGACCCCAGCATCCCGCCGCGCACGGGGTGTTGCGGATGGTGATGGAGCTTGATGGCGAGATTATCGAGCGGATCGATCCGCATGTCGGCTTGCTCCATCGCGGCACCGAAAAGCTGATCGAGAACAAGACCTACCTGCAGGCGCTGCCGTATTTTGACCGGCTCGACTATTGCTCGCCGCTCGCCATGGAGCACTCCTATGTGCTGGCGATCGAGAAGCTGCTCAACCTTGAGGTGCCGATCCGCGGGCAGTACCTGCGGGTGCTGTTCGCCGAGCTGACCCGCATCTGCAACCACATGCTCAACCTGGGCAGCCACGTGATGGACGTCGGCGCGATGACGCCGAACCTGTGGATGTTCGTAGTGCGCGAGGATTGCCTCAACTTCTTCGAACGTGCGAGCGGCGCACGGATGCATGCCGCGTGGTTCCGCCCCGGCGGGGTCCATCAGGACGTGCCCGAAAAACTGCTGGTCGATATCGGCGAATGGCTCGATGGCCGCCTGCCGCGCCTGTTCGAAGACGCGATGAGCCTGGTGGTCGACAACCGCATCTTCAAACAGCGCAATGTCGATATCGCGATTGTGAGCAAGGCCGATGCGCTGGCCTGGGGTTTCTCCGGCCCGATGATCCGCGGTGCGGGGATCCCGTGGGATCTGCGCAAGAGCCAGCCTTACGACGTCTATGACCGGATGAAATTCGAAGTCCCGGTCGGCACCAATTCGGACTGTTATGACCGGTTCATGGTGCGAGTTGAGGAAG
>JANNYT010000229.1:0-11976 GCA_031410255.1 Novosphingobium sp. | reverse complement strand
TATTACCGGGTTATCCCGCGATTTCCCGTAATTTTCCCTTCCATCCCTGCAAAAGCAGGGTTAATGCTTCGTTTCATCGACATCGAATTTCACCGCCGCACCTGAACAAGGGTGGTCCGGATGCGCAGCCGCGCGTTCGCGGCGGAGGAGTTTATCTGGGGCTCCGGGTTCAAATCCGGCATGAAGGCAGGACGAAACGTGGAGGCGGTCAAGCCGATCACATTCAGCGGACAGGGGTTTTCGCTAGTCGGCGAAAAGGGCCGCTTCGTGCTGCCTCCCGAACTGCGCAAGGCCGTGCGGGAGAGCGGGCAGGGCGAACGCCTGCTTTGCTTGGCCAAGCATCCGCGCTGGAAATGCCTGACCGGGTTTGGCCTGAGCCGTGCCGACCAGCTGGAAGACGAACTCGACCGCGAAGAAGGCATCGCACTGGAACGCGGGCTCGAGTTTGACCGCGATGAGCGCGCCCAGCAGCTCTATGGCTTCACCCGCATCCCGTTTGACGACAGCGGCCGCTTTGTCTTGCCCGAACGCTATTTCAAACTGGGCGGGCTGACTGACCGACTGTTCTTCCAGGGCGGCGGCAAGATGTTCACGATCTGGAATCCGGTCGAGCTCGCCAAGATGGGGACCGGCTGGGAAGACGCTCAGGAAGCCTGCGCCGACCTTGAAGCACAAGCGCTGGCCGGGAAGACCCGCAAATGAGCGGCCCCGCCCACGTTCCCGTTTTGCTTGACGAAGTTATCGCCGCATTGGCGCCTGCTCCCGGCGCAGTGATCGTCGATGCGACCTTTGGCGCGGGTGGCTATACCCGCCGTTTGCTCGATGCCGGCGCCTCGGTTCACGCTTTTGACCGTGATCTCACCGCAATCGCGGCTGGCCAGGCATGGCCCGAAACCCGCGAAGATCCACCCCGGCTGGTACTTCACCCGCGCCGCTTTTCCGAACTGGTGACGGCCTTGGCTGAAGCCGGGCTGGCGCAGGTCGACGGGCTGGTGATGGATATCGGCGTATCTTCGATGCAGCTCGACCAGGCCGAGCGGGGCTTTGCCTTTTCGCTCAACGGCCCGCTCGACATGCGGATGGGGCAGGACGGAGAAAGCGCTGCTGACTTCCTTAATACCGCCGCCGAAGCGCTGATTGCCGACGTATTGTTCCAGTACGGCGAAGAGCGTCAGTCGCGCCGCGTGGCCCGCGCGATCGTCGCAGCGCGGCCGCTCGAAACCACTGGCCAGCTGGCGCAAGTCGTCCGCAAGGCGCTCGGCCACCGGCCCGGCGCGCCCAAAGATCCCGCGACGCGCAGCTTTCAGGCGATCCGGATTCACGTGAATGCCGAGCTGGACGAGCTGGCGGCCGGGCTGGGCGCGGCCGAAGTGCTGCTGCGGCCCGGCGGCAAGCTGGCGGTGGTCAGTTTCCACAGCCTCGAAGACCGGATCGTCAAGCAATTCCTGCGCGATGCCAGCGGCGCGGTCGCCAACACGTCGCGCCACTTACCGCAAAGCGCCCCTGAATTCGCGCCGACCTTTGCCGATCTGGGCAAGGCTGTGCGGCCATCGGAAGCCGAGTTGCAGCGCAACCCGCGCGCGCGTTCCGCCACCTTGCGCAGCGCCGCCCGCACCGCCGCACCCGCTCGCACCCGGAGGGCCGCATGAACCTGACGCAAGACCGGGTCCGTTCGATTGGCTGGGCCGCAGTGCTGCTGATCTGCTTTGCACTGACTATGGTGCTGACCTTCAAGGTCAATGCAGTGAAAAGCCAGGTGCGGCTGACCGAGCGCCAGATCGTGGCGGTCAAGCAAGACAAGATGTTCCTCGAAACCGAATTTGAAGCGCGCGCCAACCAGCAGCAGCTCAAAAGCCTCAACGATGTGGAATTTGGCTATCAGGCCCCCACCGCCGGGCAATACCTTGAAGGTGAGCGCCAACTGGCCTCACTGGGCAAGCAGCGCGCCGCCGATGCGCCCAGCCCGATCCGCGTCGCCAGCGCTGACCGGACGGGTGAGGACGGCGGTCTGCCGAGCATGGTTTCACCGCTCACCGGCCGGGCCATGGCTGCCGAGCCGCCCAAAGACGGCCCGCGCAAGGCCACCACCAGCGCTAATCTGCGCGACCGGCTGAGCAAGGTCGAACCGGCCGGGGCGCGCAGCGAATGACTGCCATCGCCGTCTCCACCGCAATCTCCAGCGGCCGCCGCGATCTGGTCAACGTCCGCACACACAGCTTGCTGATGGCCAAATGGCGAGTGCTGTGGGTGGTAGTGGGCTTTACCGTCATGGCCGCCGCTGCGCTGACCCGGATTGCCTTTCTGGGCGTGTTTGAAGGATCCCCAAGCCGCGAAGACATTGCAGGCGCGTTGCTGCCTCATCGCGGCGACGTGGTTGATCGCAACGGTGTGCCACTGGCACGCGCTTTTCCGGCCTATTCGCTGTGGTTCAACCCGGCTGCGCTGGGCAATGGTCCGCCGCTGGTCCGCACCCCGCAGCAGGTCGCCCATGCGTTGGTGCTGATTTTCCCCGATATGGATGAGGCCGAGCTGACCAAGCGGCTGGCCGATGGACGCCCAGCCTATCTGCGCCGCCGGATCCTGCCCGAGGATGCCAACAAGATCCACCTGCTGGGCGAACCTGCGCTGGAATTTCCGCGAGAGAACGAGCGGTTCTATCCGCAAGGCTCGATGGCGGCGCACGTGCTGGGCTTTGTCGGCGCTGATGGTCACGGCCATGTCGGGATGGAGCAGGTGTTCGACCAGCGGCTGACTGATCCGGCGACGCGCGGCACCCCCGCCATGCTGGCGCTCGACACCCGGGTGCAAGGCGCGCTGGAAGATGAACTGTCACGCGCCATGCTAGATTCAAATGCCAAGGGTGCGGCGGGTGTGGTGCTGGATGTTGATACCGGCGAAGTGGTGGCGCTGGCCTCGCTCCCCTCGTTCAACCCCAACCTGATCGATCAGACTGGCGAGGCCAACATTTTCAACCGGGTGACCAATCAGGTTTACGAACTTGGCTCGGTAATCAAGCCGATCACGATTGCCTCGGCGATTGATGCCGGGGTGGTGACTGATTTTTCGCGCCGCTATCAATCATCGCGCCCGATCTCGATCGGTAAGTACGAAATTCATGACAGCCACAGCTTCGGCGCGTCGCTCAACGTGCCAGAGGCGCTGATCCATTCTTCCAACATCGTCACCGCGCAAGTGGGCGATCAGCTGGGCGCGGCGCGGCTATATGCGACGCTGAGTGCGCTGGGCATGGATGCGCGCCCGGCGATCGAACTGCCCGCACGCGGGTTTCCGCTTTGGCCCAAGGGACCGTGGTCGCGGATCACCACGATGACGGTTTCCTATGGTCATGGGCTGGCCATCACCCCGCTGCATCTGGCGCAGGCCTATGCCGCGATGGTCAACGGCGGGATCTGGCGTCCGGCGACCTTGCTGAAAGTTGAGCCGGGCCAACAAGTGGCCGGGCGGCGCGTGTTCAAGGCTGCGACCAGCGCGCGGATGCGCCAACTGCTGCGGTTGATCGTCGATCTGGGCACCGGCCGCAAAGCGAACGCGCTGGGTTACCGGGTCGGCGGGAAGACCGGATCGGCCGAAAAGCCGGGCCGAGGCGGGTATCAAAAAACCAAAAATGTCGCGACTTTCGCCGCTGCATTTCCGATGGATCATCCGCGCTATGTGGTGATCGCGATGCTTGATGAGCCGCAGGCCACCGCCGCTACTTCAGGTCAGCGCACCGCCGCCTGGAACGCTGCGCCGATGGTCGGGCGGCTGATCCCGCGGATCGGCCCGCTGCTGGGGATCATGCCCGATGCCACCCGCGACGTTGACTTGACGGATCTTGCTCCGCTGGTTGGCAGCGGAGAGGGGGAATGAAGATCGGCGGAGTGCAGGTTACCGGCTTTGCCATCGATCACCGTAAAGTCGCCCCCGGAACCGTATTTGGCGCATTTCAGGGCGCCGCCGTCAATGGCGAAGACTTCATCCCCGCCGCGGTTGCCGCTGGAGCTATCGCGGTCGTGGCGCGGCCCGAAGCACAGGTCAGCGGCGCGGGGCATGTGGCCGACAGCAACCCGCGCCGCGCCTTTGCCTTGCTCGCCGCACAGTTCTTTACCCCCGTGCCCGCCACAATCGTTGCGGTTACCGGGACCAACGGCAAAACCTCGTGCGTCGAGATGACCCGCCAGATCTGGCGCATGACCGGCGAGCGCGCCGCCTCGATCGGCACCTTGGGGGTCACCACCGCTGACGAAAGCATTTCAACCGGGCTGACCACGCCTGATATCGTCACCTTCCTCGCCAATATGAGCGGCTTGGCGCGTGAGGGCGTGACGCATGTTGCTTATGAAGCGAGCAGCCACGGGCTTTCGCAATACCGCAACGAGGGGCTGACTGTACAGGCCGCTGCCTTCACCAACCTCAGCCGCGATCACCTCGATTATCACGCCACGATGGACGACTATTTCGCGGCCAAGATGCGGCTGCTGGATGAAGTCGTCGTCGATGGCGGCACTGCTGTAGTGTGGCTGGACGATGCCTGGTCGGCCCGCGCGGTGGCTCATGCTCAACGGCGCGGACTGTGCTTGCTGGGCGTCGGCGAAGGCGCTGATGCCGCTGGGATCCGCTTGACTAGCCGCACGCCGGGTCAGCTGGGGCAGGCCCTGGAAATCGAATACGGCGGCACTGTCTGCAAGGTTCAGTTGCCGCTGATCGGGGCCTATCAGGCCGCTAACGCGCTGGTGTCCGCTGGTCTTGCTTTGGCGACCGGCAGCGCCGCGCCGCAGGTGTTCGATGCACTGGCGCGGTTGCAGCCGGTGCGCGGGCGGCTGGAACGGGCGGCGATCAGCCGGGCCGGAGCGCCGGTCTACATTGACTATGCTCACACCGCCGACGCGCTGGAAGCCGCGATTGCCGCGCTTCGCCCGCATTGCAGCGGGCGGTTGATCGTGGTGCTGGGCGCAGGCGGGGACCGTGATCAGGGCAAGCGCCCGGATATGGGCCGGGTCGCGGCGCAGCAGGCTGACCTTGGCATCGTTACCGATGACAATCCGCGCGGTGAGGACCCTGCCGCGATCCGCGCGCAATTGCTGGCTGGCGGCGCCGGAGCCTTGCGCGAAATTGGCGATCGCCGCGCCGCGATTGCCGCCGCGATCGCCGAGGCCGGGCGCGATGACATCGTGCTGGTGGCCGGCAAGGGCCATGAACAGGGCCAGATTTTTGGCGCGGGCGAGCAAACCCGCGTGATGCCGTTTGATGATGTAGCGGTTGCCCGGGAGTGTGCGGCATGAATGCTTTGGCCAAAATCCTTGTCTGGCCCGAAGACGATGACGATCTGCTTGGGCTGGCGCTGTGGGATGCGGTTGAGGTTGCCCGCGCGGTGCGCGGCGTGGCGGTTGGCCAGTTTCAGGTTTCGGGCGTCGAGATCGACAGCCGCGATGTGGTCCCCGGTGACCTGTTCTTCGCGCTGAAGGGCGAGGCGATGGATGGTCACAAATTCGTGCCCATGGCCTTTGCCAATGGCGCTGCCGCTGTGGTGGTCGATCGCCCGGTTGAGGGTCCGCACATCCTGGTCAACGATACCTCAAGCGCGCTTGAACTGTTGGCCGCAGCTGCGCGCAGCCGCAGTTTGGCGCGGATTATCGGCGTAACCGGATCGGTCGGCAAGACCGGGGTCAAGGAAGCCATTTTTGCCGCGCTCGATCGCTCCAGCCGGGGCAATGCCCACCGTTCGGTCAAGAGCTACAACAACCACGTCGGGGTGCCGCTCAGCCTGGCACGCACGCCGGCACGCAGTGACTTTGCCGTTTTCGAGATGGGCATGAACCACGCCGGCGAAATCGCCGCGCTGACCCGGCAAGTGCGCCCGCACGTCGCGGTGATCACCACGATCGCACCCGCGCATATCGAGATGCTGGGCAGCGAAGAAGCCATAGCAGATGCCAAGGCAGAGATATTCGAGGGGCTGGAGTCCGGCGGGGTCGCGATCATTCCGGCAGACAGCCCCCATTACGCCCGGTTGAAGGATGCGGCAGAAGCACAACAGGTCGCCGCCGTGTCCTTCGGCCGGGCAGCATATGCCGATGTCCGTTTGCTGGATGCCGTTCCGGCGCCGGGCGGCGGCTCGCTGGTCACCGCCGATCTGGGCGACCGGCGGATTTGTTACACCGTGGCCGAACCCGGCGAGCACTGGGTCGCCAACTCGCTGGCGGTGATGGCGGCGGTGCGCGCGGTCGGCGGCGATCTGGGCGCGGCCGGGCTGGCGCTCGCAGAAATGCAGGGCCTCAAGGGCCGCGGTGCGCGCAGTGACGTGGCGGCCAAGGGCGGCACAGCGCTGCTGATCGACGAAAGCTACAACGCCAACCCCGCATCAATGCGCGCCACCTTGGCGCAGCTTGGCGTCACCCCTGCCAAGCGCCGGATTGCGGTGCTGGGCGCGATGAAGGAGCTGGGCGCGCACAGCCCGGCCTATCACGCCGCACTGCTTGAGCCGTTGATCGCGGCAGGCGCCGACTATGCCATTCTGGTCGGCGACGAAATGGCCGTTTTGGCCGATGAACTGGGGACAGCGAACCAGACGCCGCTTGGCAAGCCACTGGCCTTCGCCCATTGCAGTTCTGCCCGCGATGCTATCGCAGTGCTGCGGGAATTTGGCTTGGAGAGCGGGGACGCGGTTCTGGTCAAGGGATCGAACTCAGTCGGGCTTGGGGCGCTGGTCGCCGCGCTCGCGCAGCAAAAGGACTAGCGTCAGGCATGCTTTACCTGATCGCGCACTATTTCCAGTTTGAAGGACTGGCAAACCTGATCCGCTATCAGACCTTCCGCGCTGGCGCGGCGCTGATGACGGCGCTGGTGATCGGGCTGGTGATCGGGCCGCGCTTCATCAACATGCTGCGGGTGCGGCAGGGCAAGGGTCAGCCGATCCGCGCCGATGGCCCGCAGACGCATCTGGCCAAGCGCGGCACGCCGACCATGGGCGGGCTGATGATCCTGGTCTCGCTGATCCTGTCGATGCTGATCTGGATGGACCTGAGCGATCCGTTCGTCTGGGCTTGCCTCGCAGTGACCGGCGGGTTTGGCCTGATCGGCTTCATGGACGATTACGACAAGGTCAAGAAGCGCAGTTCTGCCGGGGTCTCCGGGCGGGTGCGGCTGCTGGGCGAATTTGCGGTCGCCGGGGTCGCCTCGTGGATCATCGTCAGCCACACTGGCACCAACCTGTATGTCCCGATCCTGAGCTATCACTACATCCCGTTGGGGCCGTTTTATTACGTGTTCGCGGCGGTGGTGATGGTCGGCTTTGGCAACGCGGTGAACCTAACCGACGGGCTCGATGGACTGGCGACCATGCCAGTGGTGATTGCCGCCGGAGCCTTCGCGATCATCGCTTACCTGGCCGGGCGGACAGACTTTGCACACTACCTGGGCATTCCCCACGTGCCGCGCGCTGGCGAACTGGCGATCCTGTGCGCGGCGATCATGGGCGCTTGCCTTGCCTTCCTGTGGTTCAATGCGCCGCCCGCAGCAGTGTTCATGGGCGATACGGGAAGCCTCGCATTGGGCGGCGCATTGGGAGCGATCGCCGTCGCCTCGCACCACGAGATTGTGCTGCTGATCGTGGGCGGGTTGTTCGTGGCCGAGACTGCCTCGGTGATCATCCAGGTCGCGGTTTACAAACGCACCGGCAAACGCGTGTTCAAGATGGCCCCGATCCATCACCATTTCGAGCAGCTCGGCTGGCAGGAATCAACCGTGGTGATCCGCTTCTGGATCGTCTCGATCGTGCTGGCGTTGATTGGTCTGTCGACGCTGAAGCTGCGATGATTACTACCCCCGCCTTCGCCGGTCAGCGTTATGCCGTGCTCGGGCTGGCGCGCTCGGGCATGGCTGCGGTGAACAGCCTGCTTGCGGGCGGCGCGCAAGTGACCGCCTGGGACAACCGCGAAGAACCCCGCCGCGCCTTGGAAGGGCGCTGCGAGCTGGCCGATCCGGTGCTGACCGATCTCACTGGCTATGCCGGCGTGGTGGTGTCCCCCGGGGTGCCGCTGAACCAGCATCCGATTGCCGGTCACGCTGCCAGCTATAACGTGCCGGTGATCGGCGATATCGAACTGTTCTCACTCGCGCGGCCCAATCTGCCCGCGCACCGGGTGGTCTCGATCACTGGCACCAACGGCAAGTCGACTTGCACCGCCTTGGTCCATCACTTGTTGCAAAGTGCGGCGCTGCCGGTGCGGATGGGCGGCAATATCGGCCTGCCGATCTTGTCGCAAAATCCGCTCGACGCGGGAGGGGTTTATGTCCTTGAACTGTCGAGCTATCAGCTCGACCTGACCTTCTCGCTGCAAAGCGAAGTTGCGGCGCTGCTTAACATTACCCCCGATCACCTCGATCGCTACGATGGGTTTGCAGGTTACGCCGCTTCAAAGGCGCGGCTGTTCGCGATGCAACGGCCCGATCAATTTGCGGTGTTCGGGGTGACCGACGCGATGACCCAGTCGATCGCCGCGCGCGAAAGCCAGCTGCGCGAGCTGTGGCGGGTCCGCTCGGTTGACGGCAAGGAGCTGATCAAGCTGCAAGACGATTGGCCCTCGCTGCAAGGCCCGCACAACTTGCAAAACGCGGCAGTGGCGGTGGCGATTGCCGAGGCGTTGGGGCTGACCCCGCTGCAGTGGCGACCGGCGCTGGCCAGCTTTCGCGGGCTGCCGCACCGGATGGAACGCGTCGCCGATCTGGGCGGAGTGATGTTCATCAACGATAGCAAAGCGACCAACCCGGCCTCGGCCGCGCCTGCGCTGGCGGCCTTCCCGCCCAAGCCGGACAAGCGCGTCCACTGGATTCTGGGCGGGCTGCCCAAAGGCGATGATCTGGACGAGTGCCAGCCGTTCTTCGGCAATGTTGCGGCGGCTTACGTGATCGGTGATGCCGGGCCGTTGTTCGCCGATCTGCTCAGTCCTTACATGCCGGTCACCCGCAGCGAGATGATGTGCGAGGCGATCCGCCAGGCGATGACTGCGGCGCAGCCCGGCGACGTGGTCCTGCTGTCCCCGGCCTGCGCCAGCTTCGACCAGTTCCGCGACTATGAAGCGCGCGGTGATACTTTCCGCCAGATCGTGCAGGCGCTGGCCACTCCAGAGCCCGCCCCCGCCACCGGAGGACGCCGCTGATGGCTTCAAACCCGCCCATGGTGCCGCGCGGCGGCACGCTGGCCGCAGGCAGCACGGCGCAGCGCCTCCAGCGTAACCGCCGCAGCGACTTTGCGATCTGGTGGCGTGAGATTGACCGCGTGCTGCTGGTTTTGGTGCTCGTGCTGATGGCAATCGGCACGGCGGCGGTCGCGGCGGGCAGCCCGGCCAGCGCGCGGCGGCTGTCGACCAGCAAGGTCAAACTCGACGATCTGCATTTCTTCTACATTCACTTGCGCTGGCAGTTCGTCGGGTTGCTTGCGATGTTCGGGGCCTCGATGCTCAGCCGGGAGAATGCGCGGCGGCTGGGGATCCTGCTTGGGTTTGCCATGCTGGTCGGGCTGATGTTGGTGCCGGTCGCCGGGTTCAGCGTCAACGGCGCGCGGCGCTGGCTGAACCTGGGCATGTCACTGCAGCCGTCCGAATTCCTCAAACCGGCTTTTGCGATCAGCATGGCGTGGATCTTGTCCTGGCGGGTGCGCGATCCGCATCTCCCGGTGATCGAGCTGTGCACCGGCCTGATGGGGTTGATCGCGGTGCTGCTGATGGCGCAGCCCGATTTTGGTTCAACCATGCTGTTTGGCGGGGTATGGTTCGTCATGGTGCTGATGTCGGGCATATCGCTCAAGCGGATCGGAATGGCGGGCGGGGCCGGGCTGTTCTGCGTGGTCATGGCCTATATGTTCTATGAAAACGCCCGCAACCGGATCGACAGTTTTCTGGGCGGCGGGACCGCGTTCGATCAGGTCGATCTGGCGCAGCGCACGCTGCTGGCGGGCGGCTGGACCGGCACCGGGCTATGGCTCGGCACCCGCAAGCTGGGCCTGCCCGAAGCGCATACCGATTACATCTTTTCGGTGATCGGCGAAGAATTCGGGTTGATCGTCTGCGCGCTGATCGTGGTGCTTTATCTCGCGCTGATCGGCCGGGTGCTTCTGCGCCTGCTGGACGAGGAAGACTTGTTCACAACGCTGGCCGCCGCCGGGCTGACCGCGCAATTGGGCGGGCAGGCCTTCATCAACATTCTGGTCAACCTGCAACTGTTCCCATCGAAAGGCATGACCCTGCCGCTGATTTCCTATGGTGGTTCATCAACCATCGCGATCTGTCTGGGGGTCGGCTTTTTGCTGGCGATTACCCGGCGCAACCCGTTTATCCGGCGCGAACGGTTCAAGCGGCCCAGTCTTGGCTTGCCAAAAATTGGCTTAGGCCTGCGCAAATGAGCGGCCCGTCACGCCACTATGTCTTGGCCGCCGGGGGCACCGGTGGCCATCTGATTCCAGCCTTCGCGCTGGCGGTCGAGCTGGAGCGGCGCGGGCATCACGCCGCGCTGATCACCGATGATCGCGGCAGCCGCCTGCCCGGCCGCCCGCACACCTTGGTCAGTCACGTCCTGCCCGCCGGGCGTTTTGGCAAAAACCCGCTGCACTGGCCCAAGGGGATCGAGGCAATATTCGAGGGCAAGCGTATGGCGTTGCGCTTGTTTGAAAGCTTTCAGCCCAGCGCGGTGATCGGGTTCGGCGGCTATCCGTCGCTGCCGGCGCTGTGGGCCGCGACCAGCGCGGGTATTCCCAGCGTCATCCATGAACAGAACGCGGTGCTGGGCCGGGTTAACCGGTTCCTGGCGGGCCGGGTCGACGCCATCGCCACTTCGTACAAAGACGTTGACCGGCTGGCCGAAAAGTATGCCAGCAAAGTGCACTTAGTCGGCAATCCGGTCCGCGCCGAGGTGCTGGCGCTGCGCGATCAGCCGTTCCCTGCGTTCAGCGCGGATGGCCTGCTGCGGGTGCTGGTGACTGGCGGCAGCCAGGGTGCGAACATTCTTTCGGCCGTCGTGCCCGATGGCCTGGCGATGCTGCCCCCGGCATTGCGCGGGCGCTTGCAGGTAACCCAGCAGTGCCGCCCCGAAGATATCGACGCAGTCCGCGCGCGCTATGCCGGGCATGAAATTCCGGCCGAGCTCGGCACCTATTTCGAAGACATGGCCAGCCGGCTCGCGGATTCGCACCTGTTCATCGGCCGCGCCGGGGCATCGACCGTTGCCGAGTTGACCGCAGTGGGGCGTCCGGCCATTCTGGTGCCGCTGCCGATTGCCACCGACGATCATCAGGCCGCCAACACGCGCGAGATCTGCGCCCTGGGCGGCGCGCGGATGATCCGGCAAGACCGCTTCACCGCGGTGGAATTGGCCAAGCAGATTCAAGCCATCGCGATGAACCCCGAAACGCTGGCCACCGCCGCGCATGCCGCGTGGAATTGCGGCTATCCCGGCGCGGTCAGCGATCTGGCCGATCTGGTCGAAAGCTTTGGCAGCGCGCCGCTGATGGACGTGATCAGCCCGGCACAGAGCATTGCGGCGACCGGCGCGGAGCAAGTGGCATGAAGGATGCCGGCACCGATATCGGCACCATCCATTTCGTCGGGATCGGCGGGATTGGCATGTCGGGCATTGCCGAGGTGATGCACAATCTGGGCTATCCCGTGCAGGGCAGCGATATTGCCGAGGGCTATGTGGTTGAAGGCTTGCGCGCGCGCGGGATCAAGGTGTTGATCGGCCACGCTGCCGAAAATCTTGGCCCTGCCGCGATTCCGCCGGATCGGGTCAAGGCCAGAGCCACTCCCGCGATGGCCAACGGATGAGGGGCGTCGCGACCGACATCGGGACGATCCACTTCATCGGGATCGGCGGCATTGGCATGTCGGGCATTGCCGAGGTGATGCACAATCTCGGGTACCGGGTGCAGGGATCGGACATTGCCGAGGGTTATGTGATCGAAGGGCTGCGCAGGCGCGGCATTCC
>JANNYT010000228.1:0-3222 GCA_031410255.1 Novosphingobium sp. | reverse complement strand
GGCTTGAACCCCACGAGCAGCCTGCCGGGATGCTCCACCACCGGGCGTTTGATGCATGATGGATTGGCCGCCATCAGCGCGACTGCCTTGGCCGCATCGAGGCCTTGCTTGTCAGCCTCGGCCAGCTTGCGAAAAGTCGTGCCGGCGCGGTTGAGCACTTTCTCCCAGCCCGCCGCCGCGACCCATGCGGTCAGCTTGGCGGGATCTACGCCGAGCTTCTTGTAATCGTGAAAGGTGTAGGCGATCCCGCGCGCTGTCAGCCAATCACGCGCCTTTTTGACCGTGTCGCAATTGGGGATGCCGTAGACCGTCACGCTCACGTGGCGGGCCGTTCATAGCGGTGCGTGCGCGGCTGGTCGCAAGTGTAGAGGGTGTATTCCTGATAATATTCGGCGCGGCCTTTGGCCTGCACAACCGCGTGATCGGGCTGGCTGCCCCAGGCCCGCGCTGCCTCGACATCGGCCCATTCGCTCAGCGCGATCACTTCGCCGTCGTCCGCAGTATAGCTCTTGAACGAGACAAAGCCGTCTTGCGCGCGCGCCATCGCCTCCATCTGCACGGCGTCTGCGCTATAGGCTGCAGCATCGTGGTCAGCGCGTTTGCGGTTGCGGAAGACGACTAGGAACATGGCACACTCCTAAACCGGATATGGACAGCCGCGCAATCAGGCGTCAAAGCCCTTGGTATGTCCGTCAACACCTTTGGCCGCTTGCTGCGTTTCACCACCTGGGGCGAAAGCCATGGCCCGGCGCTGGGCGCGGTGGTCGATGGCTGCCCCCCGGGGCTGAGCATCAGCGAAGACAAGATCCAGCCGTTCCTCGATGCGCGGCGGCCTGGGCAATCGAAATACACGACGCAGCGGCAGGAAGCCGATCTGGTGCGGATCCTGTCGGGCACGTTTGAAGGCCAGACCACCGGCACCCCCATCAGCCTGTTGATCGAGAACACCGACCAGCGCAGCAAGGACTATTCGGAAGTCGCCAAGGCTTACCGCCCCGGCCATGCCGACTATGCCTATGACGCCAAGTACGGCCTGCGCGATTATCGCGGCGGCGGGCGCAGCTCTGCGCGCGAAACGGCAGCGCGGGTCGCGGCGGGCGCGGTGGCGCGATTGGTAATTCCTGAGGTCGTGGTGATCGCCTGGGTTGCTGAAATCGGCGGTGACTGCATTGATCCCGGCAACTTTGACGTCAATGAAATCGGCCGCAACCCATTCTTCTGCCCCGATCCGGTCGCCGCAGTGCGGTGGGAGAAGCTGATCGATGATGCGCGGCTGGCCGGCTCGTCGCTGGGCGCGGTGGTCGAATGCGTCGCCTCGGGCGTGCCAGCCGGCTGGGGCGCGCCAATCTATGGCAAGCTCGATGCCGATCTGGCCGCTGCCATGATGGGGATCAACGCGGTCAAGGGCGTGGAGATTGGCGATGGCTTTGCCGCCGCCCGGCTGAGCGGTGAAGGCAATGCCGATCCGATGCGGCCCGGAAATGCTGGGCCGGTGTTCACCGCCAACCATGCCGGCGGGATCGCGGGCGGGATCAGCACCGGCCAGCCGGTCAAGGTCCGCGTTGCGTTCAAGCCGACCAGCTCGATCCTGACCCCGGTCGAAACGATCGACCGCGATGGCCAGGCTGCGCAAATCCGCACCAAAGGCCGCCACGATCCTTGCGTGGGCATTCGCGGCACCCCGGTGGTCGAGGCGATGATGGCGCTGGTTCTGGCCGATCACAAATTGCTCAACCGCGGTCAATGCGGTTGACGACTTGAGCGTCTATTTCGCCCTGATCCTGGGTTTCGCAGGCGCACTGTGGTGGTTCAATCACCAGCGCCAGCAGAGGCTCAACGCCGATCTTGGCCAGCGCCGCCTTGCCGAATTGCTGATTGTAGCGGCTGGTGCCCAGTCGGGCTCAGCCAAGCAGGCTGCGGCCGAGCAGCTCGCGCAAATCGCGCGCGGCGGGGCCGATCGCCGGGTGCGGCTCACCCATGCAGTGCTGCTGGTGCGCAGCACTGCGCCGCCGGAAACCTACGCCTGCGTGCTGGAGCTGTCGCGCGGGCTTTGATCGCGCAATTCAGGGGCTTGGCGGCTGGCACGGCCCGAGCAACTTGCCGTCTTCGCGCACCACGACTTTCAGGTCGGCCCGGCCGGGCTCTTCGGTGGTGATCGTCAGACTGTACAGCGCCGGGCTCTGCTCACCCACGTAACTGATGCGGCGCGGCGCGGCTTGGCCTTCACGGCGGCATTCATCGACCCGGCGATACGGCTGATCCGGCGCGCTCATTTCGGTCACGGTACACAGCACCCCGGGCGCCAGCTGCTTGACCCGCCCGACCTTGGGAAAGCTGTCCATCCCAAGCGGCGGGCGGCAGACCTTCTTGGTATAGCCCTTGGCGCCCTTGATCGCAGCGGGCAGCTGCAGCGGGGTGATCCTGATTTCCCACTCGCCGCCCACCTGATAACTTTCATCGGGCGTGGTCGCGCTGATGCCCAGCAGCAAACACAGCGGCAAAATCGCAGTTCTGGCTCTCATGGCTTACCCCCTCAACACGGCTCCCAGCTTCGCCGCCGCAGCGGTGACGCGTTCACGGATAGCTTTCAGCTGCGCGTCGTCAAAGCTCTTCTCGCCGGGCTGCAGCGTGACTTCGATCGCGAGCGACTTGTGCCCCTCGGGCACGCCAGCGCCGCGGAAATCATCGAACAGCCGCGCCGCGACGATGCTGGCCTTATCGGCATTCCTGACCGTGCGGACCAGATCTCCGGCGGGCAGCGCCGCATCGACCAGAAACGCAAAGTCGCGGGTCACGGCTTGCAGCGCGGGCGGGGCATAGGCCGCGCGGGCGAAACTCGCGGCCTTTCTGGCCGGGATCGCATCGAGGAAAAGCTCCACCGCCGCGACTGGCAAAGCGATGTCGAACTGCTTGAGCAAGGCCGGGTGCAACATGCCAAAGCGCGCCAGCACGGTTTTGGGCCCGAGCCGCAGCGTGCCCGATTGGCCGGGGTGGAATTGCGGGCCGGCCTCGCCCATCACTTGCAGGTTCTCCACCGGCGCACCCGCCTCGGCCAGCAAGGCCAGCGCCTCAGCCTTGGCGTCGAAGGCACCAAACGGCGCGGCTTTCCCGCTGTCCCAACCGCGCGGCCGGTTCTCACCAGCCAGCACCGCGCCCAAGGTCAGCCGTTCATCGCTTAAGCCGCCTTCACCGCGCAGATAGCGCCGCCCAACTTCGAACAAG
>JANNYT010000227.1:0-17403 GCA_031410255.1 Novosphingobium sp. | reverse complement strand
GGCGAGCACATTGCGCTGGAACACCTCGGCATAGCCGCCAAGGCTGGCGACGCCTTCCTGAATCCGCGCGCCGCCGCTGTCATTCAGCCCGATCACCGGCGCGCCGACTTTCATGGCGTTGTCCATCACCTTGCAGATCTTCATCGCGTGGCGTTCTGACACGGCGCCGCCGAACACAGTGAAATCCTGGCTGTAGACATAGACCAGCCGGCCGTTGATCGTGCCGCTGCCGGTGACCACCCCGTCGCCGGGGATCATCTGGTCCTGCATCCCGAAATCGGTGCAGTTATGCTCAACGTACATGTCACTTTCTTCAAAGCTGTCTTCGTCAAGCAGGATCGTCAGCCGCTCGCGTGCGGTCAGTTTGCCCTTGGCATGCTGCGCGTCGATCCGCTTTTGCCCACCGCCCATCCGGGCCGCAGCGCGGCGACGTTCCATTTCAGCAATATTGGCAGACATGCAGTTCCCCGGCGCGGTTGGCGAGGCAGACGGTCTGCAACGCGCCGCAGGCAATGTCCAATGCGAATTTGCAAAGTTGCAAACACAGTATTTGCAAAACCGGCGAAGCGATCTAATCTCTCTGCGCCTTTGCGCCTTGGCGAGAGAAAGATTCTAGCTCTCGCCAAGGCGCAAAGGCGCAAAGGGGTTAGTGCCATGATCAAGCGCCGGATATTTGCGGGAGACAGATTGAAGGCGCTGCGCGCGGAGCGGGGGCTTAATCAGGCGGCGATGGGATTGTTGCTGGGGATTTCTACTTCGTATCTGTCGCAGCTGGAGCATGATGATCGGCCGTTGACCCCGGCACTGGTCGAACGGCTGGCGCGAGCGTTTCCGCTCGATTGGCGCGAGCTTGGTGCAGGTGAGAGTGAAACGCGGCTGGCGGCGCTGCGCGAGGCCAATGCTGATCCCTTGTTTGCCGAACCACTCGATGCGGCGCAGCTTGCGCGGTTGTCGGAACAGCAGCCCGCCTTGGCTGAGCGGTTTATTGCGCTGCACGAAGCCTATCGCCGGACCGGGCAGCGGCTGCAGATCGTGGATGAGGCGCTGGCCAGCGAAAGCGGCAGCGGATCGCGGCTGCCGTGGGAGGAAGTGCGCGACTGGTTCCATCTGGCCGGTAACTACGTCGACACCATCGACCGCGCGGCCGAGGCGCTGGCATCGAAACTGGGCCCGAAGTCGGATGGGGCCAGCCCGCAGACCGGCGTTATCGAAGCCTACCTGCGCGATGCGCTGTCGGTTTCGCTGATCTATTCCGGCCTGACCGGCCTGCGCAGTTATGATGCTGAAATGGGCCACCTGACCATCGCGCCCGGCCAGCCTACGGAAAGCCGCCGGTTCCAGCTGGCGCACCAACTCGCCGCCTTGGCCTTGAAGGACGAGATTGCGTCGGTGGTTGAGGCGGCGGCGCTGAAAAGCGCCGCATCGCGCCAGTTGCTGTTCGTCGGGCTGTGCAATTATGCGGCGGGGGCCTTGCTGATGCCGTACCGCCGGTTCCGCAGCGAAGCGCGGGCTTTCCGCCATGACATTGACCGGCTGGCGCAGCAGTTCGGTACCAGTTTTGAACAGACCTGCCACCGTCTCTCCACCCTGCAGCGCGCCGACATGCGCGGGGTGCCGTTCTTCTTTTGCCGGGTCGATATGGCCGGCAATATCACCAAACGCCATTCGGCCACACGGCTGCAATTCGCCCGGTTCGGCGGGGCTTGTCCCTTGTGGATCGTGCATGAAGCGGTGGCGATCCCGGACCGGATTCTGGTGCAATTGGCCGAAACACCTGACGGGGTCCGCTATGTCTCAATGGCCAAGGGGCTGGTCAAACCATCGGGGTCATACGAACGCGCGCCGCGTCGCTATGCCGTGGCTTTGGGCTGCGAGGCCGAGCATGCAACCGAATTCGTCTATGCCGATGGCCTCGATCTGGCGGCCGAGCGCGCCGCCACCCGGATCGGCGTTTCGTGCCGGCTGTGCCCGCGCCCCGATTGCGATCAGCGCGCCTTTCCGCCCAGCGACCGCGCGATCAGCGTCAACCCCGATGTGCGCGGTGTGGTGCCTTATTCGCTGGCCTGAATTCCCGACATTAATTGCGGGTGGTCTTTGCCCGCCAATGCGGCTAAGGGCCCGCAGTCTGGCCGTTCGCGTGCCGCACCCCAAACCCGCACCCTTCCCAGTCGTCCGCGCCGGTTCACCGGTCCGCTGCGCCGCAACCCGTTGTTGATGTTATGGCTTTTCCCGATCTTCCCGAACCAATTGCTCTGGCCTTGGCCGAACGCGGCTATGAAGAGCCGACCTCGGTGCAGTCCGCAGTGCTCCAGCCAGAGGCGCTGGGCCGCGATCTGGTGGTCTCGGCGCAAACCGGATCGGGCAAGACGATCGCCTTCGGGATTGCCATGCTGGCCGAGCTGCTGGCTGATGGCGCGGCACTGCCGGTGGCTGCGGCCCCGCTCGCGCTGGTGATCGCGCCGACCCGCGAACTCGCCCTGCAAGTCAGCCGCGAGCTCGCCTGGCTCTGCGCCAAGGCTCACGCGCGCATTGCCACTTGCGTTGGCGGGATGGACCCCAGCCAGGAACGCCGCGCGCTCAATCACGGCGCGCACATCGTGGTCGGCACCCCTGGGCGCCTGCGCGATCACCTTGAGCGCGGCGCGCTCGACCTGTCGGGCCTGCGCTTCATCGTGCTCGATGAGGCCGATGAAATGCTCGACATGGGCTTTCGCGATGACTTGGAACAAATCCTCGACGGTACGCCCGATACCCGCCGCACGCTGATGTTCTCCGCCACCATGCCGCGCCCTATTGCCGCGCTAGCCCAGCGCTATCAGCACAATGCGCTGCGCATTTCGACCGTTGGCGATGATCGCGGCCACGGCGATATCGACTATCAGACCGTCGCGGTCAGCCCCTCGGACATCGAAAACGCGGTGATCAACCTGCTGCGGTTCCACGAAGCCGAAACCGCGATGCTGTTCTGCGCCACCCGCGACAATGTCCGCCATTTGCACGCCACGCTGGTCGAACGCGGGTTTGCGGCGGTCGCGCTGTCGGGCGAGCATAGCCAGAATGAGCGCAATTACGCCCTGCAAGCCTTGCGCGATGGCCGCGCCCGGGTTTGTGTCGCCACCGACGTCGCCGCGCGCGGGATCGACGTCGCCTCATTGAGCCTGGTGGTCCACGTCGAAGTGCCGCGCGATGCCGAAACCTTGCAGCACCGTTCGGGCCGCACCGGCCGCGCCGGGCGCAAGGGCACGGCAGTGATCATCGTGCCATATCCGCGCCGCCGCCGGGTTGAAGAAATGCTCCGCCGCGCACGCATCGCCGCAACTGCTGCCGAGGTGCCCAGCGCTGAAATGATCCGCGAACGTGATCGCCAACGGATGTTCGAAACACTGCTCGAACCGGTAGAGGGCACCGAGGAAGAACTCGAACTGGCGCAGCGGTTGCTCGATCAGCGCGGCGCCCTCGAACTGGCGGTGGCGCTGGTCCGCCACCACAGCAAGTCGATGCCCGAGCCTGAAGAGCTGATCGACCTGTCAAAACGCGGCGCCGACCCGCGCGCCGACAAGTCCCATCACCGCGATGGGTTTGACGATACGGTGTGGTTCCGCATGGACATCGGCCGCCGCCAGAACGCCGATCCGCGCTGGATCCTGCCGCTGCTGTGCCGCCGCGGGCACATCACCCGCAACGAGATTGGCGCGATCCGCATCGCCGCCAACGAAACCTTCTTCCAGGTCCCGCGCAGCATCGAAGCCAAGGTTCGCGAAGCCTTGCAGCGTACTTTGACCGAAGGTGCCGAGGACGAAAGCGGCATCCGGATCGAACCATCGCCCGAGCCGCAGAATGACGGCCCCCGCCAATCGTCGCGCGCCCGTCAGGACACCGACCGGGCACCAGTCGCGCGCAAGCCGCGTGATGCAGACCGGGCGCCGGCCGCGCATAAGCCTCGTGACGATGATCGCCCCCCCGCGGCTCATAAGCCGCGTGATGCGGAGCGGGCGCCAGCCCAACGCAAGGCCGCTGAAGGCGACAAGCAGTCCGCGCCACGCAAGCAGTTGGGTGTTTCTGCAGGCGGCGGTCCGCGCGCTGATCGGGGCCCGCAGCGGGCTCGCCCCGGCAAGCCGCCGCACAAAGGCCGCCCCGGCGCGCCGCCGCACCGCAAAGGCCCGCGCCCGCGCTAATTGCTTGATCGGCTAGAGGAACCTCAGCTGGCTTTGCTCGTTGAATGCGGCAGATGCAGGCCCTGAGCACCTGCGCCGCAGGGAACCCGCGCCGATGTCTGATCCACAACCCATAGTAGGCATAACCCGCAAACGCGCGGGCAAGCAGTGGCACTATTTCGAAGCGCAGGGTGAGCGGATCAAAGACCCGTTGGAAATCGAGCGGCTGGGCCGGATCGGCCTGCCGCCTGCTTACCAGCAGGCTTGGTTCAGTCCCGACCCAGAAAGCCCGATTCAGGCGACCGGATATGACGCGCGTGGGCGGCGGCAATACCGCTACCATCCCGATTACCGCGCCGACCAGGAGGCCGACAAGTTCGACCGTTGCATCGAATTTGGCCGCCGTTTGCCCAAGCTGCGCGCGCAAGCCGAACGTGACCTGGCTGGCGATCCGCATGACAAGGTTACGGTTGTCGCCGCCGTCATCAGGGTGCTTGATGAGTGCCGCATCCGGGTCGGAAACCGCGCTTATGCTCGCGCGAACAAGAGCTTTGGCGCAACCACCCTGCTGCGCCGCCACATGACGCTGAGCAAGCATGAGATCGCATTTGCCTTCGTCGGCAAGTCGGGCAAAAAGCAAAACGTCACTGTTTCGGACGAGCGGGTCATCGCCCTGATCAAAAAGTTCATCAAACTGCCGGGCACAGCCGTGTTCCAATATCGGTCCACTGAAGATACCATCGCCGCAGTCACCCCGGCCGACGTAAACCAATATATTCAAGCGGCGATCGGGGCTGACTTTTCGGCCAAGTTTTTCCGCACCTGGCATGCCTCAGCCAGTGCGCTGCGCGAAGCCTTGCGGCTGGTCACGGATGGCCAGACTCCGACTCCCAAGGACTTGGCCGAACCGGTTTCGGTGGAGCTTGGCAACACCCCGGCAATAGCCCGCAAAAGCTATATCCATCCCGAAGTGATCGAAGCAGCAACGGCGGGCGAGCTACCTGCGCCCGCCCGCGCGACCAAATGGCTTGATCGCGGCGAGAACACCCTGCTGGGCATGCACGATTAGGGCACTGATCTTCCCAGCGTGCGGTCGATGGCAGTCTGCAAAACTGTGGTCTCATATGGTTTAAGCACGATTTCCACTGCTGGAAAATCGGCGGCCAGCGTGCTGCTATCACCGTAGCCGGTGGCAAACAAAAAGGGGATGCCCTGCGCCTGCAATGTCCGCCCCAACGTTTCCGTAGTTTCGCCGCCAAGGCTAAAATCGAGCACGGCAAACGCGATCCCGCCAGCATCCAGCAGACCCTGCGCTTCGATCACGGAACCAGCCAGCTGGACCTCGCTAGCGCCCAATTTACGCAGCATTTCTTCGGCATCAAGCGCGATCAGCATATTGTCTTCGACCAGCAGGACCGGTCCGGTCAGCGGCACTTCGGAAGTCACGCTTGCTTGCGAGCTGGCCTCTTCGGCGGCATCCAGAAACCGGGTTACATGCCGCGCGGGAACGGTCATTTTTACCTGCAACCCACCGGGCGCGAAGTCGATCGCGCAAGTCCCGCCCAGATCATGGGGGATCGATCCTTCAATCAGGGTTGTGCCGAACCCACGCCGTGCAGGCGGGGCAGTGATCGCAGGGCCGCCGCGCTCTTCCCAGCTCAGTTCAAGTTCGCCATCACGGCTGCGGGCAAAACCGATCAACAGCTCGCCCGCCACGCTCGACATGGCGCCGTACTTGACCGAATTGGTCATCAACTCGTGGATGACCAGGGCCACGGTGGTGACTGCCGCCGGGGTCAGTTGTGAGTCGGGTCCGCTTATCCGCACCCGGCCAGCATGGTCGCCAAGATAGGCTTTGGCTTCGGTGATGACCAACCCGCGGAGCGTACTGGGCGACGTGCTGCCAGCGGTGATCAGATCATGGGCGCGGGCCAGGGCTTGAACCCGCTGACCGATGACTTCGGCGAAATCATCAACCGATGTCGCGCCCAGCCGGCTTTGGCTGATGATGCTGCACACCAGCCCCAGCACATTGCGCATCCGGTGATTGAGCTCGGCAATCAGCACTTCCTGTTGCCTCTCAATGAGGCGGCGTTCTTGCAGCGCAGCCTGGGCGGCGCGCAGATCGGCATCGGGAGCAGCAGGATTTGTAATTCCGTCCGCACTCAGGGTCAGCCGAGCGCCAATTGCCTGCACCACGTCAGGCCGGTGGACTAGCGAGCACGAGCATTGCTTTCCATCAGGCCAAGCGCCAGCAGCGCCCGTCAGCATCGGCATAATCGTGCTGTTGGCCGCCGAAGCCGGCATCATGCGCCTCCCAAAGTCCTGGAAGCTTAGTCTCGCCGACATTCCCATGCGATCCTCCTTCCCGGAACCAATCCGGGTTTCACGATGCAGGCCGGAAAGTTTCGGCCAGTACCCGTGCAGCAGATCGCTCCGTCATAAACTGAACTGCCACGCGCACCCGGCGATAGTGTGTTTTGCTGCACCGGGTGCGCACCATTTATGCGCCATTTAGAATGCGCGCTATTACATATGATATGCTGATTTGCGGGCGTGGCGGAACCTTTGCCAGCCAAAAGCATTTTGCTTAAGTTGTTGTAGCGGCCTCCCCCTCCCGGCATGCTGCAACAACATCCCACTCGCTCTGGCCGAAACGATGGATCGCTCGCTGATATTTGGCGCGCCGACGCTGCTGCGAAATGCCGATCCCGGAACCAATTCGGTAGCCCCGCGTTTCAGCACCATACTAACAGGAGAATGAAAATGGGTTTGATTATCACGCTGATCGTGGGTGGTGTTCTGGGCTGGTTGGCAAGCATCGTGATGCGTACCGATGGTCAACAGGGCATCATTCTTAACGTCGTCGTCGGCATTGTCGGTGCCATCCTGGCCGGTTTCATCATTACGCCGTTGATCGGCGGCGCGCCGATTACCTCGGGCGCGCTTGATATCCGGTCGCTGTTCGCATCGTTCCTCGGCGCAGTTGTGCTGCTGGCGGTGATCAACATGTTCCGTCGCGGTTCGCCGCGGTAATCCAGCCCATCTGGCTAACCACACTTGACGCAGCAAAGTTGTCAGCCCTCCCAGTAGACAACCTTGCGTGGCACTGCGCGCGGCGTAGCGCCGGTTAAGTGAAGCTTGTCTTCGGACAAGGAACCCAAAGGCGGTCGCTGCGGCGACCGCCTTTTTGGTTGTTAAGCGGGCAGCACCAATTGCGCGTTCAACTGGCTGGCCTGCCAATCGACCGTAAACTGGCCGCCATAGATCTGGGCCATCCGCGTGATCAGCGCATGGCCGGCGCCGCCAGCGCGGTCCGCGGAGCCCTCGGTGGGCCTGCTGGCTTCGCTCCAAACCACTGCGCATTGTCCGCCCGAAACGATTACCACCAGCCGCACGGCATCATTCCCCGCCAATGCGCCATACTTCACGCTGTTGGTCGCGAGTTCTCCGATAGCGAGCGCGACAACCCGGCTGCGCTGACTGTCGACAGTCATATCGCCCGGGCAATCGATCACAATAGCAGGATAAGGCGCGCACAGCAGTTCGAGCAATTCACGCAGATTCTGCCGGTCGCTGCCCTGCTCCAGCAGTTGCGACTAGGCGATCGCCAGCGCGCTGTACCGATCGGCGAGTTCATTGGCGAAATCGGCATGCTCGGGCGCCACCCGGCCGCTGACCATCGCAATCGCGCCGCTTACTGCAAAGGCATTGCGCAGGCGGTGCCGCATTTCCAGCACCATCGTTTCCAGCGCTTGTTTGGACTTGATCTGTTCAGTGATATCGCGCGAGAACGAGACGATCTGAAACACGGTGCCTGCATCGTCGCGCACAGGCGAGACGGTCACATCCCACCATTTCGGCGTGCCCTTGCCCGTCGCGCACATCGCAACGAACCGGCTATCACGCCCCGCGATCGCATCGCTTACCGCCGTGCGGACCAGCGGCTGTGATTCTTCGGGCCACAAATCCCACCAAGGTATGCCTGCGACAGTCCTAAAATCGTCAATCTCCATAATGCACCGGCCGTTGCGATTCATGAAGACCAAGGTCCCGTCGGCGTCCATCATCTTGACGCAGTCCTGGCTCTGTTCGAGCAGGCCGACGAACAGATGCGTTGAATGGTCGGCGAAAGCCGCGCCCATCGCCAACGTCAGCGGATCACCGTCTGATTCACTTGCCATGTCGGTAAACCTTGGTTTGCGGCCAATTTGCCGCATTTGCGCATTGGTCTAGGCTGATCGCCTGGCCACTTCCATAGCTTACTTGAACGCTGCATTTCTGCTAACCGCCAGCTGGCGGGAACCATCCCGGTCGAGACGCGTACAAACACCATGCCCAGCACCTGGATCAAGCCACAACCGGGCGGAATTTACATCGAACCGGCCGACCTGTGGATTGATCCCTCGTGGCCGCAACCCCGCGCGGTGGTGACACACGGCCACGCCGATCATGCCCGCAGCGGGCATGGCGATGTCTGGGCCACGCCAGAAACGCTGGCGATCATGGCGCTGCGTTACGGCACCGAACAAGGCACTGCGCTGGGCTATGGTGATAGCTTTGCAGCTGGCGGCGTGCGTTTCAGTCTGCATCCCGCCGGGCACGTGCTGGGCTCGGCGCAGGTGCTGCTGGAATACGGCGGCGAGCGGGTGGTGGTGAGCGGCGATTTCAAGCGTCGCCCCGATCCGACTTGCGCAGCCTTCGAGCCAGTGCCGTGCGATGTGTTCATTACCGAGGCAACATTTGGCTTGCCGGTGTTCCGCCACCCGCCGATCGCCGGAGAAATGGCCAAGCTGCTCGCGCGGTTAGCGGCAGAGCCAGAACGCTGCGTGCTGGTCGGGGCCTATGCGCTGGGCAAGGCGCAGCGGGTTATCGCCGAACTGCGGCTGGCCGGCTGGCACGCGCCGATCTTCCTCCACGGCGCGCTCGAGCGGATGTGCGCGCTTTATGAGCAGTGGGGGGTGGCGCTGGGCGAATTGCGGCTAGTTTCGGCCAGCAGCAAGGACGAGATGCGCGGCCAGATCGTGCTGTGTCCGCCCAGCGCGCTGACTGACACCTGGAGCCGGCGCATGCCCGCGCCGATCACCGCCATGGCCTCGGGCTGGATGCGGGTGCGCGGCCGCGCCCGTCAGCGCAATGTCGAGCTGCCGCTGATCATCTCCGACCATGCCGACTGGGACGAATTGACCGCGACCATCCGCGAACTGGCGCCGCGCGAAACGTGGATCACGCACGGCAGCGAAGAAGGCCTGCTGAGGTGGTGCGAGCTGCACCAGATCAAGGCCCGCGCGCTGGAAATGGTCGGGCGCAGCGAAGAGGATGACGGCTGATGCGCCGCTTTGCCCAGCTGGTAGATACGCTGATCTATACCCGTTCGCGCAACGCTAAGCTGGACGCACTGGCGCACTATTTGCGCACTGCGCCCGATCCCGATCGTGGCTGGGCCTTGGCCGCGCTGACCGACAGCCTCGATTTTCCAGCGGTCAAAGCCTCGACCATCCGCACCTTGGCGGCGACCCGGATCGATGCCGAGCTGCTGCGGCTGTCCCGTCACCATGTCGGAGATACCGCTGAGACGGTTGCGCTGATCTGGCCCGATGGCCCGGCGACTGGGCAAAGCGATCCGAGCGTCAATGATGTCGTGACCGCGCTGGCCGCGACCAACCGCAGCACCGCGCCGGCGGTTCTGGCCGAATTGCTCGACAGTCTCGATGTGAACAGCCGCTATGCTCTGCTCAAGCTCGGCACCGGCGGGATGCGGATCGGGCTATCGGCGCGGCTGGCCAAGACTGCCTTTGCCCAGGCTTTCGATGTACAGATCGATACGGTCGAAGAGCTGTGGCACGCACTGCCCCCACCTTACGCCGATTTGTTCGCCTGGGGCGAAGGCCGCGTCGCGCGGCCCGATATTTCGGCGACGCCGTTCTTCCGCCCATTCATGCTCTCGCACCCGTTTGAAGGCGATAGTCTCGATCTCGAACTATTTGCGGCGGAGTGGAAATGGGATGGGATTCGCGTGCAGATCTCGCATCTGCGGGGCGAAACCCGGATTTACAGCCGCGGCGGGGATGAGATTACTGCCTCGTTCCCCGAACTGGTTTCGGCCTTGCGCGAAGACGCGGTGGTCGACGGCGAACTGCTGGTGCGCGGCGACAGCCAGGGCGGCGATCTTGATGGCGGTGGGGCGGCCAGTTTCAATGCGTTGCAGCAGCGGCTCGGCCGCAAGACTGTGTCAAAGAAAATGCTCGAGCAGTATCCGGCTTTCGTCCGGCTGTATGATTTACTGGTCGAAGGGCCCGATGACCTGCGCGAGCTGCCGTGGGAGGCCCGCCGCGCGCGGCTGGAGGCACTGATGCCGCGCCTGCCCGGCAAACTGTTCGATCTGTCGCCAGTCTTGGCTGTGACCACATTTGCAGAACTGGCGGCGCTGCGCAATGGCGCGCGCGACGCCGCGATCGAGGGCGTGATGCTCAAGCGGCGTGACAGCCCTTACCTGACCGGGCGCCGCGTCGGCCACTGGTACAAATGGAAGCGCAACCCGCTGACCGCTGACTGTGTGATGATGTACGCCCAGCGCGGCAACGGCCGCCGCGCTTCGTTCTATTCGGACTACACATTTGGCTGCTGGAGCGAGGATGGCGAGCTGCTGCCGGTCGGCAAGGCCTATTCAGGATTTACCGACGAAGAGTTGAAGCTGCTCGACCGGTTCGTGCGCGAGCATACCACCGCCAAGTTCGGCCCGGTGCGCGAGGTGGAGAAGACCCTTGTGCTCGAGGTAGCGTTCGATTCCATTCACGCCAGCGCGCGGCACAAGTCCGGCCTCGCGATGCGGTTTCCGCGCATTCACCGGCTGCGACTGGACAAGCCCGCAGCCGAGGCTGACGTCATTGCCACGCTGCGCGCAATGGCCACATGAGCCCGATTGTTCGATCGTTTCGGCAATATCGGCCGAAGGATCGAAATGCGCCATGCCCACGCTTCACGAAAAAAAGACGGCGAGCGCGCAATTAAGTGCGCACGCCGTCTTTTCATCAACGCAGGTCGCCCCGGTCCATCTCAGGACGCTGCGTGTGACTTGCCTTCTTGTTCCGCTTGCCTGAATTTATCCCTTGCGGGAAATATCAAGCGCGTCTGCAGCTTGGTCGGCCATCGCCAGAACTTCCGAACGATGTGCTTCGACGAATTTCTTCGTAGCGGCATTGTACTTCTTGGCAGCCATGCAATTGCTCTCGCCGTGCTCGGTGTCGGCGCTTTCAACCTCCGGCTGTCGGGATGCAGTCACGGTTTCTACTCCTTGCGAGAGCAGGGTGACCACCCCCTTGGCAGATGCCCGAAGACACCAACTGATCCTTAAACGCGCGGCAAGCGGGGTGGTTCCCGGTCGATCGGCCTAGCCCGTTTTTTAGCGGATGCGGTTGGCGGCCAGTGCAAGATCACCCATGATCGCATCGTGCGCCGACTGTGCGCTGGTCGGCTCGCGCTTGGGCAAGGAATCGCCCTCAAGCATTTCGGTGAGGGCAGCACGGGCCCGGCCAACCCGGCTTTTCATGGTGCCGACCGCAGTCTGGCAGATCGCCGCAGCTTCCTCGTAGGAAAAGCCCCCGGCCCCGACCAACAGGATTGCCTCGCGGCGCTCTGGCGGCAGCTGCATCAGCGCCCGCCGCATGTCGGCCAGGTGCATCGGATCTTCCTGCCCCATCGGCGCCTGCAGCGTGCGTTCAGCGACGCCTTCGTCATAATCGCCGACAAATTTGTTGCGGCGCATTTCGGTCAGATAGCAGTTGCGCAGGATGGTGAAGGTCCAGGCGCGCATGTTGGTGCCCGGTTCAAACCGGTCACGCGCCGACCATGCTTTCAGCGTCGCTTCCTGCACCAGATCATCCGCGAAATCGGGCCGTCCGCACAGCGAACGCGCAAACGCGCGCAAATGCGGGATGGTCGCCGCGAGCTGTTTCTTGAAAGCGTCGTCGGGCGCCTTGTGTGCGTCAGTCGTCATCTGAAATTTGATCGAGCTGGTTGAGCAGGTCGGCAAATTCAGGCGGCAATTCCTCGTCGACGACATCGTCGTAAAGACGTTGCAATCCCTTGGCCCAGCCCGGTTGAGCGCGCGCTGAAAACGCGCGACCGGCCCGCTTTTCGGGTAAATCGCCGTTCCGGCGCGGGTGCGCAGAAGCGCTATCGCCACTTCCCTTACCCACGATTTTCTCCAATTGAACCCAACTCATGTTCCAAACTCTCATACCTTGAAGGCGCTAGCATGGCAACGCTGCGGCCAAACTGTCTGACCAGCGCTCCTGCGAATTTTCCGGCAACCCTGGTTCAAACCTGAGCTTCACAAAAAATTCCCGTTAGCGTTCGCCGTTTGGCGGGACTGCGGGGCGAGTCTTGAAGCGCGGTTACCAACGCTCAGCCAAACTCCGCAGCAGTGAAATCTGTGAGTGCCGGGCGCAAAATCGCAGGTTGGCGACACGGCTCGGCAGCAAACTATTTTGTCAGACCCGGAACGGTTCAAACTACGGTTCGTTCCCTGCTTGGACAACAATGCTTCGAGCCAGTCCTGCTCAAACCGTGAGCGCCGGACAGTCAGCGCCCATTCCTTGCTATTTTGAGATTGAACGAGCTTGCACGTAGAGCCCCCAAAAGACCGCCGCAGCCGCTTGTCGAACTGGTTGCTCCGCTACCCGCGCGTGGCGCCAGTCAGTGCATTCCTGCTGACAATGTTCGCCGCGATGATCGTTGCCATTTCGGTCGAGCGGGCTGGCCATGCCGAGCAGCGGCAAGCCAGTTCCGAACGGATTGGCGCAATGGGTCACGATATCGAGCGCCGGACATCGACCATGCAGGCCTATCTGATTTCTGGCGCGGCATTGTTCAACGCACGCGGCAGCGTCGATCAAGCGACGTTCAGCCGGTTTGCCACGACGATCGAAAGCTATAGCGATCTGAAGGGCGTGTTGGCGATTGGCTGGGCCGAAACCCAGAGCGGCCAGGCTGCTGCCGGCATCAAGCCAATCCCTGGGTCGGCCAGCCAGCAAAGGCTGCAAGCGCCGCAAGTTATTCGGCTGATCAGCCCTGAGACCGCACAAAACCTGGCTACGCGGGGTTTCGATCTGTCGAGCGAAGCGCGGCGCAGTGCGGCCATGGTCCGGGCCAGCCAGACCGGCAAGCCGACGGTGACCGACAGGATCACGCTCGTTCAGGATCTTGGCAAGCCGGCCCGGCCGGGGATCGCCATGTTCATGCCCGTTTACGGCGGCAGTTCGCGTGGTGAAAACTCAGCTGCGGTGCGCGGCTATGTGTTTGCGGCGATGCGGCTCGACGAATACATCAAGGCCGCACTCGGATCAGCCTATTCGCCGGCAATGCCATTGCAGATCTTCGACAATTCCGAAGCAGCCGACAATCTTCTGTTGACCCAAGGCGCCCCGATCGAGGCCGGTTCTGCCGTGCGCCGCACGATTGCCGTGGCCGATCATACCTGGATCGTGAAAACCACTGCCGCGCCCAGCAGCCTGTTCAGCCAGGCGGCCATGGTTATCGTGCTGGCCGGGCTGATCATTGGCGGGCTGCTGGCGAATATCGTCCGGTTAGCGATCCGCCAGGCCCAATCGGCGTTGCTGCAACTCGAAGTGCGCGAGGAGCAAGACTCGATCCGGGCGATCCTGACGCGGGAGCTTAATCATCGGGTCAAGAATGCCCTGGCCAATGTCTTGTCGATCCTGGCGCTGTCACGCCGCGGCGCGACTGACATCGACCAATTTATCGAGACCTTCAGCGGCCGGGTGCGCGCGCTTTCGGCGACGCACAACCTGTTGATGCAATCCAGCTGGTCAGCTGTGAAAGTCAGCGAAGTGGTCAACACCGAGCTGGCGCCGTTTGCAGCTGAGGACCATGAGCGGATTGTGATCAGCGGCGAAGACTTTGAGCTTGCGCCCAACGATGCATTGTCGCTTGGGCTGCTGCTGCACGAACTGGCGACGAACGCCGGGAAATACGGCGCGCTGAGCAACGCCGCGGGGACTGTCACCCTGTCATGGCGCAAAGCGACGGGCGCGCTGGTGCTGTTTGAATGGACCGAAGCGGGCGGACCGGAAGTTGCGGCGCATCCGGTTCGCGGATTTGGCAGCGACCTGATCGAAAACGTAATCTCGCGCCAGCTCAAGTCGGATATCAAACTGGAATTCGCTGCAGCCGGCGTCCACTGCCGGTTTTACTTGCCGGTGCGGGCAATTGTGCCGTTCAATCTGCGGCAACAGTCCTAGCACGCCACAGCACGTACCAGGACTGCAGCGAGTTGGCGCTCAGCCGACCGGTTCGGTTGAGCGGAAGAACATCGCCTGACTGATCGCCGCCTTGACTGCCGCCTCCTGAAACGGCTTCGTGATCAGGTAAGTCGGCTCGGGCCGGTCACCGGTCAGCAGCTTTTCTGGATAAGCGGTGATAAAGATGATCGGCACGGCAAACTCGCCCAGAATATCGTTGACCGCGTCAATCCCGGAACTGCCGTCAGCCAGTTGAATATCGGCCAGAACCAGCCCGGGCTTGCGCTTCGCCACCACCGCGAGGGCTTCGTCGCGGGTCGTCGCGGTGCCGCAAACCGAGTGGCCAAGGCTCAGTACCAGACTTTCCAGCTGCATCGAGATCATGGCTTCGTCTTCGATGATCAGCACGTCGGTAGCCGACTCGGCGTCAATCTCGGTCAAGGCCGCAGTCACCAGATCGCTGATCTCATCAGCCGCAAGTCCCATCACCGCACCGGCATCGGCCGGGCTGAAATCCTCGATCGTCGTGAGCAGCAAGGCTTGCCGGCTGAGCGGGGTCATCGCTGCAAGCCGTTCTTGCGCAGTCGCGCGCAGGCCGGTTTCGGCAGCACCGGGAACTGTTTCGACAATCGCGCTCGATGCCCAGATGCGGTTGAACGCGGAGTACAATTCCACCCGCCCGGCGCTGATCTGCTTGAGGACTTCACCATCCGCCAGCGCGGCTTCCAGCATGGCGCGGACATACGCATCGCCGGCTTTTTGCGAACCGGTCAACGCCCGGGCGTAGCGCCGCAAATATGGCAAATGCGCGACGACGGCTTGTGACACTGGCATGAATACGAGGCTCCTCTATGCTTCAAGCGGGTGAACGCAGTCAGCGCCATTTGGTTCCGCCGCATGGGAACGATATGGCTCACTGTCAGTTTAGTGAGCCATAATACTGGCGAATACGATATTTGCGCCGATCACGCCTAACAGTTCAATGGGCCTTCGTACTAAAATGGCAACCCCGCAAACCCCGGTGCGGTGCCCGGTCAATCTGACAAAGAGGACTTTGGATGGCAGTATCGGCACAAAAGCGCCGCAAGTGTTTGGAATGTCCACTGCTGGGTTGCCCTGGATTACGCCCCCTCGACACTGGCCAGCTCAAATTCATGGACCAGTTCAAGCAGGGTGAGTTTTCGATCGACAAGGGCACCCAGTCGCTGGTCCAAGGTTCGATCAGCCCGCACATCTACACCGTTCTCGAAGGCGTCTTGTTCCGCTTCCGAATTCTTGAGGACGGACGGCGCCAGATCGTGAACTTCGTTTTCCCCGGCGATCTGATCGGCTTGCAAGGCGCGATGGACGATCCGTTGCTGCACGGCTGCGAAGCGCTCAGCGCAGCCACACTCTGTGTTTTTCCGCGCGACCGGATGACCGAACTGTTCGCCGAACAGCCACGGCTGGGTTACGATCTGATCTGGCTGGCGGCCAAAGAGGAAGCCGCGCTGGAAGAGCACCTGGTATCGATCGGCCGACGCACGGCCCAGGAACGATTGGTTTATCTGGCAATATTCCTGGTTGAACGCGGCATGGCGACCGGGTTGGCCAAGCAAAATGCCCTCAAGCTCAGCATTACGCAGGGGCAGATCAGCGATACACTGGGACTGTCGCTGGTGCACACCAACCGGACCCTGCAGGCGCTGCGCAAGCGCAAGCTGGTCAACTGGACGCTGACCGAAATCCAGATCCCTGACATGGACCGGGCCTGCGATTTTGCGCACTATGAAGGGCAACCCAGCAGCGTCAGACCATATCTCTAATTTTTTCGGGAACCGATTTGCGGGCTGCGTGTTTTATTTTCGACACGTGCGCTGGCAACCCCGCCCCCCTCCCGCCGCGCACGTGTCCAAAGTTAACTTTCCCCCGCAACTTCGGTTGCGGGGGATTTTCTTTGGTGCTGACGGCCAGCGAATTTCTGGTGTGGAGTGGCGCGGCGCGGCTATGGGCAGTCGGCGGACTAATCGGAGTTGCGATACAATCATGACCAAACAGCGCGTCAGCAGCGGATCACCGCTTGAACCCGTGCTCGGCTTTTGCCGCGCGGTGCGGACCGGCAAGCAGATCATGGTCGCGGGGACTGCACCGATCGAGCCTGACGGGTCGAGCACTGCGGGCGATGCGGCGGCGCAGATGGAGCGGTGCTGCGCGATAGTGGCGCAGGCCATTGCCGCTCTGGACGGTGATATTGTCGATACCGTCCGGACCTGCATTTACCTGACTGACCGAGCCGACTTTCCAGCGGTGGCCAAGGTCCATGGCAAATGGTTCGGCGGCGCGCGGCCGGCCACCACCACGCTGATCGTCAGCGGCTTTGTCCGGCCGGAGTGGCTGGTCGAAATCGAAGCCGAAGTGATGGCAGACTAGGCATCACTGGGGAACCCTGCCGAGCGGGAAGCGTTTGCAAGCAGATACTGTCCCGGAAGGAATCTCCCATGAAAGCACTGCTCTGTTCGGCCGCGATTGCGGCCCTGGCCCTGACTGGCTGTTCCAAAGGCAGTGAAACCGCGCCCGATCCGATGCTGACCACTAGCGCGGCTGACCCGCTGCCTGACCGCACGGCCCCGGCCAACGCGTCGGCCAGCGCGAGCCCCGCCGCACTGCCGAAATCGATCCCGAACGCGATGGTCGGACGCTGGGCGCTAGTGCCAGCCGATTGCACTTCGACCAATGGCGATGCCAAAGGCTTGATGATCGTCGGTGCCGCCACCATCCGCTTTTACGAATCCACCGCGACCATCGCCAAGGTAGCCGAGCACTCCGACACCATGCTGCGCGCGCAATTTGCGTTCAGCGGAGAAGGCATGGAATGGCAGCGCGAGATGACGTTGAAGGTCGAGGCCGGCGGGAAGAAGTTGATCAAGGAAGAATTCGGCCAGGACGCCGTGCCAGGTCCGATGACTTACACCAGTTGCTCGTGACCCAGTTTCGCTTAGGGCGCTGAT
>JANNYT010000226.1:0-2956 GCA_031410255.1 Novosphingobium sp. | reverse complement strand
GTCTCGACTTCGCTCGACACGAACGGAGGCTGTAAGTGGCCCACTTTAAAACCCTCGACGATCTGCCCGCCGACCTGACCGGCAAAGTCGTGCTGGTGCGGGTCGACCTGAACCTGCCGATGGCCGATCTGGTGGTGACCGACGACACCCGCGTCCGCGCCAGTGCGCCGACGATCCTCGAACTGGCCGACAAGGGCGCCAAGGTGCTGCTGCTGGCGCATTTCGGGCGGCCCAAGGGTGAGCGGGTTTCGACCCTGTCAGTCTCAATGACCCTTGATGCCGTGCAAGCGGTGCTGGGCCGCGAAGTGATGTTTGTGCCTGAAATTGCCGGGCCAGTGGTGGCGCAGGCGGTCCAGATCCTGAAGCCGGGCGACATCGCCATGCTGGAGAACACGCGGTTCTGGAAGGGCGAGGAAGCCAACGATCACGCGCTGGCTCAGGCAATTGCAGCCAATGGCGACATTTACGTCAACGATGCTTTTTCAGCCGCGCACCGTGCGCATGCCAGCACCGAGGGGCTGGCGCATTTGCTGCCGGCCTATGCCGGGCGCTCGATGGAAGCCGAGCTCAAGGCACTCGAACAGGCGCTGGGCAACCCGCAGCGTCCGGTTGCGGCTGTGGTCGGCGGGGCCAAGGTTTCGTCCAAACTCGACGTGCTGACCCACCTCGTTACGCAGGTCGATCACCTGATCATCGGCGGTGGGATGGCTAACACTTTCCTCGCCGCGCGCGGCGTGAACGTCGGCAAGTCATTGTGCGAGCATGATCTGGCTGCGACTGCCGAAGGCATCATGGCGGCGGCGGACAAGGCCGGCTGTACCGTGCATCTGCCCTATGACGTCGTAGTTGCGAAAGAGTTCGCTCCCAATCCGGCCAGCTTGCGGACCTGCAACGTTCACGAAGTCGCGGCGGACGAGATGATCCTCGACATTGGCCCGCAAGCCACCGAAGCACTCGCCGATGTGCTCAAGACTTGCCGCACGCTGGTCTGGAACGGACCGCTTGGCGCATTCGAGACGCCGCCGTTTGATACCGCAACGGTGGCCTTGGCCAACAGCGCCGCGGCGCTGACCAAAGAGGGGGCGCTGGTCTCGGTCGCGGGCGGGGGCGATACCGTCGCGGCGCTCAATCTGGCCGGGGTCGCGGATGATTTCACCTATATTTCAACCGCTGGTGGCGCTTTCCTGGAATGGATGGAAGGCAAAGAGCTGCCCGGCGTGACCGCGCTCTCCGCGCACTGATTCAGTACGGTTAGCAGTCTTGCGGCGGCCCGGCAGGGCGGCTATGGGCGCCTCTGCATACGTATGAATCGCGAAGGACGCCGACTATGAACAGTGCCGAAATGACCGCCAAGATGGCCGCAGGGCAGGGCTTCATCGCTGCGCTGGACCAGTCGGGAGGCTCCACCCCTAAGGCACTCGCGGGTTACGGGATTGAAGCATCAGCGTGGAGCGATGAGGCCGGGATGTACGGCCTGATCCACGCCATGCGCAGCCGGATCATCCGCTCGGCGGTGTTTAACGGCGACAAGGTAATCGGCGCGATCCTGTTTGAACGGACGATGGACGGCATGGTTGACGGGGTCAGCGTTCCCGCCGCGCTGATCACCAAGGGGATCGTCCCGTTCATCAAGATCGACAAGGGGCTGGAAGACGAGGCCAACGGCGTCCAGCTGATGAAGCCGATGCCTGAGCTGGACGCATTGCTCGCGCGCTCAAAGGCGTTGGGGGTCTATGGCACCAAAGAGCGCTCGGTCATCCAGTCAGCCAATGCCGCCGGGATCGCGGCGGTGGTGGCGCAGCAGTTCGAGATCGGCCGTCAGGTTATCGCGGGCGGGTTGATGCCGATTCTGGAGCCCGAAGTGAACATCACCAGCGCCAGCCGCGCCGCCTGCGATCAGCTGCTGCTAGTCGAATGCCTCAAGCAGCTCGATGCGATGAGCGGCAAGGTCATGCTCAAGCTGTCACTGCCGGTAATGCCGGGCACGTTCGATCGCTTGGTTGCGCATCCCAAGGTGCTGCGCGTCGTGGCGCTGTCGGGCGGATACCAGCGGCCTGAAGCTTGCGCTGAATTGGCCAAGAACAAGGGTATTATCGCCAGCTTCAGCCGCGCGCTGCTCAATGATCTACGGTTCCAGATGAGCGACGCCGAATTTGATGCTGCGCTGAGCGAAGCAATCGACGCGATCTACACCGGGTCGACGGTCAAAGCGGCCTAAATCCCGCCGCTAACCCGCAGCGTGAAGCGATAGTCGCGCGGCATCAGCGTGCCACGGACGCTGCGCGGGGGCATCACGCTTTGCAGTTCTAGCATCCCGCCGCGCACTTGCAGCGGCTGGTCGCTCGCCAGTTCACCAATCCGGTCACCGCCGCCGGCGTTGTAACGCACACTCAGCTTCACCCGTCCCGCCCAGATGCAGCGCGCCTCCATCGGACAGCGGCTGTCTTCCAGCACCCGCAGCGGGGTGACCCGAAGGTTGCTGAGGCGCACAGTCTGGCCCAGCCTAGCGTCGATCGAACCATCATCGTTATAGTGCTGGTTGGTGACGCAGCCGGTCATCAAGGCGGCAGCGGCGAGCAGGGGGAGGGTGCGGATCATCATTGTTCACCTTTGGGGGCAGTTTGCTGAACGAATGCCGAACGCTTGGCGGAAGTCAAACGCTTGAGGGACTGGCAAAGGCACGATAGGAGGCGGCCATGACTGATTGCCAACTCTACTTGATCTCAACGCTGGACGTGTCCGGTACGTTCCCGGACCGGCTTGCCCGCGCGCTCGATGCTGCATCGGTCGCGGCGTTTCAGCTGCGGCTGAAGGATATCGACGACCATGAGGCAGCGCGGTTGGCCGAACCGCTGCAACGGATCTGCGCCGACCGCGATGTGACCTTCATCATCAACGATTCGATCAGCCTGGCCAAGCGGCTCGGCGCGGACGGAGTGCATCTGGGCCAGTCCGA
>JANNYT010000225.1:0-1834 GCA_031410255.1 Novosphingobium sp. | reverse complement strand
ACATCGCGGAAAGCCAATGGCTCAGGTTCAGGGACCACCGCATGAGGGATTGGGCGCGGCAGCCCAAAGGGGGAGCTGCCAAACCTCGCAAGAGGCGCCTGTTAGAGTTTCGTCACGAGGGCGCCCGGAACTTCGGTTCCGGGCGTTTTCGTTTGCAGCGAAACCTGCTCACTTCAAATCCAGCGCTTCGTCTAGCACCCGGGCAAAGCAGGCGATCTTGACTTGTGCCGCGCCTGCTCGCTTGAGCGCCCTGACGCAGGCCATGCTGGTCGCGCCGCTAGTCAGCACATCATCGACCAGCAACACCTTGGCTCCGCGCAGCCGTGCGCTGCGGCGCGGACTGACTGCGATTGCGCCAGTCAGCGCCCGCGCCCGCGCCGTCCGGCCCAATCCGCCCAGCGGCGGGGTGCGCTTGGTCCGCACTAACGCATCTACGACCAGCTGCGCATTGCTGGTTGCCGCCAGTTCGCGCGCCAGCAAAGCCGATTGGTTGAACCCTCTGTTCCACAGCCGCCAGCGGTGCAGTGGCACCGGCACCACCAACCACTCTTGCCCCAGTTCTTCTGGCAGCTGCGCCGCGATGAACCGCGCCAGCATCGGCGCGAGCGCGATCCGGCGGCCATGCTTGAGCGCGAGGATCAGCCGCCGCGACGTCTCGTTGTAAAGCGTGCCAGCCGCGATCCCATCATGCCGTGGCGGATCTGCGAGGCACGGCGCGCAGACCGTGCCCACTGCGGTCCCGCTTTCAAACGGACGCTGGCACTGCGCGCAGCTCGGCTGCCCCGGGATCGCCAGCCCGGCCCAGCACAGCGCGCACAGCCCGGTCTGCGCCGCCAGCCCCTCACCGCACAGCGGACAGCGCGGCGGGAACAGCAGATCGACGACCGGTATCAAGAGCGGATGGACTTGCATGCCGGCCCGGTATCGCTTGCGCCGGGCCGCCGCGCAAGGCAGGGCGGGTGAATGGCTGCGTCTGCCCCGCCCCCTGCTCAAACGCCCCCCAGCTCACCGCCCGAAGTCTTCGCCCCGGCGCGGCGGTTGGCTGTGCGACGCCGGATGCTGCAGGCGCAGCGGGCCACGGATGCACCGCGTTACCTGCTCGACGACATGGTCGCCGACGTGATTGAGCGGCTCGCATTCCTGCGCCATACCCCGCGCCGGGTGCTGGCGATCGGCGATCTAGGCGCGCTGGCCGCCGCGCTGGCTTCGCCCGAATGCGAGGTGACGTCGCTTGATCCCGCCCAGTTCGATCAGGAGGCACCCTTCCCGGTCACCGGGTTCGATCTGGTGGTCAGCCTTGGCACGCTCGATACCGCCAACGACTTGCCCGGAGCACTGATCCACTTGCGTAATGCCTTGAGCCCCGGCGGGCTGGTGCTGGCCAGCCTGGTCGGCGCGGGCAGCCTGCCAGCCTTGCGCGCCGCGATGCTGACCGCCGATAGTGATCGCCCCGCCCCGCGGCTCCATCCGGCGGTTGATGTCCGCGCGGGCGGTCAACTGCTCCAACGCGCCGGCTGGGCGGACCCGGTCGTCGACAGCCGCAGTCTGGCGGTGCGCTATTCCAGCTTTGACCGGGTAATTGCGGACCTACACGCACAAGGCTTGTCCAATTGCCTCGCGCGGTCTGGCCCGGCTTTGACGCGGTCTCAGCGCGCCATCGCCAGCGCGGCGTTTGGTCAGGGTACACTCGAAACGTTCGAGATTCTCACCCTAACCGGCTGGAAATCCTAACTAAGCGCTGCTTGCGCTGCTGCCAACCGCGCGATCGGCACACGGTAAGGCGAGGCGCTGACATAGTCGAGCCCGACCTTCTCGCAGAACGCAATGCTGGCAG
>JANNYT010000224.1:0-12018 GCA_031410255.1 Novosphingobium sp. | reverse complement strand
TTCCGCGAAGCCCTGGGGCAGGCCGCCTCGGACGGGCTCGATTACAGCGAAATCATCGGGGTGATGAGCCTGATGCTGTGGGCGCTGATCATCGTCGTGACGCTCAAATACGTCGTGTTCCTGATGCGCGCCGATAACGACGGCGAAGGTGGAGTGTTGGCCCTGCTGGCGCTGGCCCAGCGCGGGGTGAAGCAGCGCGGCGGGCTGGTGCTGGCCTTGGGTGCGATTGGCGCGGCGCTGTTCTATGGCGATGCGATGATCACCCCGGCGCTGTCGGTGCTCTCGGCGGTCGAAGGGCTCAAGACGCTGCCGGAAATTGGCGCGGCGATCACCGAAAACCGGATCCTGATCATCAGTCTGGCCATCCTGATCGGCCTGTTCGCGATCCAGTCGCGCGGCACGGCGGCGGTCTCCAAGCTGTTTGGCCCAATCTGCATCATCTGGTTCGTGGCCCTTGCCGGTCTGGGGATCTATCACATCACCGATGGCCCGGGCATCCTGGCTGCGTTCTTGCCGTGGCACGCGGTCGGCTTTGTCGCCGGGCATGGCGTGCTGGGGCTGTTCGTGCTGGGCGCGGTGTTCCTGACCGTGACCGGAGCTGAGGCGCTGACCGCCGACATGGGGCACTTCGGCACCCGGCCGATCCGGTTGGCCTGGCTGGCGCTGGTCTTCCCGGCCTTGGCGCTCAACTACCTTGGCCAGGGCGCCTTTGCGATCAAGGTGCTGGAAGACTCGCACCGGCTGGGCAAGCCGTTCGCGAACCTCGACTGGTTCTTCCTGATGATGCCAGATGGCATCCGGTTGCCGATGGTGCTGCTCGCCACGATGGCCACGATCATCGCCAGCCAGGCGGTGATCACTGGGGCCTTCTCACTGTCGCAGCAAGCGATGCAGCTCGGCTTGCTGCCGCGCTTGTCGGTCAAACAGACCTCGGCCGGGCATGCCGGGCAGATCTACATGCCTTCGATCAACTGGCTGGTCTTGTTCGGCGTGATCGTGTTGACGCTGGGCTTCCGCACCTCGTCGTCGATGGCCGCAGCTTACGGGATCGCGGTTACGGGCACGATGGTGATCACCTGCTGTCTGGCCTTTGTGGTCACCCGCCGCCGTTGGGGTTGGTCATTGCCGGCCAGTCTGGCCGTAATCGTGCCGTTCATCACTATTGACCTGATCTTCTTTGGCGCGAACATCCTGCGCGTGGTCGAAGGCGGCTGGGTGCCGCTGACCATCGCCGCCGGGATCCTGCTGGTGATCTGGACCTGGGTACGCGGGCGCAAGATCGTCGGCGCGCTGGAATACGACAACGCCCTGCCGCTGGCCGATATGGCTGCGGCGCTGGCGCTGCGTCCGCCAGCCCGGGTGCAGGGTACCGCGATCTATCTGACTGCGCATAACGATCTGACCCCGCATGCCTTGCTGCACAACCTCAAGCACAACCGGGTGCTGCATCTCCATAACTTCGTCACCACGGTGCGGACCCTGCAAAAGCCCTATTGCGAACCAGCGGAGCGGCTAGTGGTCACACGGATCGACGACAATTTCTCGGCGATTGAGCTGCGCTATGGCTTCATGGAGCAGCCCGATGTCCGCGAAGACCTGATCCGGGCCGGGAAGCAGATCCCCGATGCCAAGCTCGCCAGCTTCTTCATTGGCCGCAACAGCTATTCGCAAAGCGCCGAAACCGGGATGCCGCAGTGGCAGGATGTGCTGTTCATCGTGCTCCACCGCAACGCTGCCGACCCGACCGATTACTTCAACATCCCACCCGGCCGCGTGATCGAATTGGGCGCGCAATACGCGATCTGAGTCCGGATTCATGTCTCAGGACATGCCCTTAGTTCGGTCTCCCGCACAATTCGGGCAGTTCGTCGCGCAATCGCTTGCCGGTTTGGAACCGTTAGCCAAACAGAAAGCATGTTCGGGTTAACGCTGCTCTCGTGAAGACGGGAATCATCTCCAGATTTATGGCCAGCCTGGCGCTGGCCGCCTCGGTGCTGGCACCGATCGCCCCGGCCTATGCCGAGACGCTCGAGACGGAATTCGACAAAGCGTTTTCCACGCCAGCGAAGGTGCAACCCCAATCGCAGCTTCGCGCGCCGATCAAAGTTCAGGCGAAGATTCCGGTCAAGAACGAATCGGCGCAGCGCGTGCTGCCCACCACGGTCCAGCCATTTATCGCCCCCACTGCGCCGCGCAGCTATGCCTCCGGGCTTGAGGCACAGCTGGCCCCGCTCAGCAACAGCAGCAATGGCCGCATCGGCGTTGCCGCGATTGATCTGACTACAGGCCGAGTCGTTTCGGTGCTTGGCGATACGCCGTTCCCGATGGCCTCAACCAGCAAGATCGCGATCGCCGCAACCTTTCTTGACGGGGTTGATCACGGGCGCTTCAGCCTGAATGCCAGCTATCCGCTGATGGTGCCGGTCAAGTCCAAGAAGTATTCGACTATGGTCGCTCCGGTCCGCGCCGGGTCAATGATGACCGGGCAGCAACTGATCGAACGCTCGCTGATCCATTCGGACAATCAGGCCACTGACGCGCTGCTGGCGGTGGTTGGCGGACCTGCAGCGGTCAATCGCTGGCTCCGTTCAGCTGGACTTGCCGGGCTGCGGCTCGACCGCGATATCGCCACTTTGGTGCGCGATGATGGTGAGTATGATCCTGCGCGGATGATCGATCAACGTGACAGCACCACCCCGCTCGCTATGGCGCAGCTGCTGTCGGGCATTTACCAAGGCCGCTGGCTCAGCCCGGCGAGCCGCACTTTCCTGCTCACCACAATGGAGCGGTGCGAAACCGGCAAACACCGGATGCGGGCGCTGCTCCCCGGCGATGCGCGGATCGCGCACAAGACCGGGACCTTGTCCAACACGTCGAGCGATGTGGGCCTGATCCAGACCTCTGATGGGCATGTCTATGCGGTGGCTATCTACGTCACTGGACAAGGCGGCCATTCAGGCCGCGATGCCAAGATCGCGCAGATCAGCCGGACCATCTACGACGGCTACCAGGGCGGCCCGGCCGATTACCGAGTCGCCGCCCAGCGCTAATCTAGCTCGCGGCAAACTCCGCCTTGCGCGGCCCCAGATAACCAAACAAGTACGCCGCAACCTTGCGCATCTGAATCTCTTCCGCGCCTTCGGTGATCCGGTAGCGGCGGTGGTGGCGATAGATATGCTCGAACGGCGTGTGGCGTGAATAGCCCATCCCGCCGTGGACCTGCATCGCGCGGTCGGCCGCTTCGCAGACCAGCCGGTTGGCGTAGTAATTGCACATCGAGATCTTGTCTGACAGCTTGTGTTCCAGCTCCTTGTGCTCGAGCTGGTCCATCTCCCACGCGGTCTTGTAAATGAACGCACGCAGCATCTCGCACTGCGTCGCCAGCTCAACCAGTGGGAACTGAATGCCTTGATTACGGGCCAGTTCCTGCCCGAACGGCTTGCGCACCCGAGCATATTTAACTGATTCCTCGACGCAATAGGTGGCGGCGCCGAGCGATGATGCGGCCTGACGAATCCGGTTCTGGTGGACGAAGCTCTGCGCGATCGACAGCCCGCCATCGACCGGCCCCAACACCGCGCTTTCGGGCACCCAGCAGTTCTCGAAATGCATCCGCGGGTGGTCGGTCGGCATGTTGAAGGTCCACATATATTCGTCGACTACCATGCCTGGGTTCTCGATCGGGACCAGCAGACAGGTGATCCCCTTGGCCTCGCCGTCCTTGCCCGAAGTGCGGCAGAACGCAGCGCAATGGGTGGCGACATGCATACCAGTGATCCACATCTTGCGGCCATCGATCCGCCAGCCGGCCACGCCGCCCCGGGTTTCGGGCACTGCGCGGGTTTCCATGAAGGTCGCATCGGAGCCGTGATCGGGCTCGGTCAGACCGAAGGCGACCCGGCGCTGGCGGGCGAACCCGCCGAGGATAAATTCCTCCTGCTGTGCAGGCGTGCCGAAGTGTTCAAACATCGCCACGAACGGGAAGTTGCCGACGATCGAATGCTCGTTCTGCAGATCGTTGTGCAGTCCCAGGCCTTTGGCCGCAAAGCGGTCGCGAATCACCGCCATCGCCAGGTTCGATCCATCCTGCCCGCCGTATTTCTTGGGCGCGGAAAAGCGCCAGTGCCCGGCCTTGTCGGCGCGCATTCCGGCTTCGCGCAGCAGCAGTTCCCATTCGTGGCGGGGCAGGCCCTGATTCTCGAAATCGGTCCGGGCATATTCGCGGCGGTGATCGAAGAAGCGGATGTTGTCATCCTGCTGCTCGAGCGGCTTGATCTCATCAGCGATGAACTGGTCGAGTTCGGCCAGATAAGCGATTAGCTCTGGGGGCAGTGCAAAATCCATGTCAATTTCCTTCCCACCGCGCCCGCGCAATCGCGAGTGCAGGATATTTCGGCATGTCGGCGGTTAACTTGTCGAGCGTCATCCGGCGCAATCGCGCCAGCACCTGCGGCGTGGCCAGATCGGCCTGGCCGCTCAGCAATTGCGCGGCGAGTGGCGGGTCGCTGGCAGTTGGGCGCAATTCAAGTTCGCGCGCCACAATCCCCAGCGCATTGCGTGCTACCGCCAGATCGAACCGGCCGCGCCCGCTGACGAGCGGCTTGATATCGCTGGCCAGCCATTCGGATACAGCGGTCAGCACTTCTGCGCCGGTCGGCTCGCCCCGACCAAAAACTGGCGGAGTTGGCGCAGGTGCGAGCGGCCGGGTTTGTTCGGCAACTGGCGCTTGTTCTTCGAGCAGCATCAACAAATCGAGTTCCTGTTCGGCCGTACGCCGCGCGACCACCACCCGTTCAAGCGAGCGGTCGACATGATCGCGCCACATCCCGCCCATCTGCAAACAGCCCAGTGCCCACCAGAAGGTGCGGTAGATTAGCCAGAACCGCAGCCGCGCCGGATCAACCGGCGCGCCGCCATGCGCGGTGTAAGCTTGCGTAAGCGCGTCAATCGAGCCCAGCCCGAACGCGGGCCGATCAGGCCGGGAAAAGCGCCACACGGTCATGCAGCCATAGGCCAGATCCTCGTGGGTGTCGCCCAGATGCGCCAGTTCCCAATCGAGCACCCCGGTCAACCGGCCGTGCTCGACCAGCAGATTACCCAGCCGGAAGTCGCCGTGAACCAGTCGCGGTTCGGTTGGAGCTGGCAGGTTGCCCTCAAGCCAGCGCAGCGCCAAAGCCAGCACCGGCCGGTCGCCGCCATAGGCAATGAAGCGCGCCTTTAAATCGGCCAGCGCGGCCGCCGTATCCAGCGCCGGTGCAGGCAGGCCAGCAGTCGGGACGGCGTGAATCGCGGCCAGTTCGTGGGCCAGATCGTCCAGCAGTAGTGTGGGTTCGCTGCCCGCCAGAATCATCGCCGGATCGGGCGTTCCAGGCAGCGCGCGCATGACGAAGCCCGAGCCGAGCCCGTCGGCGGGCTCCAGTTCGACCAGCACCTCGGGCGCGATCACACCGCAGCTGTGGGCGGCGCGAATCAACGCTGCTTCGCCGGGATGGTCGAGCGCGCGGCCAGCCATCATCTCGGCCGATGGCGCGCGGCGCAGAACACAGAGCGTATCGCCAGCGCTGAACCGCCAGCTTTCCATGTTGGCCCCGCCCGACAACCGCTCAAGCCCATGCGGCGCTGGCAGTCCGATTCGCGCCAATGGCGCAGCCAGATCCGCCTCCAGCGCTTGTTCCTGCGATTGGATCAACGGACGGTCTCCGCTTGGCGTGGTTACCAAGTGTAGGCCGGTTTAATCGCGCGATTAAATAAGATCAAGGCGCGCGGGATGTAAGCGGCAAACAAACAAAAAGGGGCGCGAGGTTGCCCTCGCGCCCCAATCTGTTTTGCCAAATGGCGAAGATTACATCTTCTTGGCGGCATCCGAAGCAGCAGCAGCGGCATCGCCAGCTGCAGCAGCGGCGCCCGAAGCAGCCGTAGCGGCGCCCGAAGCAGCATCAGCAGCAGCCGTAGCGGCGCCCTTTGCAGCATCGCCAGCGGTCGCAGCAGCGCCCATGGCGTCCGTAGCAGCGCCCATGGCGTCCGAAGCAGCGTCGGTAGCTACTTCAGCAGCGGTGGTTGCCGAATCGTCGGCATCTTTGCCCTTGCAAGCCGACAGAGCGAGAGCGGCGCTGGCGACAGCGACAGCGAGAACGATCTTGCGCATGAATGTATTCCTTGAATAGCGAGTGGACCACGCACGGAACGCTGCCCACCTTGGGAAACACGCCGCACGGAAAGCCTACCAAGGCGGTAGACTTCGCCGTCCAATTAGTCACCTTCGCGCAGCGATGCAAGCGAATGTCGCGTTGCATACACAACTGCGCGTGAAACGGTGCTTTTTGCTGGCTATACGGCAATTGTGGCAAGGGCATGACGGAGGCGATTCGCGAAAAATCGCCCGGCGATTCGCCCCGTAGCGGGGTCTTACCTTGCCCCTAAAGGCCTGCTAGTCCTTTGCTATGGACGCCAAACAGCATCTCTATCTGGTCGATGGATCCGCCTATATCTTCCGCGCCTATCACCGCCTGCCGCCGCTGACGAACCCGCAGGGCACACCGGTCGGCGCGGTTTATGGTTATACCACGATGCTCTGGAAGCTGGCTGATGACCTCAACAAGGCTGACGGGCCCACGCATCTGGCGGTCGTGCTCGACAAGTCGTCGAAGTCGTTCCGCAATGACCTGTATGACAAATACAAGGCCAACCGCCCGCCGCCGCCCGAAGATCTGGTCCCGCAGTTCCCACTGATTCGCGACGCGACGCGCGCGTTCTCGCTGCCGCTGATCGAAGAGGACAATGTCGAGGCCGATGACATGATCGCCTCCTATGCCCGGGCCGCTGCGCTGCGCGGCTGGGACGTGACGATCGTTTCGTCGGACAAGGATCTGATGCAGTTGATCGGGACTTGCGGCACCGGGGGCGGCCAGGTCGATATGCTCGATACGATGAAGAACCAGCGGATCGGCATCCCCGAAGTCGCCGAAAAGTTCGGGGTCGCGCCCGATCTGGTTGGCGATGTGCTGGCGCTGATGGGCGATGCGGTCGATAACGTGCCGGGCATCCGCGGGATCGGGCCCAAGACCGCGACCAAGCTGATCCAGGAATATGGCACGCTCGAAGGAGCGCTCGCCGCTGCGCCGACGATGAAGCCGTCCAAAATGCAGGAAAGCCTGATCGAGCAGGCCGATATGGCGCGGCTCAGCCGGGTGCTGGTCGCGCTCAAGGAAGATTGCCCGCTGCCGATCGCGATCGATGATTTTAAGCTCGGCACAATCCCGCCCGATCCGCTGGTCGCGTTTCTGACCGAACACGGCTTCACCAGTTTGCTCAAGCGGCTGGGCGATGGGCGCGGCAGCCCGGAGCGGCGCACCGAGCTCAAGCCTGCCAAAGCGGTCAATGCCGGTGCAGCGGACATACCGCGCCAGTTATTGCCCGAATTACCGGCAATCGACCGATCAAAGTACGAATGCGTGCAGAGCGCCGAAGTGCTGGCGGACTGGATCGAGCGGGCCTTTGCGGCGCGGCTGGTCGCGGTCGATACCGAAACCACTGCGCTCGATGCAATGCGCGCCGATCTGGCCGGGGTCAGTCTGTCGCTGGGTGCAGGCGATGCTTGCTACATTCCGCTGGGCCATGGCGGTACGGACATGTTCAGCGAAACCCCGCAGCAAGTGCCGCTGGAGGTCGCCACCGCAATGCTCAAACCGCTGCTGGAAAGCGACGCGGTGCTCAAGATCGGGCAGAACATCAAATACGATATCAACGTGCTGTCGCGCCACGGGATCATGGTCAGTCCGATCGACGATACCATGGTAATGAGCTTCGATCTGGACGCTGGACGCAGTGAAGACGGGATCGGCGGCGGCCACGGGATGGACGAGCTGTCCACCCGCCACCTGGGGCACACCACGCTGACCTTCAAGGAGATCTGCGGGACCGGCAAAAAGCTGATCCCGTTCGGCGAAGTTCCTTTGGATCGCGCGACCGAATATGCCGCCGAGGATGCCGAGGTGACCTGGCGGCTGCACCGCGCGCTCAAACCGCGGCTCAGCCAAGAAGCGGCGACGCGGATTTACGAGCGGGTCGATCGCCCGCTGATCCCGGTGGTCGCCGCAATGGAGCGCGCCGGGATCAAGGTTGACCGTGAGGCCCTGGCCGGTCTTTCGACCACTTTCGCCGCCGCAATTGCGGCGCTGGAACAGGAAGTGTTCACCGCCGCGGGCCAAGAATTCACGATCGGCAGCCCCAAGCAACTGGGCGATATCCTGTTCGAAAAGTTTGGACTGAAGGGCGGGAAGAAAGGCAAGTCAGGGCAGTATTCGACCGACCAATCGGTGCTTGAGCGGCTGGCGGGTGAGGGCGAAGGCGGCGTGATCGCCACCAAAGTGCTTGAATGGCGCCAGCTGTCCAAACTGCGCTCAACCTATACCGAAGCGCTGCAGGCCGCGATCAACCCGCGCACGGGCCGGGTCCACACCAGCTACAGTCTGGTCGGGGCGCAGACCGGGCGGCTCTCCTCGACCGACCCTAACCTGATGAACATTCCGATCCGCACCGAACTGGGGCGGCAGATCCGCGATGCCTTCGTGGCCGAGCCGGGCAATGTTTTGCTGGCCGCCGATTACAGCCAGATCGAGCTGCGGCTCGCGGCGCATATGGCCGATGTGCCTTCACTAAAGGAGGCTTTCGCGGCCGGGGAAGACATTCACGCGCGCACCGCGATGGAAATGTTCGGCGAGGTCAACCGCGACACCCGCGGGCGGGCCAAGACGATCAATTTCGCAATCCTCTATGGGATCAGTCGCTGGGGGCTGGGCGGAAGGCTGGGCGTATCATCGGATGAGGCGCAGGCGATGATCGACCGCTATTTCGAACGCTTCCCGGGGATCCGAAATTATATCCACGCCACGCTCGAAACGGTGCGCGGCTGCGGCTATTCGCAGACGCTGTTCGGTCGCAAGACGTGGTTTCCCCGAATCAGCTCACAAAACCCAAACGAACGCGCCGGGTCCGAACGCGCCGCGATCAATGCCCCGATCCAAGGCACGGCAGCGGACATCATCAAGCGTGCGATGGTGCTGATGATGCCCGCGCTCGACGCGGCCGGGCTGGGCCATGTCCAGATGCTGCTGCAGGTCCACGACGAACTGGTGTTCGAATTGCCGCAAGCCGATGTGCCAGCCGCCAGCGAAGTGATCCGCGCCGTGATGGCGGGGGCGGCCGAGCCGATGGTCAAACTCGACGTGCCGCTGGGGGTCGAGATTGGCACCGGAACCAGCTGGGGCGCGGCGCACTAGGCACCGCGCTTCACTCAGCTGTGCTTCTTCTCGCGCGTTGAGCTCACCATCCCTGGCGCAACAAACCCGATCGGGGTCATGTTGACCTCGGCCACGCGCTGTTTGAGTTCGCCTTTGATCTTGGCGTATTCGGCCTCCATCTCGGGGGTCACGGTCGCGCGCGAATCCTTGAGTGCTTCGGTGAAGTCGGCGGCGGTGACCTTCTTGGCTTCGGCTCCGCGGGTGCGGATCGCGATCAACCCGGCGCGGCGGACTACGTCTTCCAGGTCAGCCCCGGTGAAGCGCTCGGTCTGCCGGGCGACGCCAGCCAGATCGACATCCTTGGCCAGCGGCATCTTCTTGGTGTGAATGCCCAGAATATGCTCGCGTCCGGCTGCGTCGGGCGTGCCCACGTAAATCAGCTCGTCCAGCCGGCCGGGGCGCAGCAGCGCCGGATCGACCAGCGTCGGCCGGTTGGTCGCGCCGACCAGCACCACGCTCGCCAGTTCCTCCATGCCGTCCATTTCGGCGAGGATCGTGTTGACCACGCGCGCGGTCACACCCGGCTCGTTGCCGCCAGAACCGCGCGCCGGGACCAGGCTGTCGATCTCGTCGATGAACACCACGCACGGCGCGACCTGACGCGCGCGCTGGAACAGCCGGGCGATCTGCTGCTCGCTCTCACCGTACCATTTCGACAGCAAGTCAGAGCTTTTGATCGAGATGAAATTGGCTTCGCTTTCCTTGGCGACCGCCTTGGCCAGCAAAGTCTTGCCGGTGCCGGGCGGACCATAGAGCAAAAAGCCCTTGGCCGGACGGATGCCGAGCCGGCGGAAGGCTTCGGGGTTTTTGAGCGGCAGCTCGATCCCCTCCTTCAGCTTCAGCTGCGCCTCGTCTGCGCCGCCGATATCGGCCCAGCCGATGTTGGGCACTTCGACCATTACTTCGCGCATCGCCGAAGGCTGGACGCGCTTCAGCGCATTGAGGAAATCGTCGCGGGTCACGGTCAGATTTTCAAGCACGGCAGGCGGGATCGTCTGGGCTTCGAGATCGAGCTGCGGCATGATCCGCCGGACCGCGTCCATCGCCGCCTCGCGCGCGAGTGCGCCGATGTCCGCGCCGACAAAGCCATGCGTGGTGCGTGAAAGTTCGTCGAGTTCGACATCTGCAGCGAGCGGCATGCCGCGGGTATGGATGCCGAGGATTTCGCGGCGGCCTTTGGCATCGGGAACGCCGACCACGATTTCGCGGTCAAATCGGCCTGGGCGGCGCAAAGCCTCGTCGATCGCATCGGGGCGATTGGTCGCGGCGATCACCACGATGTTGGCGCTGGTGTGCAGCCCGTCCATCAGGGTCAGCAGCTGCGCGACCAGCCGCTTTTCAGCCTCGCCGGGGGTGCCGGAACGCTTGGGCGCGATCGAGTCGATCTCGTCAATAAACACGATCGAGGGCGCGGCTTTGGCAGCTTCCTCAAACACATCGCGCAAGCGCTTTTCGCTCTCGCCGTAAGCGCTGCCCATGATTTCCGGGCCGTTGATCGTGAAGAAGCTGGCTTCGCTTTCATTGGCCACTGCGCGCGCCAGCCGGGTCTTGCCGGTGCCCGGCGGGCCGTGCAGCAGCACTCCCTTGGGCGGATCAACGCCGAGCCGGGTGAACAATTCGGGATAGCGCAGCGGCAGCTCGACCATTTCGCGCAATTGCTGGATCGTATCGCCCATCCCGCCGACGTCATCATAATTGACCGCACCGCGCCCGGCCTTCGCCTCTTCAAACTCCTCGCGCAGTTCGACCTCGGTCTCCTCGTCGATGTGGACCAACCCCTTGGGCACGGTCGAAACGACGGTCAGGCGAATCTGAGTGAGCGCAAATGCCGGGGCGTTGAACATCCGCGCCACTTCGGGCGGCATGTCGCGCACTTGCTGCTGTCCGGTCGTGGCGACCAGATCACCGGCGACCAATGGCCGCCCAAAGAAGTTGCGCTTGAGCGCCTGGCCGGGGCCTTGCAGGCGCATTTCGCGCTGCGCCGGGGCGAACACTACGCGCTGCGCCGGGCGGCTCTCAGCCTTGCGCACCTGCACGTGATCGCCCGAACCGACTTCGGCATTGGCGCGCTGCAACCCGTCGAGCCGGATCACCTCGAGCCCCTCGTCTTCCGGATAGGCCAGCATGACCCGCGCGGCGGTGGCGCGTTTGCCGTCGATTGCGATCACGTCGCCTTCGGTCACCCCCAGCGCCGCGAGCGCCGATTTGGGCAGCCGGGCGAAGCCGTTGCCGCTTTCTTCCTGCCGCGCTGCGGCGACCTGAAGCTTGACTGTCTTTTCCTGCACTTCGGCCATTGCGCCACTGGTCCTTGCCGCTCGGGGTGAAGCGTCAAGCTAGGAACTGATTGCGCTGATTGCAAACGCCGGGGATTCTGGCAGGCTGGCAACGGGCGCGCGCTGAGAGGGGTAAGGCATGACGAACCGCGCCGTATCGGCAAAGCTGAACTGGCCGCGCTGGCAGCAGGTGCTGCTGATCGCGGCGCTAGCGCTGATCATTGGCAACAAAATGACGATGCTGGTCGATACCATCGCCCACCGTGCCGGGCTGACTGGGGAGCTCGCCTATTGGGGCGGCACTTTGGTCCCCGATCCCGAGGCCGAAGCGGGGTTTGGCAAAGTGACCTCGGTGGTGCCCGGAAGTCCCTTTGCCAGGGCCGGAGTGCGCGAAGGCGACCTTGTGCGCACCGAGCCCAGCTACGCCCGCTTGCGGCGACATCTCG
>JANNYT010000223.1:0-9268 GCA_031410255.1 Novosphingobium sp. | reverse complement strand
GGGTGGCAACCATCCACAAAACCAAGGGTAGCAGGTTACGCGCAGTGCCACTCTCGGACAAGGCCATGGTCCTTCTCAGACGCCAACCCAAGTCCCACCTATCGCAGATTGTGTTCCACCGATCTGATGGCCAGACGATGGATTGGGTGTCCTCACAGTTCGGGGCGACGGCACGGAGGTTGGTGCAGAGGTCGGCACAAAAGTCGGCACAGTGCCGGCACACCTTCGTGCGCTTCAGATTCCACGATTTGCGCCATCTTTTCGCGGTTCGCTACCTGCAAAAAAGCGGTTCAATCTATGCACTTCAGGGGATTCTGGGGCACACCAGCGTGAAGACCACGGAGATCTATTTGGCCTATCTCACCCCGGATCAGCAGCACTCTTCCAAGCTGGGGTAGGCACAAAAGTCGGCACAGCACCAACGGTTCTGAGCAGTTCAATGTTAAAAGGGGAAATTCCCATGTGGGAAAAAGTGCCGATTATCAAGGATTTGGCGGAGACGGAGAGATTCGAACTCTCGGTACAGATGTATCCGTACGACGGTTTAGCAAACCGTTGGTTTCAGCCACTCACCCACGTCTCCGGATCGCAGCAGCGAGCGCGGCCTATAGCGAGGGCGGGGCGGGGCGGCAAGGGGGCGTTGCGGGGTTTGTTTGGCGGCGATTGGCACGGCCCGGACTCCTCTCGCCGCAAAAGCGACTCGGCTCATCGCCGGTTCATTGTCGCGGCGGCAGGCTTGGCCCTCTATAGCCGCAAGGCTAGCCCGCCCGCCCCCGAATGGACCGGGGGCGGCGGGCAATTTCGGGGAATGGAACAATGGCAGGTCGGATCTTCTTATCGCTGCGCCGCGCGCTGGTGGTGGTGGCTGCGAGCCTCGCTATGGCTGGGTCGATTGCTGCACCGGCGCAGATCCAGCAGGTTGATCCCGACAAGGCGATTGACGGTGATCTTTCGCGCCCGGCAGGCACACCTGTAGGTCAGCCAGCAGCCGCGCAGGCCCAGCCGGCCGGTGCTCCCGCCCCGGTTTCCGTGCCGGACGGGACTGCTGCTCCGGTCGCGCCGGACCAGCCTTCAAACACTTACAAGAAGGACGATGTGCTCAGCGCCGCCGAAAACGTCTTTGGCAAGGGCGCCAAGGGGCTGGCCGATGTGATCCAGGATGTGCTCAAGAAGCAAGGCGAGCCCAACGCCTATATTACCGGGCGCGAAGGCGGCGGGGCGCTGGTGGTCGGGCTGCGCTATGGCCAGGGCACGCTGTTCCACAAGGTGGAAGGCCAGCGGCCAGTGTACTGGACCGGGCCATCGATCGGGTTCGACGCCGGGGCGAGCGCGGGCAGCACCTTTGTGCTGGTCTACAACCTGTATAACACCGACGACCTCTATCACCGCTTTCCGGCGGGCGAGGGGCAGGCCTATCTGATCGGCGGGTTCAACGTCAGCTATATGCGCCGCGGCAATATCGTGCTGATCCCGATCCGTGCGGGCGTCGGCCTGCGGCTGGGGGTCAATGCCGGCTACATGAAGTTTTCAGTGAAGCACAAGTGGCTGCCGTTTTAGGTTGAGCCTTATGCGGCAGGCGGCAACGCCCGGTCCGCTTCATCGTGGCCTGATGGCACGAAGCCGTGCATCCCGTGCCACCACTGCAGCGCTATGGTCCCGCCTTTGGCTGGCTGCAGGAAGGCGATCATCAGGACCGCGGCCAGCGTCAGGCAGATCGCCATTGCCTGCCACATGGGGATCGGTGCGACTGCGCCGAAATAGATGATCACCGGAGCCAGCAAGTGGCCCGTCAGCAGGATCGAGATGTAGGGCGGCAAGTCGTCGGCGCGCTGAGCGGTCCAATCCTGCTGGCAAGTGGGGCAGCGATCGATCGGCTTCAGGAATTTGCGGAACAGCTTGGCTTCGCCGCACCGCGGGCAGCGGCCTTTGATGCCGCGCAAGATTGCAGCGGTCAGGGTGGCGGGCAGGGCAAGCTGCGGGATGGGGGCTGACATGCCTGCCCCTTCGGCCAGCTTGCTGCGGGGATCAAGCCAATTGCGCGCGCTATTGGTACAGTCGTACCAGCGACAGCGCGACGATGACGGTCAGAATGAGCAGGCCGATCGCCAGTTTCGCCGCGCTAAGCTGGAACTCGAACTTGCGCATCACGGTGGGGTTGCCTCTGGCCGACCCGCAGACCGGTCGCCGGAAAACTGATTTAGCGGGCATTTTCAAGCTGGCAACCCGGCCTGGCGCAATTCACCCTTGCCCGCGCCGGGCTGCAAAGACTAAGGCCCGCCGCATCATGCTAAGCAACCTTGAACAACAGCCCGCCGACGCGCTGCTCGCGCTGATCAAGCTTCACAACGCCGATCCGCGCAGCGACAAGATCGATCTGGGGGTGGGGGTCTACCGCACCGGCCAGGGCGCGACCCCGGTATTCGGCGCGATCAAGGCGGCCGAGCAGCAGCTGGTCGATACGCAGGATTCCAAAAGCTACCTCGGCCCCGACGGCGATATGGGCTTTGTCCACGCGCTGATGCCGTACATTTTTGGTCAGGACGATCCCGGCATGGGAGGCCGGATCGAAGGGATGCAGACCCCCGGCGGAACCGGCGGGGTGCGGCTGGCGGTCGCGCTGGCGCAGCGCGCTGGGTCGCCGCGGATCTGGATGGGTTTGCCTAGCTGGCCCAACCACGCGCAGATATTTGGCGATCTGGGGCTCGAGCTGAAAAGCTTTGTCCACTCCACCAAGACCGGAATGGTCGATATGGACGCGCTGCGCACCGCGATCAGTCTGGCCCAGCCGGGCGATGCAATCATGCTGCATGGCTGCTGTCACAACCCGACCGGGATCGACTATTCGAACGCCCAGTGGGACGAGATCGCCGATCTGGTCGCGGCGGCCAAGCTGCTGCCGATCCTCGATCTGGCTTATCAAGGCTTGGGTCAGGGGCTGGAAGAAGACGCTTACGGGGTGCGCCGCGTGCTTGCCGCTGTCCCCGAAGCGCTGATCGCCTATAGCTGTGACAAGAATTTCGGGATGTACCGCGACCGGGTTGGAGCGGTCTATGCGATGGTCGCTGATCCGGCCGAGCTGGGCAAAGTGCTGTCAAATGGAGCGACGTTGGCCCGCGCGGCCTGGTCGATGCCACCCGATCATGGCGGCGCAGCGGTGCGGATCATCCTCGAAGACCCGGCGCTGACCGCGCTGTGGCTCGATGAGCTGGAGACGATGCGCGTGCGGATGCGCCAGGTTCGCGCGCAATTGGCCGAGGCTGGCCACGCGGGCAGCATTGATTTGACCCCGTTGGGCCATCAGAATGGCCTGTTCTCGGTCCTGCCATTGTCGAGCGAGCAAATTTTGCAGCTGCGCGAGGACCATGGGATTTACATGGCCGGATCGGGCCGGGTGAACATCGCCGGACTGACTGCGGGCAACATCGGCAAATTCATCGCCGATTTGACCAGCGTCGCGCCGTGATGGCCGCCTTCTTGATGGCCGAGTCCTCCTGATGGATCGCCAGCCGGTTCTCGATGGCAAACTGCTGCATCTGCGCCCGCTGGTCCCGGCTGACTGGGACGCGCTCTACGCGGTTGCCAGCGATCCGCTGATCTGGGCGGTCCATCCCTCAAGCGATCGCTGGCAGGAACAGCCGTTTCGGGCGTTCTTCGCTGATGCGTTGGCCAAGGGCGGCGCGCTGGTGGTGATTGACCGGTCCAGCGGCGCAATGATCGGCTCGTCGCGGTTTCAGGCGTTTGATCCGGCCGATGGCGGTTCGGTCGAAATCGGCTGGACCTTCCTTGCGCGCAGCCATTGGGGCGGGGCCTATAATCCCGAGCTCAAGCGGTTGATGCTGACCCATGCGTTGCGCTTCGTCAGCCGCGTGGATTTCCGGATCGGTGAAGCCAACTTGCGGTCACGAAAGGCGATGGAGAAAATCGGCGGGCACCTGTCTGACCGGACCGAGCTGGCTGAAACGACCAGCGGGCTGATCCCGCACGTGATTTACGAAATAACCCGCGACAGTTTTGCCAGCGGGCCATTGCGAATCGGCTGAAACTCTTGCTGGCGGCACGTGCCCTAAAGGCCGTGTGGGATCACTTTAGAACTCGTGTAAGCTAGGATCCAAGCTAAACAAGCTATGGCCACGTACTGTCCGCTGGTCAAAACTATTGCAGCAAGAACAATAACGGGAGAGAAGCTGTGCGAAGGTCAATAGTAGCGACGTGGAATTTCTTGTTCGATCATGAGCTCAGCCCGCTGCGTCATATTCCAGATTTCACGGTCCGGCACATGGTCCTGCAAATGCTTGGCTGGATGTGGGCAATCGCGTTCTCAATCGCGATTAGCAGTTATACTTTCCTGGCCTACAGTTTGATCGGCCATGCGGTCCTGCTCGGCGCGGTTGCAATCACCGTGGCGACCTATACCACCGCCGCCAAGCGCCCGAAGACGTTCATGGCATTTGCCCGCCGCTGAAGGCATCGCGAAGACCTCTCGCTAGCGGTGCCGCTCAGCCCTTCAGGCTCTGCATCCGCTTGAGATAGCGGGCCAGCACGTCGATCTCTAGGTTGACGTGAGCGCCTTGCTTGAGGGTGCCGAGTGTGGTGACCTCGCCAGTGTGCGGGATCAGGTTGAGTGTGAAATGGCAGGTGCCATCAGCCTGATCGGTGACAGTATTGACCGTCAGCGACACGCCTTGCACTGTGATCGAGCCCTTGGCGGCGATGTAAGGGGCCAGATCTGCCGGGGCGGCAATCTCGACCCGCAGCGAATCGCCTGCAGCGCCGATAGAATGCACGGTCCCCACCCCGTCGACATGCCCAGTGACGATATGCCCGCCCAGTTCATCGCCCAGCTTGAGCGCGGTTTCCAGATTGAGCGGCGCGCCTTGCGCCCACATGCCGGGCACAGTGCAGGCCGCAGTTTCGCCCGAGACATCGACCGCGAACCAGGCATCGCCAGCAATCCCGCCGCGCTCCACCACGGTCAGGCAGACGCCCGAACAGGCGATCGAGGCCCCGATCGCGATCTGGGCTGGATCATAGGGGCAGGAAATCACCGCGCGCAGATCACCCTGCTGGCGCGTTTCGCGAATGTGGCCAATGGCCGAGACGATACCGGTAAACATCAGGCCCGCTCGTAGACTTCCAGCCGGGCATTGCCAAGCTGGCGTGTGTCGGTGCGGTGCCAGGCCGAATCGGCGGCTAGCGCGACCTCGGTCAACTGTGGCAAGGCCGCGCCACTGCCGCCCACCACGCGCGGGGCGCGGTAGATCAAGATGCGGTCGATCAGGCCCGCCACCAAAAAGGTCTGTGCGGTTTGGGCACCGCCTTCGACCATCAGGTATTGGACGTCCGCCATGCCGAAAATGTCCGCCGGCGAAGCCAGCGCCTGCCACCCGTCTGGGGCCGGGCCGTGGGTCAGGAGCCAGCGGGCGGGACTGCGGGCCTCGATACCGGGCAGCCGCACGTCGAGCCGGGGGTGGTCGGCGTGGAACGTGCCGCTACCCACCACGATTGCATCCATCCGGGCGCGGACGGCGTGGACATGCGCGCGTGCCACCAGTCCGGTCAGCCACTGGCCTTCGCCAAGCGGCGGAGCGAGCCGGGCATCTTCGGACAAGGCCAGCTTCAGCGTGACATGCGGGCGGCCTTGTGCGGCACGGGTCAGATAGCCCGCCAAGCTGGCTTGGCACTCCGCGCTGGCCAGCAGTTCGGCGCTGATCCCAGCGCTGCGCAGCCGTTCGATCCCCTGGCCAGCGGTGCGCGGATCGGGGTCGAGACAACCGATGACGACGCGGGCCACGCCGCTCGCAACAATCAAATCGGCGCAAGCAGGTCCGCGCGGCGATTGGTGCGCGCAGGGTTCCAGCGTTACGTAAAGCGTCGCGCCGTGCGCCGCTGCGCCAGCCGCTGCCAGCGCCACGGCTTCGGCATGCGGACGTCCTCCCGGCCGAGTCCAGCCGCGCGCGATCACGCGGCCCTGCTGGACGATCAGCGCGCCGACCGCCGGATTGGGGCGTGATAGCGGCACACCGCGCGCGGCCAGCCGCGCAGTTGCAGCCAGCCAGCGACTGTCTTCGAGGTCAGTTGCCAACCTTGGCCTGCGGCAAAGGCTTGCTCGCAGCGTCGGCCTTGGCCTGCTCGGCGGCCTTGTCAGCGTCAGCCTGCTTCTTCATCGCGTCGACATCGAGACCGGTGGCCTTGCCCACCGCCATCCACATCTTTTGCGCGTCCTTGGCGGCGGCGGCTTCGTAAGCCTCACGCTCTTCCTTCTTCTTCTGGTTGGCGGCGATGAAGGCCTTGGTCTCAGCTTCGGTCCGGTCGGCTGGCCACGAGTTGATATAGGTCACCTCGGGCAGCTTGCGTTCGATCTTCCAGCTCTGCGTCGCCATGATCGCGAACACGCCGAACGTGCACAGCGCTGAAATCAGCGCATAGCCCCAGCGGCCCGGCCCGGCATCGCGGAACGCGGCGCGGAAATCGGAGACAGCCCCGGCGGGTCTGATATTCTTGAGGAAGGTTGCCATGGCATCAAGATAGGCGCTGCGCCGCCCGCGCGCCAGAGGTCAGTTGTAATCGACCGAAATCGGGATGCGTCCGCGATAATTGCCGCCGCGTCCGCCGCTCGCCACCAACCGCGCGCCAAAGTTGAACTCCAGCTCGCCCCTGGCGTTGAGAGTGGGATGGGCGGGCAGATCGGTGGTGAAATTGACCAATTGCGCCTGGCCGCCATCGGCGGTGGTCATTTCGACCCGGGTGGGCAGATCGACCCGCACCTCGCGCAACGGCACCCCGGTGATGCGTCCGTGGCCGGTCACTGCAACACCGCCCAGATCAATCATCGCGCCGCTGGTTTGTTTGCCGCCGGTGGCTGGCAGCTCAGCGCTGCCGCTCTCGCGCCCGGTCAATGCCAGCTTGCTGAAATTGAGGTCGGCCCAGATTTCGATCGCCAGCGGACGCTCGCCGGGCACGGTGCCGGCGTCGCTATAGCACAGCCGGCAACTGTCCTGCGCCCCGGCCGGGGCGGCCAGCAGCAAGGCTGCGACAACAAGGCTGCCAAAACGCACCACCGGGCACTTGTCGCGCCTTATGGTTAAGTTGCGGTTACGCAGAGCTACCCAAGCGTGGCGTAAAGCCCGCGGCCCTCGCGTTTGAGCCAGCGATTGGCGGCGCGGATATCATGTTCGAACAGTTCGCCCAGCATCGCGTGGAAGGCCGGGCTATGATCGAAATGCACCAGATGCGCGACTTCGTGCGCGACCACCGAGCGGCGGACCATGTCGGGCGCCATGATCAGCCGCCAGTTGATCCGGATCGTGCCATCGCGCGCGCAGCTGCCCCAGCGCCGCTGGGCATTGGACAGCATCAGGCGCGGCGCGGTCTGCGTGGCGCGGGCGCAGTAGAACGCCAGGTCTTCGCTCAGCAGGCGGCGCGCTTCGCCTTCCAGCCAGCGGCGCAGGCGCTGTTGCAGGGCTTCGGCAGGGCCGCCGATGTGCAGTTCGCCTTCGTTCAACCGGACCCGGCGCGGGGCGGCGGGATTGTGGCAGATCGGCAATTGGTCGCCGCGGTACGGCAGCAGGCCATCGGCGCCGAGCGAGGCCGCCTGCGGCACAGCGGCCAGTTGCCCGGCGAGCCAGCCCTGACGCTTCTTGGCAAATTCGAGCGCTTCGGCGGTGCGCCCCCATTGCGGCAGGGTGATCCGCACCTCGCTGCCATCGGGCGCCAGCCGCATGGTCATCCGCCGGGCTTGGGCATTGCGGCGCAGCACCACCGGCAGCACCCGCCCAGCCACTTCGACCTGCGGCGCCGCGCTGTCGCGCCCTAGCAGCCAATCAATCATCCGCCAGTTCCATCCCCCTCGGCAGGATTACATGCTGTTCCAGCGGTCCTGCTAGGTGCTCGCTGATCGCTTTGCCCCGCACCGAAACGCCCGCCGCATGCACTGCCTCACGATCACCGCAGATCAAGTAGTGCCAGCCGGGCAGATCGTCGCCATCGGCGCGCAAGCGGTAAGCACACGTTGCTGGCAGCCATGTGACCGTGGCGGCCAAACGCGGGGTCAGCCGCAGGCAGTCGGGCACTTTTGATTTGCGATTGGTGTAGTCGCTGCAGCGGGCGGTGGAAATGTCGAGCAGGCTGCAGGCGACGTTGGTCGGGTAGATCTCGCCAGTATCTTCGTCTTCGCATTTGTGCAGGCAGCATTGCCCGCAGCCATCGCACAGCGCTTCCCATTCCGGCTTGGTCAGGGTCTCGATCGGCAGCGTCCAGAACCCGGCTCGCATGGCGCTCAATGAACCTGCTTGGCCAGGTCGGCCGCCACTGCCGCCGGGCCTTGATCGACCGGCAGAATCTCGAGCGGCTTGCCATCGCGGTCCATCAGATAGGCAAACCGGCTGTGGTTCATCAGGTATCCGCCCGGCGTGGCGTCGCCCCGCGTCGCCGAAACCTTGAACAGCTTGGCGACCGCGTCGATCTCGCTTTGCGTGCCCGTAAGGCCGAGCAATTTGGGCGAGAATGCCGAGGTGAACTCGCCGATCTTGCGCGGTGTGTCGCGCACCGGGTCGATCGTGATGAAGATCGGCTGCACATCCGCCGCCAGCGCTGCATGATCTTTGGCAAAGGCGAGGTAGCCCTGCATCATGATCCCGACATCGAGCGGGCAGGCATCGGGGCAATAGGTATAGCCGAAATAGACGATCCGGTATTTGCCTTTGAACTGGTCCCAGCTGACCGCTTTGCTGTCCTTGTCGATCAAGCTGAAGGGGCCGCCAATCTGCGCTCCGGTCAGGTCGGTGCCAATCGCTGCGGCCGGGGCCGGGGCGGGGCGGTGACATGCAGCGAGGACGAAAATCAGCCCCAGCACGGCAATTCGATACGGCTTCATCATGGCGCGGCGGTTCATGCTCTGCTAAAGCGCGCCGCGCAAGGAACGTTTGGAACGGCGGCGCGAATCTCGCGTTGCGTCCAACACAGAAGGATTTGGGGTCTTGTTCAAGTTTCGTCAGCTGTGCATCGCACTAGCCGCCATGATCGCCGCCGCGCTGCTGCTCGCCGCACCAGCCGCCGCGCAGTTTTCCGATAGCTACAAATTCCTCGATGCCGTGCGCAAGAAGGACGGCACCGCTGCCACCGAACTGCTCGAAAAAGGCAGCCCGAGCCTGATCAACACCCGCGATCAGACTAGCGGACAGACCGGGCTGCATATCGCCACCCAGCGCCGCGATCTGGTGTGGATGTCGTATCTGATCAGCCGCGGTGCCAATGTGAACATCCGCGATGG
>JANNYT010000222.1:0-5556 GCA_031410255.1 Novosphingobium sp. | reverse complement strand
TTTTTCCGCGTCGTCATCGGCGGGCGGATGATCAAGGCAGGCGATCACCCCGGCGATGATATCATCAATGTAAGTGAAATCGCGGTACATATCGCCGTGATTGAACACCGGAATCGGCTCGCCCGCCAGGATCCGCCGGGTAAAATTCCACAGCATCATGTCGGGCCGGCCCCACGGGCCATAGACGGTGAAAAAGCGCAGGCCGGTTAGTGGCAAGCGGAACAGGTGCGCGTAGGTTTCGCTCATCAGTTCGTCGGCGCGCTTGGTCGCGGCGTAAAGCGAGACCGGATGATCGACCCGGTCCTCGACCGCGAAGGGCAACTTGGTGTTGCCGCCGTAAACCGAGCTGGAGCTGGCATAGACCATGTGTGCCACTTGCCGGTGGCGCGCCAATTCGAGCAGGTTGACGTGGCCCGCCAGGTTCGAGGCGACATAGGCCTGCGGATTATCGAGCGAATAGCGCACCCCGGCCTGCGCCCCCAGATGGGCGATCCGATCGATCGTCACCCCGTCCAGCGCGCCGGTCAGTGCGGCCAGGTCGGAAAAATCGAGCCGGTGGAAGGTGAAGCGATTGCCGCCTTGTTCGCGCAGCGCGGCGATCCGGTCATTCTTCAACGAGACCTGGTAATAGTCGTTGAGATTGTCGATCCCGACCACCTCGTCGCCGCGCGCCAGCAGGCGCTGCGCGAGGCAAAAACCAATGAACCCGGCCGCGCCGGTAACCAGAACTCGCATGTGACCCTCTCGTCTTGTTCCAGGCCGCTTAACCGCAAGGCTCTTATTTCATGGTTAACTCTGCGATGGTAGGGCGCTTGATGATGACACAGCCTGCAAAAATCATGGTCGTATTTGGCACCCGCCCCGAAGCGATCAAACTGTTCCCGGTGGTCGCCGCGCTGGCCGCCGATCCGCGCTTCACTCCGGTGGTCTGCGTTTCGGCGCAGCACCGCCAGATGCTCGATCAGGTGCTGCAGATCGCCGGAATCGTGCCCGATTTCGATCTTGACCTGATGCGCCCCGATCAGTCGCTCGACAGTCTGACTGCTTCGCTGCTGACCGAACTGGGCAAAGTGATGGACCAGGTCCAGCCTGCCCGCGTGATGGTGCAGGGCGATACTGCCACTGCTATGGCCGGGGCCCTGGCGGCCTATTACCGCAAGATTCCGGTCGATCATGTCGAGGCCGGGCTGCGTTCGGGCAATATCTATCATCCCTGGCCCGAGGAAGTGAACCGCAAGATCATCGGCCAGATTGCGCACCTGCATTTCGCGCCGACCGATGTTTCGGCCGGAGCCTTGCTGGCCGAGCAGGTCGATCCGGCGCGGGTTCACGTGACCGGCAACACCGTGATCGATGCGCTGCACTGGGTCACCGCGCGGATCGCCGCCGAGCCGTCACTGGCCACCGCGCTGACCGAACTTGAGGCACGCTTTGCCGGCAAGCGGATCATCGGCGTGACCAGCCATCGGCGCGAGAATTTCGGCGGCGGGATGGAAAACATCGCTGAGGCGATCCGCCAGATCGCCGCGCGGCCCGATGTGGCGGTGATTTTCCCGGTCCACCTCAACCCCAATGTCCGCGCAGTAATGGGTTCCGCGCTGGGCGGGCTCGACAATGTCGCGCTGATCGAACCGCTCGATTATCCCAACTTCGCCCGGCTGATCAGCCTGTCCGAAATCATGCTGACCGACAGCGGCGGGGTGCAGGAAGAAGCGCCAGCGCTGGGCAAGCCGGTGCTGGTGATGCGCGAAACCACCGAGCGCCCCGAAGGCGTCACTGCTGGTACGGCCAAGCTGGTCGGGACTGAAACCGCTAGTATCGTTACCGAATTATTCACCTTGCTCGACGATAAGGCCGCTTACGAAAACATGGCGCGGGCGCACAATCCTTTCGGGGATGGGCACTCGGCGCAGCGGATTGTGGAGCTGCTGGGGAATGAAATCGGACGTTAAACCGGACGTTTGTATCGTAGGCTTGGGTTACATCGGGCTGCCGACCGCTGCCGTGGTCGCGCGCGCGGGCTGCAAGGTCCACGGGGTCGATGTTTCGCAGCACGTGGTCGATACGATCAACCGCGGCGAAATTCACATCGAGGAAGTCGATCTGGACGGGCTGGTCCACGGCGTGGTTTCACGCGGGATGCTCAAGGCCGCGACCGAAGTCGCGCCCTGCGACGTGTTCATCATCGCCGTGCCGACGCCGTTCGACGCTGACCATGCGCCCGATATCTCTTACGTTCTTGCCGCCGCGCAAGCCGTCGCCAAGGTGCTCAAGCCTGGCGACACGGTGATCCTTGAATCGACCTCGCCGGTCGGCACCACCGAGGCGATGCGCGATCTGATTGCCAAGGCCCGCCCCGATCTCAAATGTCCGGGGTTGACCAGCGACACGCCCGACGTATCGATTGCCTATTGTCCCGAGCGGGTCCTGCCCGGCAAGATCCTCGAAGAGCTGACCAACAACGATCGCTCGATCGGCGGGATTACTCCGCGCTGTGCGCGCAAGGCGCTGGCCTTTTACAAGCGCTTCGTGCGCGGCACCTGCATCACCACCGATGCCCGCAGCGCCGAAATGACCAAGCTGGTCGAAAACGCTTATCGTGACGTCAACATTGCCTTCGCCAACGAACTGTCGATGGTCGCGGACAAGATGGGCCTCGATGTGTGGGAGGTGATCCGCCTCGCCAACCGCCATCCGCGCGTCAATATCCTGACCCCGGGGCCGGGCGTGGGCGGACACTGCATCGCGGTCGATCCGTGGTTCATCGTCCACGGCGCGCCCGAGCAGACCCCGCTGATCCGCACTGCCCGGGGCGTCAACGATGGCAAGATCCACCACGTTATCGCGCAGGCCGAAGCGCTGCTCGCCGCCAATTCCGGTCAGACCGTCGCCTGCCTGGGCCTCGCCTTCAAGGCCAACATCGACGATTTCCGCGAAAGCCCGGCGCGGCTGGTCGCGGTCACGCTCGCGCGCAAATTCGGTGCGCGGGTCAAGGTGGTCGAACCTTATGCGGCCGAGTTGCCGCGCGAATTTGCCGGGACTGCGGCCGAGCTGATCGACATCGACACCGCGCTGGAAGACTGCGGCATCCTGATCGTGCTGGTCGATCATGACCAGTTCCGGGCGGTGCCGGTGGCCGAACGCGCGCACAAGCTGGTCTATGATACGCGCGGGATCTGGCTCGACCAGCCCAAGCCCGCTGAGGCCGCCGCGCCGGGGCTCAAGCTCGCGAGCTAAGCGCCGCCCGCGCGGGAACGCTTTGCAGTTCAGGTGGTTGATCAGGTGAACCCCCGCCTGGAGAACCCGCATGCCCAAAGAACCCCGCCCGGCCAATCCCGAACTCGCCCCCGAGATGGACAATGCCTCGCAAGAGGATGCCGGCGAGCAGGCCCAGACTGTGGCCGATGAAGCGCTGGGCCGGGCCTCGGACTTTGAATCGGGCGATACCAAAAAACCGAAGTACGACGGGATCGGCGACGATGACGACGATTCGACCCCAGATCTGGTCGATACGATGAACCAGATGGTCAGCTCGGGCCGGATAGATATGGGCGCCTATCTGGGCGAACGGAACGATGACGACGACGAGGCCGGTCTGGGCGAACAGGGCCTGGAAGACGAAGGCCCGCGCGGCGCTGAATAGCGCGCGCCGGGCTACATTCCTTCGGTCAGGAACACGCGGTAATCTGCGCCTTTGAAACGGATCTGGCGGGCCTCTTGGTATGCGCCCGAACTATACCACGTCCGTGCCTCCGCCATGGTCGGAAATTCGATGATGACGCTGCCCGCCGCCTCTGCTCCTTCGAGCGTTTCGATCGCCCCGTAATAAGCCAGCGGCTTGGCACTGTGCCCGGCCAGCGAGGGGCCAGCGAGGCCCGCATATTCGCTCATCGCCGCTGCATCGTGTTCGCGTTCCTTGATGAAGACGAGGTAGGCTGACATCGGCTGAACTCTCCGCTTGCTGGGTTTAACTGCGCGGTTAAGTGGTCCAGCTAGCCCGCGCTGTCCAGCCATTTTCGCGCGCCGTCCGCGCGCCACCGCGCCGCCGCGCTTGCTAAAATTGGCCACTGCGCGCATAGCAATCCCACCGCGCGGCCTTTGCCCGTAAGCACCCGCGGCTGAGAGACACGCGTCGCGCTCCCGCTTACCAGCTTGGAGAGCGCCGCATGTCCCGCGCCATGAACCTGACTTTGCCCGAACCCGAAGTGCGCACAATTTGCGCCAATGCTTCGATCAGCATCAGTGCGATCGAAGTGCTGCCGTCGGGCGGGACACATCTGGTCTGCACCACGATCGAAGGCGCGGACGAGGCGCGCAAGAAATTCAAGAAGAGCCTGATCGAAGGCAAGGTCAAGCGCTTCGCGTTCTACTGGGTTCCGCCAAAGTAAGCCGCTTTACGCCCCGGTAACCATCTCGCACTATGCTGACGCTATCAAACCTGCAGGCAAGCTATGGTGTTTGCGAGCGGGAGGGAATTAGCGAAAGGGACTGCGCATGCAGAGCAACCCCGATCCAGCAGGCGGCGCGCCGCGCCGCAGTGCTGATCGCCGCCAGGTGAGCCCGGCCGCCTATGACGGACCTGACCGCCGCAGCGAAGAACGCCGCAAAAATCCCGATCGCCGCGGCGCGCCACGCAGCTGAATCTGCCCCACCCGCAGCTTGCCAAGCCCGCCGCGCCGCGCCACACCGCTGCCGGGCGCGCGAGCCTGTCAGGAGTGCACATTCATGTCTGCGATTATCCTCACTTACCGCCTTAAAGACGGGGTCACCCCGGCCGATTTCGAAACCTGGGTGCGTGAGACTGACCAGCCGGCGATGCGCGGGATCGAACGGGTCAAGGCCTTCGACACCTTTCGCGTTACTGGCCTGCTGATGGGCGAAGGCGCGCCATCGGTGCAGTATATGGAGCTGTTCCACGTCCCCGATCTGGCCGGGTTCACCAGCGAAGACATGCCCGGCGCGGCGGTGCAGGCCGTCATGGCCCAGTTCATGGGCTTTGCCGAAGCCCCCGAATTCATGATCGCCGAGAAGCTTTAGGGCCGATTCAAATGACTACGCCGACCGCGCCCGAAACTGGACGCGGCCGGCGCATCATCGGGCGATCAGTGCATTATAGCATGCTTGAGCTGCGCCATTTCGTCATGCCCGGCCTTGACCGAGACCCAGGCCGCTTGAACCGCCGCGCGGGCAGCCGGATCGAGCGTATCGCTGTCCAGCGCGGTTTCGAACTTGTCCTTCAGGTAATCTTCGCCGCGTTCGATCTCGGCGATAATCGCGGCGTCATCGCGGCTGGAAACCGCCTCACGCAGCGACTGGAAGGCGCGGTGGATCGACCCCAGCAGCGAGCCGTCGTCTTCAGGCTCACCGCCCAGCGCCGTCACGGCCTCGCGCAAGCCCGTGACCGCCTGGTCACGTTCCTGCGCGCGGGCGGCGAACAGCTGGGCATAGCGCGGATTTTCGACCTCGCTGGCGGACTTTTCATAGCCCTCGACACTGTCGATCAGCGTCGCGATCAGGGTGTTGAGCGTAGCGGTATTTTCATCATGGTTTGACATG
>JANNYT010000221.1:0-3070 GCA_031410255.1 Novosphingobium sp. | reverse complement strand
CAACGCCGCATTGCCCGCCGCGCCCGTGGCGAAGGCCAGCACGGTGTCACTGGTCGAGGTATCACTGTCGACGGTGATGCAGTTGAACGTGTCAGCATTGGCCGCGCTCAGCAGCTGCTGCAGAAACCCCGGTTCCACCGCGCAATCAGTGAAAATGTACCCCAGCATCGTCGCCATATCGGGCGCGATCATTCCGCTGCCCTTGATGATCGCCGCCAGCGACACGGTCTGCCCGCCGACGATCGCGGTGGCCGTGGCGCCCTTGGCAAAGGTGTCAGTAGTTCCGATGGTCTTGGCGGTATCCTCCCACGAACATGGCGCGGCGCGCGATGCGGCCTCGATCCCGGCTTGCGCCTTGTCCTTGGGCAAAGGCACGCCGATCACCCCGGTGGAGGAGACGAACACCTGCTCCACCGCGCAGCCCAGTGCTGCCCCGACCTGCGCCATGATTGCCTCGACCGCTTCACGCCCGCGATAGCCGGTGAAGGCGTTGGAATTGCCGGCATTGACCACCAGCGCGCGGGCGCGGCCCTGTACGATGTTGGCGCGGCCCAGCTCGACTTCGGACGAACAACAGACGTTGCGTGTGAACACTCCGGCCACGGCGGTGCCCTCAGTCAGTTCCACGTAAGTCAGATCACAGCGGACCCAGTCCTTGTACCCTGCGCGCGCCACGCGCAGCGTCACCCCGCCAATCGGTGGCATCGCGGGGAACGGGCGGGCGAGGGGGGAAATGGCTTCGGTCATGGCCGAGGCATTAGGATTGGCCGCGCGGCGGGGCAAGGGATTGTAGCGGGGCGCGGCGGTGTTAGGGTGCTGGGCTGTAGGTATAGAGGGAGCAGCGCATGCGGTTGGTATTGAGCGGAATTTTGCTGGGCGGACTGGCTGGAGCAACGACGGCTGTCACCGCGCAATCATCGGGGCAATCATCGGGGCAATCTGTCGCAGTGCCGCTTCCGGCCCCGCCACCGCCGATTGGCTATCCCCCGCCACCCGCTCCGCCACGATCGGGCAAGGAAAAACCGGCGATAGCGATGGGCAATCCGAGTTTGTGGGTGATACCAGATGACTATCCAAGTGAATCGCTGCGCAATAATGAGCAAGGCACTACTGCATTTCGCGTGACCGTTGGACCAGATGGTCGGACATCGGCTTGCCATGTGATCAGTAGCAGCGGTTCCGCCCGGCTCGATGAAACCTCGTGCAGCCTGTTGCTGCGACGCGCCCGCTTCACGCCGGCGCTCGACAGGAAGGGCAAGCCGACTGAAGGCAGCTGGGTCAGCCGCTTCAGGTGGGTCTTGCCCGAACCGCAGATCCAGCCCTCACCGCAACCTTTCTTGGATCAGATTTCGTTTATCGTCGAACCCGATGGCTCGGCGACCGAATGCACAGCGACAGGCGATACGACCAAACTGACGCGCGAAAAGGGACCATGCGGTTATGGAAAGGTGTTCGAGCCCTACAAAGACGCAGCGGGCAATCCGGTGAGGCGCAAAGTGGTCCTGACAATCAGCACGGTCGTAACCGACCCTGCTGCGCCTCCATCGGTCATCGCTCCGTCGGCGCCAAAGTCGGTTAATCCGGTCCAGCGCCGCAAGCGGCCCTGATTACTTCCCCAGCTGCACCAGCGCCATCGGCGCGGCGGTGTTGCGCGAGTTGATCTTCCACACCAGCCGCTGGCCGCGCGGATCGGCGGCGGGGCCTTCGTCGGTGTTGTTGGCCAGAATGCCGCCGTCGGTGGTCAGGGTCAGTGTGCCGTCGATCTCCGGCAGGCCCTTCAGATCAGGATTGCCGCCCGCGCCCGCCGCCGCCATCTGTCCACCCGCCATCGCGCCCATTCCGCCCGCGTTGTCATTGCCTTCAAACAGCGGCGAATCGATTCGGACGGTGCCATCGGCGCGGCGAGTCATCGTGATGAACGGCAGGATCGTGCGGATCCGCTCCATTGTCGGGAAGGAAAAATCATAGCTCAGTTGCCCGCTGATCGCGAAGTCGACTTGGTACAACCCGTCGCCCTTGTAGATTACCGAGTTCCACCCGGCCTGCTTGCGCAGCCGCGCCGCCAGTTCTTCACCGGCCTTGGGGTCGTTGGGATCAATCCCGCCGAGCGCGGCCTTCATCGATTCGTTCTGCTGCTTCTTGCTGGCCCGGCCAGCTTCCTGCTGGCTCTTCTGGTCAGCATCCCACTGGACTTTCTGCTCGGTCAGCTCAGCTTTGGTGCAAGCCCGCTCTTCGTCGGTTTTCTCGTTGAGGCACGGTGCCGCTTCAAAAGTCGCGGTAGACGCAGCCGCGTCCATCCCGCCCATTTCGGCCAGTTTTGACAGGCCGACCACCAGTATCTCACCCTTGTAAGTATAAGTGAAATGCCCGTCGCGGCGCAGATCGAGCGTCTCAGCAAATTTGCCCGGCAGGATGAAACAGGCGGCCAGCATGACGGTCAGCACAATCGCAGCGGCGGCAGCTGCCATGCGGCGCGGAGCAAAAGGCAGTGTCATCGATGATCCCCCCGGAACTGGTTCAGCCGCGTGCGGCAATCGCATATAACGCAATCGCTGCGGCGTTGGAAACGTTGAGGCTTTCGATTGCACTGCTGATCGGCAACCGCGCCAAGGCATCGCAATGCTGCGCGATATTGTGCCGCATGCCTTCGCCTTCCGCGCCGAGCACCAAGGCGACCGGCCCGGCCGGCAACGCTTCGGCCAAGGTCGCAGTGCCCGCGCCATCGAGCCCGATCCGCCAGTATCCCGCCTCGGCGATCTCATCCAGCGCGCGCGACAGATTGACTACGCGGACCCATGGCACGATCTCAAGCGCGCCCGAGGCGCTCTTGGCCACGACGCCGGATTCTGGCGGGGCATGGCGATCCTGCGTGATGATCGCGGCGGCGCCGAACGCGGCGGCCGAGCGCAGGATTGCGCCCACGTTGTGCGGATCGGTGATCGAATCGAGTACCAGCAGGGGCTGGGCGGCCTCACCGCTCAGCACGTCCTCAAGGAAAATATCTTCCAATGCGTCGCATTCCAGCACCAGTCCCTGGTGCGGCGCATCGCGCGCGACCAAGCGGGCCAGA
>JANNYT010000220.1:0-3594 GCA_031410255.1 Novosphingobium sp. | reverse complement strand
GCGGATCGACGACGCGCTGGCGCAGATGCGCCGCGCCTTCCCGGTCAGCTTCCCGCAGCTCAGCGATTTTGCAATCAACGAGCCGAGCGACTATCCCGACGATGCAGCGGTGGGCTATGAGGCGATCCACCGCGATTGCATTGATCCGATTGCTGAAGCCAACGCCCTGGCACTGCGGATCACCACCGCGATTGCCAACCTGTTCGGCGCGCACGGCTGAGCGCCCTATTTGGTTCTTACGGGGCGCATTAACCTTTCGGTGCTAGCCAGTCCCGCACCGAAACGGCGGCGAGATCGCGCTGGCATTTGCCATGTTTACGGGCAGATGGCATGCTGACAGCGGCCGGACCAAGGATTTTGAGGCACATGAAGTTTGATCCGATCTATGCTCTGGGCGGTTTGCTCGCCGCCGCAGTGCTCGGCATCGGCGCGCTGCTGCTGCGTCCCTTCGGCGATGACGCGCAGGTGTTGCAGCCCGGCCCTGACCCGGCGCAATTCGCTCAGAACGATACGGCCAAGCCGGCGCCGGTCCCCGCGCCTGTTGCACCGCCCGCCGACGATGGTTTTGTGATCAAGCGGATCCTGCCGATCAGCGGACCGATCAAGTACGGCGAATGGCATTGGGACGAACAAGGCGTGGCGCCCGGCCCGTTGGTGATCACCGTCGATCTCGACGCGCGGGTGCTGTCGGTGTTTCGCGGCGGGTACGAAATTGGCGCGACTGCGGTGTTGCTCGGCACCAACGAAACGCCTACGCCGCTGGGGGTCTTCCCGGTCAAGTGGAAGGACGCCGACCACTACTCGTCGACTTATGACGACGCGCCGATGCCCTTCACCATGAACCTGACCCCCGATGGCGTGTCGATCCATGGCACCACCGTGGAGAAGGGCTATGCCAGCCACGGCTGCATCGGCGTGCCCAACGATTTCGCGCGCAAGATCTTTGGGATCACTGCGGTTGGAACCAAAGTCTACATCACCCGCGGCAAGATGGCCAAGCAGGGCGACCGGTTGATTTAACCGCTACGCCAGCCCCTTCTCAGTGCTCCGCTGGGTCGCATCGCCCAGTGAACTGCCGCCGTCGATATCCAGGATCGTGCCGGTGATATACTTCGCCGCGTCCGAACATAGGAACACCGCTCCCTCGGCGATTTCCTCGATAAAGCCCCAGCGCTTCAGTGCGATCCGTTCAAAATGCTTGGCTTTGGTCGCCGGATCGGGCGCCAGCCGCGCCATGCCTTCGGTGCCTTCGATCGGGCCGGGCGAGATCCCGTTGACCCGCACATCGCCGCCCCACTCCAGTGCCAGCACCCGGACCAGCTGGTTGATCCCGGCCTTGGCGGCGCAGGCATGGGCCTGAAGCTGCATCGGGTTGACCGCTTGCCCGGCGGTGATCGCAATCAGCGAAGCACCGGGCACGGCGAGCAAATCATGGCAGCCGCGAAAGACGTTGAAGGTGCCCAGCAGATCGATATCGACCACGGTCTTGAAGGCATTGGCCGACATTCCCAGCACCGGCGCGAGGAAGTTGCCGGCCGCGCCCGAGACCACGATATCGAGCGGGCCGAATTTATCGCGCGCGGTGGTCATCGCGCCGACGATCGCGCCGTAATCGCGCACGTCGGCCGAGAGCCCGATCGCGTCATGGCCGATCTCGGCCGCCGCATTGGCGGCTTTCTCAGGGTTGCGGCCGCAGACTGCAACCTTTGCGCCCAATTGCGCCATGCGTTTGGCAATGCCCAGATTGATCCCGCTGGTGCCGCCAGCGATGAACGCCACTTTGCCTTCGAGCAGGCCGTCCTTGAATGGTGAAGTCATAGTGTTTCTCCTTAACGCGGGGCCATGCGGATCGCGCCGTCGAGGCGGATGCATTGGGCGTTGAAATATCCGTTGCGGACGAGTTCGAGCACGAGGCTGCCAAACTCTTCGGGCTTGCCGAGCCGCTTGGGGAACGGCACCGATGCGGCGAGGCTGTCGAGTACGTTCTGCTTGGCCCCCAGCATCAGCGGGGTCGCGAAGATCCCTGGCATGATCGAATTGACCCGGATCCCCAGGTCCGACAGATCGCGCGCCATCGGCAGGACCAGTCCGTTCACCCCGGCCTTGGCCGAACCATAGATGATCTGCCCGATCTGCCCGTCCTGCGCCGCCACAGAAGCAGTCAGCGTGATGCAGCCGCGCTCGCCGTCTTCGTTGGGTTCAAGGCCGGCCATGCCTTCGGCTGAGAGCGAGGAGATCCGGTAACTGGCGACCAGAATGCCCTGCACCCCGTAGATGTAATCCTCGGTCGAGAGGCGCTTCAGCTGGCCCGCTTCCTTGTCCCAGGCCAGCGTCTTGCCGCGCTTGCTGGTCATCGCGCAGTGAACCGTGATCCGTTCCTGCCCATGCGCCGCACGCGCCGCGGCGAACCCGGCGACCACCGATTCCTCGCTGGTAATATCAACCTTGCAGAACAGCCCGCCGATGGCCGTCGCAACTTCCTGCCCGGCGGCTTCGTTCACGTCGAAAATCGCGACCCTGGCCCCTGCGCCCGCCAGCGCCTCGGCGCTCGCCCGGCCCAGCCCCGAGGCCCCGCCGGTCACCACTGCCGCCGTGTTCGAATCAATCTGCATTGTCGCTCTCCCGTCAAATTTAATCGCGCGATTAATGACGCGGGCATTGACCTTCGGCAAGCAGGATTACAGCATGGGCAAAACCACCTGGAGAACCACGATGACCGCCACCGCCGCATGGGGTGCTACCGCCCCCGATTCAGGCCTTATCCCCTTCACCATCGATCGCCGCGAATTGCGCGATGAGGATGTGGCCATCGACATCACTTATTGCGGAGTGTGTCATTCCGACCTCCATGTCGCCCGCAACGACTGGGGCCGGTCGAACTATCCCTTCGTCCCGGGGCATGAAATCGTCGGGATCGTCCGCGCCGTCGGCAAAGGGGTAACGAAGTTCAAGCCGGGTGACCGCGCGGCGATCGGCACCGTGGTCGATAGCTGCCGCAAGTGCGATTCGTGCGAGGACGGCGAGGAGAATTATTGCCGCGAAGGCGTGACCGGCACTTACAACGCCAAGGACCGGATCGACGGCAGCCCGACTTATGGCGGCTATTCCGCCGGGATCGTGGTCGCCGAACCTTATGTGCTGCGCGTGCCTGACAGCCTTGATATGGCGGCCGCCGCTCCGCTGCTGTGCGCCGGGATCACGACCTGGTCACCGCTGAAGAACTGGAACGTCGGCCCCGGCAGCAAGGTCGGCGTGGTCGGCCTCGGCGGGCTCGGCCACATGGGGGTTAAATTTGCCAAAGCGCTAGGCGCCGAAGTGACGATGATCACCACCTCACCGGCCAAGGGCGAAGATGCCAAGAAACTGGGCGCGGACCATGTGCTGGTCTCAACCGACAAGGCCGCGATGAAAGCGGCGACGCGCAGCTTTAATTTCTTGCTCGACACGATCCCAGTCAAGCATGACGTGACGCCGTACCTGCTGCTGCTCGACCGCAAGGGCGTGCTGTGCCTGGTCGGGATGATCGACATGATGGAGAGCTTCCATTCGGGGCTGCTGCTCGGCGGGCAGAAGGCAGTCGCCGGTTCGGGCGTG
>JANNYT010000219.1:0-7154 GCA_031410255.1 Novosphingobium sp. | reverse complement strand
CCATTCTTAAGGCCGCGATGAACGCTTCCTGCGGGATGCTGACGTTGCCGTATTCGCGCATCCGGGCCTTGCCCTTCTTCTGCTTGTCGAGCAGCTTTTTCTTGCGGCTGATGTCGCCGCCATAGCATTTGGCGGTCACGTCCTTGCGCATCGCGGCGATGGTTTCGCGGGCGATTACCTTGCCGCCGATCGCGGCTTGCACCGGGATCTTGAACAGGTGGCGTGGGATCAGGTCTTTCAGCCGTTCGCACATGTGCCGCCCGCGCGCCTCGGCGACGTTGCGGTGGACGATCATGGAGAGCGCGTCGACCGGATCGCCGTTGACCATGATGCTCATCTTGACCAGATCGCCTTCGCGCAGACCGATCTGCTCGTAATCGAAGCTGGCATAGCCGCGGCTGATGCTTTTGAGGCGGTCGTAGAAATCGAACACCACTTCGTTGAGCGGCAATTCATAGCTGACTTGCGCGCGGCCGCCCACATAAGTGAGCCCGGTCTGCACCCCGCGGCGGTCCTGGCACAGCTTGAGGATGCTGCCGAGGTATTCGTCGGGCGTGTAGATCGACGCCTTGATCCACGGCTCGTCGATCTGCTCGATCCTGCTGGGATCGGGATAGTCGGCCGGGTTGTGCAGCATCAGCTCGCGCGCATCGTCGGTCTTCGATTTGCGCAGCTGGATCCGGTAAACCACCGATGGCGCAGTGGTAATCAGGTCGAGATCGTATTCGCGGGTCAAGCGCTCCTGGATGATTTCGAGGTGGAGCAGGCCGAGGAAGCCGCAGCGAAAGCCGAAGCCCAATGCGGCGCTGCTTTCCATCTCAAAGGTAAAGCTGGCATCGTTGAGCCGCAGCCGGGCGATGCTTTCGCGCAGTTTCTCGAAATCCGCCGCGTCGACCGGGAACAGCCCGCAGAACACCACCGGCTGGACTTCCTTGAAGCCGGGCAGCGCCTTGATCGCCCCGCCCTTGACCGTGGTGATCGTGTCGCCGACCTTGGCCTGCGCCACTTCCTTGATCTGCGCGGTGATGAAGCCGATTTCGCCCGGGCCGAGCTGCGGCAGGGCCTCGATCTTGGGGGTGAAGCAGCCGACCCGGTCGATCAGGTGCTCGGTCCCGCCGGCCATGAATTTGACCAGCGTACCTTTTTTGACGACCCCGTCGATCACCCGGATCAGGATCACTACGCCGAGGTAGGGGTCGTACCAGCTGTCGATCAGCATCGCTTTGAGCGGGGCCGCAGGATCGCCCTTGGGCGGCGGGATCCGCGCGACCACGGCTTCGAGCACTTCCTTGATGCCGATGCCCGATTTGGCGCTGGTCAGCACCGCCTGGCTGGCGTCGAGCCCGATCACTTCCTCGATCTCGGCCTTGACCTTCTCGGGCTCAGCGGCGGGGAGGTCGATCTTGTTGATTACGGGCACGATCTCGTGGTCGTGCTCGATCGACTGATAGACGTTGGCCAAGGTCTGCGCCTCGACCCCTTGCGCTGCATCGACCACCAGCAGCGCGCCTTCGCAAGCGGCGAGGCTGCGGCTGACTTCGTAAGCGAAGTCGACGTGGCCGGGGGTGTCCATCAGGTTGAGCGCGTAAGTCTCACCGTCATCGGCAGTGTAGTTGAGGCGGACCGTCTGGGCCTTGATCGTGATCCCGCGCTCTTTCTCAATGTCCATGTTATCAAGGACTTGCTCGCTCATCTCACGGTCGGTCAGCCCGCCGGTGAACTGGATCAAGCGGTCAGCCAGGGTCGACTTGCCGTGATCGATATGAGCGATGATCGAGAAATTGCGGATGCGGGACAGTTCAGTCATCCCGCGCCCTTAGCCGCACCGAGGCGAGCTGTCACCTTGCGGCGCGGCCCGCTTAAACACCCTTGCCAAACACATGGCTATCGCCGCAGGCCTCGCCCTGCTAGGCGGCGCGCCATGTTGAACTTGACTGGCATTACTGTCCGCCTTGGCGGCCGCACGATTATTGACGAGGCCAGCGCCGCGCTGCCGCCGCGTGGGCGTATCGGGCTGATCGGCCGCAATGGCGCGGGCAAATCCACGCTGGTCAAGGTGATTGCCAGCCAACTCGATCCCGATAGCGGCGAAGTCTCGATGCCGCGCGGCGCGCGGATCGGCTACCTTGAGCAAGATGCCCCCGCTGGCATGGCCTCCCCGTTTGAGACTGTGCTCGCCGCCGATACCGAGCGCGCCGCGCTGATGGACGAGAGCGAGACTTGCCACGAACCGCACCGGCTGGGTGATATTCACGAACGCTTGATCGCGATTGAGGCGCACTCCGCCCCGGCCCGCGCCGCGCGCATTCTGGTCGGCCTCGGCTTTGACGAGGAGGCGCAGGCGCGCCCACTCGAAAGCTTTTCGGGCGGCTGGCGGATGCGCGTCGCGCTGGCCGCGCTGCTGTTCTCGCAGCCCGATCTGCTACTGCTGGACGAGCCATCGAACCATCTCGACCTTGAAGCGGTGCTGTGGCTCGAAGACTTCCTCAAGAGCTATCCCGCGACGATCCTGCTGATCAGCCACGAGCGCGACTTCCTCAACAATGTGGTTGATCATATCCTCCACCTGACCGGCGGCAAGCTGACGCTGTACCCAGGCGGCTACGACGCGTTTGAGCGCCAGCGCGCCGAGCGGCAGGCGCAGATCGCCTCGGCCCGGGCCAAACAGCAAGCCCAGCGCGAGCACCTGCAGGAATATATCGCCAAGAACTCGGCCCGCGCCTCAACCGCCAAGCAGGCCCAGTCGCGGCAGAAAGCGCTGGCGAAGCTCCAGCCGATCGCCGAGCTGATCGACGATCCCTCGCTGGCGTTCGATTTCCCCAGCCCCGATGAACTGCGCCCGCCGCTGATCACGCTCGATCTGGCCTCGGCCGGGTATGGCGATGTGACCGTGCTCAGCCGGCTCAACCTACGGCTCGATCCAGACGACCGGATTGCGCTGCTGGGCCGCAACGGCAACGGCAAGACCACGTTGGCGCGGCTGCTGGCGGCGCAGCTGACCCCGCTGGAAGGCCAGATGACCGCCTCATCACGGATGAAGGTCGGCTATTTCACGCAGTATCAAGTGGAGGAGCTTGACCGCAAAGATACCCCGCTGGAGCACATGACCCGACTGATGAAGGGCGCGAGCCAAGCGGCGGTGCGCGGCCAGCTCGGCCGGTTCGGCTTTTCGGGCAACAAAGCCACCACGCAGGTCGGCAAGCTTTCGGGCGGCGAACGCGCGCGGCTGGCTTTGGGCCTGATCACCCGCGATGCGCCGCACTTGCTGATCCTCGACGAGCCGACTAACCACCTTGATGTCGACGCGCGTGAGGCGCTGGTTCAGGCGCTCAACGATTACGCCGGTGCAGTGGTGATCGTCAGCCACGATCGGCACATGCTGGAAATGACCGCCGACCGGCTGGTCTTGGTCGATGGCGGCACTGCCACTGAATTCGATGGCTCGATCGACGACTATATCAAATTCGTTTTGAGCGGAGACGGCAGCGGCAGCGGACGCAGCGAAGGCGGCAGCAAGGGCCTCAACAAGAAAGAGCAGCGCAAGGCCGCCGCCGAAGCGCGCGAAAAGCAGCAGGAACTGCGCAGCGCGGTCAAACGTGCCGAAGCGCAGATGGAAAAGCTGGCCGGGCTGCGCTCAATGATCGATCAAGCGATGTTCGCGCCGGGCAGCGCCGACAAGTCGCTGGCGAACCTGACGATGACCGATCTGATGAAGCGCCGCGCCGAAACCGAGACGGATATCAAAGCTGCAGAGCTGGTCTGGCTGGAAGCCGGCCAAGCGTTAGAGGCGGCAGCGGTTCAGGCGTGAGGCAACGCGGCGCGCTGCCCCTGCGTTAACCCGCTACCGTGCCCAGGGTGCCACTCGCGTGTAGGTCGCGTTACCGGCGGTGAACCAGGCGCGCATCGTCGGGACCGAGATCCCCAGCCCATCATTGTTGGCGCGGGCATCATAGGCACAGCGCGGCGCATCTGGTCCGCGGTCAATCCGGGCCGTGATTTCGCGTGAGAGGCTGGTCACTTGCCGGGCCGGGATTGAGCCGGTGAAGGTCCGGCTGGTGGCGGGATGAATGACGTTGATATCAGCCATTTGCACAAAATAGGTCTGGGCACGGCCGATGCCCAGCACGGCAATCGAAACACCCAAGGTCCCGCCCGCGGCAGTCTGGCTGCCAACGGCCGGTTCGGTGCCGATATTGGCGATCGTGACGCTGACATTATAGGTCGCGCCATCGGCGCTGCGCGTTACATCGACCTGGTTCATGCTCAGTTCCGCCAGACACGGCCCAGTTGGAGCGGGTGTAGCTGGCGCGGCTGGCACCGGACCGGGAGCCAGCACACTGCGCGGCGTGGTTGGCAGCGCGGTGACCGAGCCTGGATTTACGCCGGGCGCAGGTGCGGCGAGCACGCTGGAACCTACAGATGTAACGGCGACAGCGGCCAGCAAGAGCTTGGTTTGATAGTTCATCCTCGTCTCCCCAGATCGATCCGGCACGCGCCAAGTGGCAACAAGATCAACCGATTAAGCGGAGAGACTGCCTTGGAATAGGGGCTATGGCAACCGGCTTTCGCCCGCTCACGCCACCTTGGTTTTAGGGCGATTGTCGGTCTGGCCGAATTTGGGCAGGGTCATTGCCATGCCGGGCTGCTGCATCATTTGCCCCGGGTAATTGCCCGGCGGCAGCGCGCCCATCGGCATGCCGGCTTGCGCCATGACATAGGGCGAGACCCGGTGGCGGGTGCACAGGCCGCCGGCGCCATCGTCCACCAACTGGTGTTCAAACTCGAGTCCTTGCATCCCGCCGGCCGAGCGGCGGACGATTGCCACTGCCAGCTGGCCTTCGCCAAAATCGACCACGAAGCTGGTGCCCAGTGGCACATCGAGTAACCCTTCGACCAGACAGCCTCCGCGCGACAGGTTGCGCATCATCGCTTCATAGCGGTGGTCTTCGTGGATCAACCCGACCCGGCGCAGTACGGTGCGGCGTTCGGGGCGATACTTGCTCGGGCCGTCGGGTTCGATCACCCATTCGCCGCTGAGCAGAGCTTCACAGACATCGCCATATGGTACCGCCGCAGCATAGATATAGCCCTGGATCTGCCCGACCCCCAGCTTGCGCATCGCGTCCAGCTCGTCGTGGGCTTCGATCCCTTCGGCAGTGGTATCCATCCCCAGCGCTTCGGCCAGGCTGACAATCGAGGCGATGATCGCGCCGTTACGATTGCCTTCGGCGGTCACTCCGGTGATGAAGCTCTTGTCTATCTTGATCTTGTCAAACGGGGCGTGCTGCAGATAGGCGAGCGAAGAGTAACCGGTCCCGAAATCATCGAGCACCAGCCGTACGCCCAGCAGCTTGAGCGCGTTGAACATGTCTTCGGTGGCGGCCTGATCGCCCAGGAAAATCGATTCGGTCAGTTCCAGTTCGAGCCGGTCGGGCTCCAGCCCGGAATGCGCCAACGCTTGCGCCACGTTTGAAGCAAAGCCGGGATTGGAAAACTGCGAGGCCGAGACATTGACCGAGATTTTGACGCTGCCGGCAATCGACGCGGCATCAGCGCAAGCCTGCTTGAGGATCCAATCACCCAGCGCGCCGATCAGGTTGCAGTCCTCGGCGATCGGGATGAACACTCCGGGCGAAACCTCGCCCAGATCCGGGTGCGCCCACCGCGCCAGGGCTTCGAGCGAGACGACCTTGTTGGTCTTGGTATCGATGATCGGCTGATAGGCGACCCGCATCTGATCTTCCGACAGCGCATCGCGCAGGTCTTCTTCGATCTGGCGGCGGCGCTCAGCCTCGCTGTGCAGATCGGCTGAGTAGAACCGGAACTGGCCGCGTCCACCGCCCTTGGAGGCGTAGAGCGCCAAATCAGCCGAGCGCACCAACTCTTCGCTGTTGATCCCGTCATAGGGCGCAATGGCGATGCCGATCGAGGCACCGATAACGCACCGGCTGCCGTCGATCTGATACGGTTGCGAGAGCATCGTGATGATCGTCTTGGCAATCTCGCCCAGCCGCCCGCGATCGTCAATATCGGGCAGCATGATCTGGAATTCGTCACCGCCAAGCCGGCCGATTTCGCAGCCCTTCTCTACCACCACGCGCTGCAGCCGGCTGGCGACCTGCTTGAGCAGCTCGTCACCGGCGGGATGACCCAGCGTGTCGTTGACCTGCTTGAACCGGTCGAGATCGATCATCAACACCGCGCAGCAGCGCTTGGCTGATTGGTATGCAGTCAGCGTGGCGTTTAACCGCTTGTCCATGCGGTGGCGGTTGGCCAGGCTGGTCAGCGAATCGTATTGCGCCAGACGCGAGGCGTCCTTCTGGCTTTGGCGCGTCGCCGTTACATCGTTGCCATTGCCGCGGTAACCGATGAAATTGCCATCACTGCCAAATTGCGGCCGGCCTGACAGTGACCACCATACTTCCTGATTATCCAGCGCGGCCCGTACCGCCAGATCGGAGAAGGTTTTGCGCGCGCTGAGGATCAGCGGCAGGGTGCGCTCCACCGTGTCGTCCTCATCCCGGTCAAGAATGAACAGCGATTGGATCGGCTGGCCGATCAATTGAGTCCGGGGGCAGCCCAGCTGATCGGCAACGCATTGCGAGACATAGCTGATCTTGCTCTCAGCATTGCTCGCCCAGAACCACCCTTGCCCGGACGTTTCATAGTCGCGCAGCAACAGCAGCGCTTGCTGTAATTCCTGCCCGCTCAAGGCCGGCGCAGTGCTGGCTTCTGCGGCGCCCGGAGTGGACCCCAGCAGGCCGCGCAAGCGTCCGAATTTGGATGAAACAATGCTGCTCATGGCAATTCTATGTTGTTAACCCCTCGGCGAACGTGGTGCTTGCGTAACAAGTACCCAAACATGGTTTCGTAATCGCTAACGATTGGCGCGGCTTGCGCACAGCGGTTCATGCCGCAGCTCCATCAGCGCGGCGCAGCAACGGCTGCCGGGCAGCGCCATTCTGGCTGTGTGCGATCATTGCGATCCGCCCGGCATCATCGAGCGCGAGCGGCGCGGCAAATTCGACCCCCATCCGGTCTTCCTGGCACCACCGCGCGGTCGCGGTAACGGCTTGTCCTTCGGTCAGCATGATCCGGAAAATCGTGCCGGGCGGCACGTTCCACAACCCTTCGACCATCGCCCCGGTGGCCGA
>JANNYT010000218.1:0-1552 GCA_031410255.1 Novosphingobium sp. | reverse complement strand
GGGAAGCACTATTGTTCACGCGCGCGCTTTGACAGCGGGCGCGGCCTATGGCAAGGCGCGCCCGCGCTGGGTATGGCGCATCCGCCTCCCAATACGTATTTAACAGTTTTCCGCTTCCGACAAACCGGCAGCGCATGTGAGGAATTTTATGGTCAAGGCTGAATGGGGCTCCAAGCATGGCTGCCCGAAATGCGGCACCCGCTTTTACGATCTGGGCAAGGACGATCCGATCACCTGCATCGAATGCGGCTATCTGTGGCAGGCCGATCCGGTGCTCAAATCCAAGCAGCCGGTCCCTTACGAAGAAGTTCGCAAGGAAAAGGTTGAAGAGGTTGCCGACGGCGATCTGGGCGAAAGCGATCTGGATATCGACGAAGACGGCGATTCGCCCGACAACGACGTTGATCTGGGCGGCGATGATGATCTGGGCGTGGCCGGGGTCGATGGCGATGGTGACAGCGCCGAGACCTGAGGCGCTGGGCGGGCCCAAATATGGGCTTGCCAAGCATGGGGGCCGCAACTAAGTGGCTGCCTCTCGATTGGAATGGGGCCTTAGCTCAGCTGGGAGAGCGCCTGCATGGCATGCAGGAGGTCAGCGGTTCGATCCCGCTAGGCTCCACCATTCGCGGTATTGCGTAATTTGCGCAGCGCCGGATGAACCGAATATCGCCGCGTAGCGCGGCAGTGAATGTTGATTTACCCGCTGGCTGACGAGGTTTCGTCCGCCGGCGTTTTTCGCGTTTGGCCAATTCGGGTCAGCGCGAGCGGAGTAAAACGCGCAATGTTTGACACGCTGTCCGACCGGCTCGGCACCGTCTTCGACCGGCTCAAAGGGCGCGGCGCGCTCAGCGAGCAGGACGTGCGCGATGCCATGCGCGAAGTGCGGATTGCGCTGCTCGAAGCCGACGTTGCCTTGCCGGTGGTCCGCCGGTTCATCGACCAGGTCACCGAGCAGGCCGTCGGCCAGTCGGTGCTGCGCTCGGTCACTCCGGGCCAGCAGGTCGTCAAGATCGTCAACGATGCGATTGTCGAGATGCTGGGCGGGGACGAACCCGCCGAGCTCGATCTGAACGCCGCGCCGCCGGTGGTGATCATGATGGTCGGGCTGCAAGGCTCGGGCAAGACCACCACCACCGCCAAGCTCGCCAAGCTGCTGAAAGAAAAGCAGGGCAAGAAAGTGCTGATGGCGTCGCTCGACGTCAATCGGCCGGCCGCGCAAGAGCAATTGAAGGTGCTGGGCGAGCAGATCGAGGTGGCGACACTGCCGATCATCACGGGCCAGCAGCCGACCGAAATTGCCGTGCGCGCGCTGCAATCGGCCAAGCTGCAGGCGATTGACGTGCTACTGCTTGATACGGCCGGCCGGCTCCACGTCGATCAGCAGTTGATGGACGAGATGCAGGCGGTCGCCGGGATTTCGGTGCCGCGCGAAGTGCTGCTGGTGGTCGATGCACTGACCGGGCAGGATGCGGTCAACGTCGCGCAATCGTTTACCAGCCATGTCCCGCTGACCGGCGTGGTCCTGACCCGGATGGACGGCGATGCCCGCGGC
>JANNYT010000217.1:0-29082 GCA_031410255.1 Novosphingobium sp. | reverse complement strand
CCGCAATGAACATGGCGCGGGGCGGTGCGTCAAGCCTTGCTTCGCAGCGCAATCCACAGGACAAGCGCCGCTGTGACTATCCGGACACGTTTTGCCCCCAGCCCCAACGGGCCGCTGCATCTGGGCCATGCCTATGCGGCGATTGTCGCGCATGATCTGGCACGGGAACGCGGCGGGGAGTTTTTGCTGCGGATCGAGGATATCGATGGCACGCGCAGCCGGGCGGCGCAGGCCGATGAATTCATGGCCGACCTCAGCTGGCTGGGACTGGAGTGGGACGGGGCGGTGGTGTTCCAGTCGGACCGGCTCGACAGCTACGTTGCGGCGGGCGAGCGGCTCAAGGATATGGGGCTGCTGTACCCTTGCCAGTGTACCCGCGCCGAGGTGCTGGCCGCAGCAATGCAGGCCGGGCCCGACGGTCCGATTTATCCCGGGACCTGCCGGGGCCGCGCGGTCGATCCGGCGGGCGCGGCGTGGCGGCTCGATATGGCCAAGGCGATTGCGCTGGCCGGGCCGCTAAGCTGGCAAGACGAACTGGCCGGGGTTCAGCAGGCTCGGCCCGAGGTGTTCGGTGATGTCGTGCTGCTGCGCAAGGAGGCCCCCGCCAGCTATCACCTCGCCGCGATGCTTGACGATGCCGCGCAAGGGATCACGCTGGTGACGCGCGGGGCCGATCTGTTCGCCGCAACCCATGTTCATGTGCTGCTCGGCCGCCTCCTGCACCTTTGTGCACGTTCTTACCATCACCACTTGTTGCTGGTCGAAGCGGACGGCAGGAAGCTGGCCAAGCGTCGCGGATCGGCGGCGCTGGGTGATTTGCGGCGCGCCGGCGCGGATGGATTGGCCTTGGCATCTGCGCTGCGGGCGCACCGCTTCCCTGCTGGCATTTCGCTGGGCAGCGGGGTAGAGACCCCGCCATGAACAACATTTTGATCCCGCTGGTGCTGGTGCTGATGGCGCTGACCGTGTTCACTCTGGTGCGCGGCATCGTGTCGTTTCTGGCCAGCGCCAAGGCCGATATCGACCGGCCCGAGGGCAGCGGGCCGACCGCCAACCAGCTGCTGCAGAACAAGCTGATGTACCGCCGGATCATGTTTCAGGCCGCCGCGATTGTGGTGGTGATCGTCATCATGTTCGCCGCGCGCAAGTAAGCCGCAGCATCATGGTCAAGCTCAACAAGATTTACACCCGCACCGGTGATGGCGGCACCAGCGGCCTGGTCGACGGCTCGCGCCTGCCCAAGCACCACGCCCGGATGGAAGCGATCGGCGCGGTCGATGAGGCAAACTCGGCGCTGGGGCTGGCGGTGGTCGGGCTCGGCGCGTTTGACTACGCGGCGCAGCTGACCCGCATTCAAAACGACCTGTTTGATCTGGGCGCGGACATTGCCACGCCGGGCACCGATTTCACGCCATCACCGATGGAACTGCGGATCGTCCCGGCGCAAGTCACCTGGCTTGAGCAGCAGATCGACGCGCTGAACGATACGATGCCGCCGCTGACTAGCTTCATCCTGCCCGGCGGCAGCGAAGCGGCGGCGCGCACTCATGTCGCGCGTGCCTCGGCGCGCCGGGCGGAGCGGGCGATGACGGCCTTGGCGGCGCAGGATGCGGTCAATCCCGCCGCGCTGGCCTATATCAACCGGCTGTCCGACCTGCTGTTCGTGCTGACCCGCGCGATCAATGCGGCGGGGGCGGGCGATGTGCTGTGGGTGCCCGGCCAAAACCGGTGAGCCAAAACCGCTAGCCAAGGCCAACTGGCGCAGCTAACCAGCCGTCTTTGCTGCAAGTGCGAAGGAGCGGACAATGCGGACAGTGGCGGTAATCGGGGCGGGCCAGATGGGCTCGGGCATTGCCCAGACTGTGGCGCAAGCCGGGATCAAGGTCCTGCTGTCCGATGTCGATATCGCGCTGGCGGACAAGGCCAAGACCGGGATCGACAAGGCGCTGGGTAAGCTGGTGGCGCGCGACAAGATAACTCCGGAGGAGGCGACGGCGGCGCTGGCGCGGATCATCCCGGTCGCGGACTATGTCCCGATGGCCGCTGCCGACCTGATTATCGAGGCGGCGACTGAGCGCGAAGAGATCAAGCGCAAGATCTTTGAGGCGGTCGGCGCAGTGCTGCGCCCCGATGCGATCCTCGCCTCGAACACCAGCTCGATCCCGATCACCCGGATGGCGGCCAGTTCGCCCGATCCGGCACGGTTCATCGGGCTGCACTTCTTCAATCCGGTGCCAGTGATGGCGCTGATCGAGGTGATCCCCGGGCTCGCCACCGCCAAGGACACCACCGCCCGCACCCGCGCCTTTGCCGAAAGTCTGGGCAAACAAGTAGTGATGGCCGAGGACGAGCCGGGCTTCGTGGTAAACCGGATCTTGCTGCCGATGATCAACGAAGCGGTGTTCGTGCTGGGCCAGGGGACCGCCAACATCGCCGATATCGACAAAGGTTGCCGGCTGGGGCTGAATCACCCGATGGGCCCGCTCGAACTGGCCGATTTCGTCGGGCTCGACACCTGCCTCGATATCGTGCGGGTGCTGTACAACACCACCGGCGACAGCAAGTACCGCCCCGCTCCGTTGCTGATGAAATACGTCGAGGCTGGCTGGCTGGGGCGCAAGACCGGGCGCGGTTTTTACGATTATTCTGGCGACGTCCCGGTCCCGACCCGGTGATAGTGGTTCCGGCCTCTGCCAAACCCGGCTAGCACACCGCCATGCGGTCGCTCCTCAACCTCGGCAAGTCGCGCCTTGCCCTTGGCACTGCGGTCGGCTTCTACGGCATCTTCGTGCAGCTGGTGGTCCAGCTCGTCTCGGTCCCGGTGCTGACCCACAATTGGGGGCTCGCGGGCTATGGCGCGTGGGTGATGCTGTTCAGTGTGCCCTCGCTGCTGGCGATGGCCGATCTGGGGCTGACCACCGCGGGGGCCAATTCGATGACTGAAGCGGCGGCGCAAGGCGATCTGCCCCGCGCGGCGCGGATCCACATGGCCTTGCGCGTGGTCACTGCGGCCACCGGGCTGGCCCTGCTGAGCTTGGCGGCGCTGTTCATCTTCGTGCTGCGGCCAAGTGCGCTCGATTTCGGCGCAGCGATGCCGCGCGCGCAGGCGGCAACCGCCGCGCTGCTGCTGTGCCTTTACGGCTTTCTCGCGCTGGTCAACGGGGTCACGCTGGCGGGCTTTCGCGCGGCGGACAGTTTTGCCTACAGCGGGATGCTGTACCAGACGGTGGTGCTGGTCGAAGCTGCTGCGGCGCTGGGGCTGGCCTTGGCCGGGGGCAGCCCGGTGCAGGTTGCGCTGGCCTATTTGCTGGCCCGGCTGGCGGGGACAGTGCTGATGTCGCTGGCGTTGCACCGCAAGGCCCCGTGGCTTAGAAATGCGGCGTGGCAAGTTGACGGCAAGGAAGTGCGCGGGCTGCTGCGCCCGGCCTTGGCCGCGCTGGTGCTGCCCGGCGCGCAAGCGGTGACGATCCAGGGTTCGGTCATGGTGATCGGCGCGGTCGGCGGCCCCGCGGCAGTCCCGGCCTTTGCGGTGGTCCGCACGCTCAGCCGCACAGCGCTGCAATTTGCCTTCCGCTTCAACGTCGCCTCGATGCCGCGCTACACCGTCCATGCCGCACAAGGTGACCGCGCGCGGGCGAGCCAGCTGGTACTGCTCAATGTCGCGGTGGCCGCGCTGCTGGTGATCCCCGCCGCGCTGGGGATGTTGCTCCTGGGCCAGTGGTTCGTGGCGCTGTGGACCGGCGGATTGATCGTGCCGGGGTTTGCCCTGCTGGCGGTAATGATCGCCGGGATGCTGGCCGATGCCGCGTGGTTCCCCCTGTCCAACCTGCTGCTCGCGATCAACCGCCACGGCAGCTGGACCTATACTTACCTGATCGCCGCTGTGGTCAGTATCGCGGCGGGCATTCCGCTGGTCGCGGCCATGGGCGCGCTGGGCATGGCCTGGGCGCTGCTGGCGCAGGAACTGGTGATGCTGGTCTGGGTGTGGAGCGCGGCCAGCCGGCTTGGATTGGTCAGTGTGGCCGAGCTGCGCGGCGGCACCAGCGGCCTCATTGCAGAGTTGCGCGCCCGGCTAACTCCCCTAAAGGATTGAACGATATGAAGGCCGTAATCCTCTGCGGCGGGCAAGGCACCCGCATCCGCGATGTCGCTGACGACATTCCCAAACCGATGATCCGGATCGGCGATCGCCCGATCCTGTGGCACATCATGCGCACTTATGGCGCGGCGGGCGTGGCTGATTTCGTGCTGTGCCTGGGGTACAAAAGCTGGGCGATCAAGGAATACTTCCTCAACCTGCGGGCGCAATTGTCCAACCTGCAAATCTCACCGGGGCGGCCAGGCGAGGTCGATTATGGCGCGGCCGATTTCCCCGAGGCGGCGTGGCAGATCGTGCTGGCCGAAACCGGGCTGGCTGCGCAGACCGGCGCGCGGCTGTGGCGGGTGCGCGATTACCTCCACGGCGAAGAACTGTTCTGCCTGACCTATGGCGACGGCGTGGCCGATATCGATGTGGCCGAGGTGATCAAGTTTCACCGCAGCCACGGCAAGGCCGCGACGGTCACCGGGGTCCACCCGCCGGGACGGTTCGGGGTGATGACGGTCGAAGGATCGCAAGTTACCAGCTTTTCGGAGAAGCCCCAGGCGGGCGAAGGGCTGATCAACGGCGGCTACTTCGTGTTCTCGCCCAAGGTGTTCGATTTCCTCGACGCTGATCCGGGACTGGTGCTCGAGCAGGAGCCATTGCAGCGGCTGGCCGCAGCGGGCGAACTGATGCTCTACGAACATCACGGTTTCTGGCAACCGATGGATACGTACCGCGAATGGAAGCTGCTCGGCGATCTGTGGGACAGCGGAAACGCACCGTGGCAGCGCTAGGAGCCAGCGATGTTTGCTGAGGCCTATCGCGGCAAGCGGGTGTTCGTTACCGGGCACACCGGGTTCAAGGGCTCGTGGCTGTGCCTGTGGCTGGAGCGGTTGGGCGCGCAGGTCAGCGGTTACTCGCTCGCCCCGCCGACTACGCCCAGCCTGTTCGAACAGGCCGGGATTGCGGGGGCGATCGATCATCAGATCGGCGATGTCCGCGATGCCGCTGCGCTGGCTGCTGCCGTTGCCAAGGCCCAGCCGCATTTCGTGTTCCACCTGGCCGCGCAGCCGCTCGTAATCGAAAGCTATGCCGCCCCGGCGGAAACCTTCGCAACCAACGTCACCGGCTCGATCAACCTGATGGAAGCGGTGCGCACCAGCGGCATGCGCGGCGCGGTGGTGATGGTCACGACCGACAAGGTCTACCTCAACCGCGAGTGGGAGCACGGCTACCGCGAGAACGATCCCTTGGGCGGATACGATCCCTACAGCGCCAGCAAGGCGGCAATGGAAGTGGCCGTGGCATCATGGCGCGACAGCTTTTTTGCTCCCGCAAAAGCGGGCGAGCACGGGGTCAAGATCGCGACCGCGCGGGCCGGCAATGTGATCGGCGGGGGTGATTGGTCAAGCAATCGCCTGATCCCCGATCTGATGCGCGCGCTGGCCGGCAATGGTGCGCCGACCTTGCGCAACGCGGGGTCGCTGCGGCCGTGGCAGCATGTGCTCGAACCGCTCGCGGGCTACCTTTGGCTGGGAGCGCAGCTGGCGCAGCCGGGCGGTGAGCGGTTCGCCGAGGCGTGGAATTTCGGACCGCAGCCGACCGACGTGCGCAGCGTCGGCGATCTTGCCGATGCGGTGCTGGCTGCGTGGGGCGCGGGCGGGTGGAGCGATGCCAGCCAGCCCGGCGCGCTGCACGAGGCGGGCCTGCTGCGGCTGTCGATCGACAAGGCGGTCGGGCAATTGGGCTGGCAGCCGGTGTGGAATTTTGCCGAGACTGCAGCGCGCACTGCGGCGTGGTACAAGGCCGTAATCGCAAAGCCCGAAGCGGCGCGTGCCGCTACGCTGGCCGATCTGGATGCTTACCTTGCCGCAGCCGCCGCGCTGGGCCCGCCGTTTGCGGCGTGAGCGTGCACAGTGCCTTGCTCGACGAAAGTGCCGCTAGACCGCAGGCCGGGCAGCGGGTGCTGCTGACTGGGTCGAGCGGGTTCCTTGGCTGGCAGGTGGCCCGGCAAGGTTTGGCAGCGGGGGTTGAGCTTCACTGCCTTGGCCGTTCGCCCGGACCTGACGGGACCCGCCACCATCCCGCCGACCTGACTGACCGCGCTGGGGTAGCCGCAGTCGTGGGCGCAATTGCTCCGCAGGCGGTGATCCACTGCGCTGCACCAGGGGTGGCCTATGGCGCGAGCGCATTGGCCGAAATGTTGATTGTCGCAGCCTTGGGCACCGAAGCGCTGCTCGATGCCTGCGCGCAGCTGCCAGTGCCGCCCCGGGTGGTGTTGGTCGGGTCGGGCTTTGAATATAAACCATCGCCTCACGCCGTCAGCGAGGATTGGCCGATTGTTCCGGCGGGCAGCCAGTATGGCGCAGCTAAAGCGGCTTCGGCCTGTGTTGCCGGGGCGTTTTCTGACCGGCTGGCGCTGGCCTTGCTGCGCCCGTTTCACATCTATGGGGCGGGCGAGGCAGCGCGGCGGCTGGGGCCGTTCATCATCGCGCAGGCGCTGGCCAGCCAGCCGGTTGAATTGACTGCCTGCGGGCAGCAGCGCGATATCCTCCATGTCGATGATTGCGCGGCGATGCTGTGGGCGGCCTTGGGCGATCTACCGCGCGAGTCCGGCCTGACAATCAACAATCTGGGCTCGGGCCAGGCAATTAAGTTGCGTACCTTTGTCGATGCCTTGGTCGCCGAACTGGGCTCGCGCGGTGTGACTGCGGAGTGCCGGATCGGCGCAGTGCCGTACCGCGCGGCCGAACCGATGGTCAGTCTGCCCGACCTGTCACGGTGGCAGGCGCGGGACCTGCGCAGCGCGCGAGTGACCTTGGCGCAAGGCGTCGCAGACCTAGTTACACAGGAGCTTGCCCGGTGCGCTTGATCGATCAGGTTCGCTTCCTCCCGCGCCGCTTGATCGCGGACGAGCGCGGCTGGTTTCTCAAGACGCTCGATGGCGGCGAGGAGGGCCTGCCCAGCGCGGTGGGCGAGGTTTATTTGACCATGGCGGTCCCCGGGCAGGCCCGCGGCAATCACTACCACCCGCTCTGCGCCGAATGGTTCACGATCGTCCAGGGCAGCGCGCTGCTGATGGTAGCCGATCCGGTCACCGGGGAGCGCGCCCAATGGTGGCTCGATGCAGCTGCGCCGCAGACCGTCTATATGCCCGCCGGGCTGGCGCATGTGTTCGTCAATCCGCCTGAGGCTGCGGCCGACTTCCTTCTGATCGCCTATGCCGCGCTGCGGTATGATCCGGCCGATACGGTGCCCTTCGCGGTCGCGCCATGACGGCACCGCTGATCGCGGTCGCGCTGCCAGTGCGCAACGGGGCCAACTATCTGGCCGCAGCGCTCGATTCGATTCTCGCTCAGACGATGGGCGATTTTACGCTGCACGTATCGGACAATGCCTCCGACGATGCGACCCCCGATATACTGGCCGACTATGCCCGGCGTGATCCGCGCGTGCAGGTTTCGCGCTGCGCGGAATTGATCCCGCAGGCGGCCAATGTGAACCGCGCGGTCCGCTTGACCAGCAGCCGCTGGGTCAAGCTGTTCTGCCACGATGATCTGATGCGTGAGGACTGCCTTGCGGCACTGGTGCAGGCGATCGGCGGTGTTGAACACACGGCGGTGGCGCTGATCGGCAACGGTGAGCGGCACTTGTTTGGCAATGGCTATCTCACTGATCCGCCAGCTGAAACCGGGGTTCTGCAGCTTTCTGGCCGCGACACCATCGCGCGTAAGTTGTGGGACGTCAGCCGCGCGGTGCCGTTCCCCGCACTCACCACCGCCACCATGCGCCGAGATGCCTTTGAAAAGGTTGGCGGATTTGACCCGCGCTACCTCTATTTCGACCTGTTCTGCTGGCTTGAACTGCTGACGCATTATGACTACGCGGTCGTCCCCCAGCCACTGACAATCAACCGGATTCATGCCGGGCAAGTGGCGGTGCAAGCCCGCGCTTCCTTGCGCGAACTGCAGGATTTCCGAGCGTTTTTGCCCGAATTCGTCGCGCGGCACGGCACTGAACTGGGCATCGACGCCCGCGCCAGAATGCGGCTGCGGCTGATCCCGGCGGCACTGGGTGCGCGCGGTATTGCCGGTGAATTGGCGGCCGGGCGGACCGGCCGCGCGCTGCGCAGTTTCGCAAAAATGCCAAAGACTTACTGGCCGGTGCTGCCGCCCTTGGTGCTGCGTGCCTGGCGGCAAGAACGCGCGAAGCTGGCTGCCTTGGCCGCGCACGTTCCGGCGGACTTGCTTTACCCCGCCTAAGTGCGGAACAGCGCTGCGATCTCGGCCGCCTGCTGCCTGTCGTCGACCGTTTTGAGCGCTGTTATGAGCGCTTTGAGCCGGGTTGTGCGGCTTGATGCAAAGAGCAGCTGCGCCTTAGGAATACATATGGTCGCCAGCGCATAAATGGCGGCAATCCGAGCGGTCAGCGGGTCGCTGGCGGGAATAATGCGGGCCGCCCGGTCCAAAGCAGCGCCAAAGCCCTGATCCTGCTCAGCCAAGGCCAGCCCGGTTTTGGCAACCGAATGCAGCCGCAGCGGGCGTCCCTTAAGAACTGGAACCGCCCCAGTCAGCCAGCTTGGCACCATGGCGCATTGCGCGGTCATGGCGGCGGGAAACAGCCGATCCAGCGCCGGATCGAACTGCGCGAAGCTGGCGTAGCCCGCCCCCGCATTGACCCCGCCGCTCAGCGCATTCAGCTGCTCCAGCAGCGCCGACGTGACTTCGCCCGCACTGACATCGTGCAGCAAAAGCAGTGCGATAGGCCCCAGCCGTTCCTGCGATAACGCCAGCGATCCGGCCATCGCGCCGAGCGGAAAATCGTTCCCGTTGGCAACCTCGATCCGCTCCGGAGCAAAGCCGGGTTCGGGCAAGGCTGCCGTTCCGGCTCGCCGCTTCAATTCGCGCAGCGCAGTGCGCAACCACGGCAGGCTGGGGCGAGCCGAGCCAAGCTTGGTGGTGACGCTGACCTGCGGGTGCCCGATCAGCGCCTTGCCCACCACCACTTCGGCGGTGCCCATGCCGTAAGACGGGGCAGTGTCGACCTGGCAGACACCTGCGTCGAAGGCGCTTTTGACGAGGTCCACGGCCGCGCGCTCGCTGACCCCGCCCGCAATCCGGGCAGTGCCAAGCACCAGGCGCGGCACGATCATTTCGCGAGCTGCTCCACCAGATGGTCGGCCAGCCGCACCGCCAAGGCCAATGCTGTCAGTGTGGGATTGGCGAAGCTGCCCGAGGGGAAGGTTGCCGCGCCCAGCGCATATAGGTTGCTGGTCCCGAACACCTTGAGATTGGCATCGACCACGCCGTCCGCCGCGCTCGCCGCCATCCGGGCGCCGCCCATCTGGTGGTAGGCATCGTGGCAATCGTCCAGAAAGGCCGGGTCCTCAGCCAGAATGCGCGGATCAACGTCGATCGTGCCCAGCTGGTCTTTCGCAAACTGATCGCGCGCAGCTTCGCTGAACAGGCGGATTGCGTGCATTTCGGCGGCGCCATCCAGCGCCCAATGCAGCACCAGCCGCTCTGGGTCGGCAGGATCGAGCGTAATCCGGCTGAGCGGGCATAGTGCTTGCTCGACCTCAACCCCCAGAAAGGCGTGATTGCCCACCAGCCCCGGCCCGCGCCGCTTGGCCACATAGCGCCAGATCAGCGGGGCGAGCATCGCCAGACTGCGCACCAAGCCGGGCCCGGCTTCGCCATTCCCGCTCCGCCGCGCCAGCCCGGTCAGCTGCCCCAGCAAGTCGCGCAGCCCCAGCGGGCCGAGCACCATTGCGGCGACATTGGGGATCCGCGCGCGGGCCTGCAGCGTGTCGCTCAGCTTGAGCTTGACCGTGAACTTGCGCCCCCTGCGCAGCACCGGATCGGTCAGATCGCGCAGCCGGTCGTGATCCAGATCGCGGATTGTGCCGGCGATCCCGTGCAGGTGATCGATGAACCACCGCCCGATGTGCGGGTTATCGGCAAACCCGCAATGCGGCGCTTGCTGGGCGGTGCGCAGCAAGGTTGCGACCAGTTCGAAGGTGCCATTGGCCAGCACGATCTGGCGCGGTTCGATGGCGCGATGGAATGTGCCATCCTCCATGATCAACAACGCAGGACCGCCGGGCTCAGCGTATTGAATGCTGCTAAGCCGGGTGCCCGTCAGCACTGTCAGATTGGAATTGTGTTTCAGGTCGGCAGCGAACAGCTGCGCAAAGTCGGGCTGCGGCAGCCACGCAGCAATCGCAATCGCCAAATCATCGCCCATGTCGGGCGAATGCCCGGTGGCGCTGCGATAAACCGCCGCCGGATCCTTCAGTGCTGCTGGGATACCGAGCAGGTCGAGCGCCCGGTCAGTTGCCGCCGCCAGATCGGCATGGGCTATCGGCCAGCCGGGTTTTCCGGGGTATGCTTCGGGGGCGAGGTCGTTGGCGCTGAACGCCATCAACTGCCCGCCCCACAACCGGGTGGTGCCACCCAGCGCCTTCATCCGGCCTTCGCTCAGCCCGAGATGCGGACGGCCCGTTGATCGCGCTGCATTGGCCGCGCGGTAGGCCACTGGCGGCTTGGCCGGGCCGCCTTCGATCAGCGTAACCTGCACCCCGCTCCGCGCCAGCAGCACCGCCAAGGCGATGCCGACCGCACCCGCACCGACGATGGCTACGTCCGGACAATTCTGGGCTGTACGCGGTACGGAAGGGGCGCCGCTCATCGCGCTTCCAGCTCGGCGAGCAAGGCGGCGATATTGGCGCGATAGGCGCTAAACGCATAACGGGCAGCCTCGGCCTGCGCGCGCGCGCGCCAGCCTTCGATCATTGGGCGGTCTTCGATTGCCTCCATCAGTGCGGTATAAAGCGTTTCGGTGTCGGGCGAATCGAGCATCAGGCCGGTATGCGGCGTAGCGCCATTGCCGGCGGCGCGGGTCTGGATCACCCCCATGCCGCTCGCCAGCGCCTCGATCAGCGAGAGCGCCGAGCCTTCGAAATAGCTGGGGAAGACCAGCACATGATGCGCCGCCATGATCGCTGGGATTTCGGCGCGCGGCACGGTCGGCACATAGGTCACCCGGTCGGCATAGCGGGCAAAAGTGCGGCGCGGCACGCGCAGTTCGCCGACCATCGTCAGGCTGGCGGCGCTGGCCGGGATCCGCGCGAAGGCTTCGAGCAGGTGCTGGATCCCTTTGCGCGGGCCCAGCTGGCCGATGAACAGGAACTTCACCGGCTCACCCGGTGCAAGCGGCAGCGGCTGCGGTGCACGCGCAAACAACGCTTCATCGAAGCAGTAAGGCAGCACGCGAACTTTGCTGGCGATCTGCGGTCCGCCAAATTCGCGCACCGTTTGCGCGCAGAATTCGCTGCCGGTCAGGATCACGTCGGCCAGTTTGTATTCGCGCTGGTCGCGCTTGATCTGATCGGCAGGCACCGCGCGGTCGGTGGGAATGAACCATTCGGCGTGAGTTTCCGCCACCTGCGCCATCAGGCGGTTGTAGCGGCGGAAATCGCCGATAGTCCGGTCAAGGATAAGGGTCCGTCCGGCGGCGCGGCCCAGTTCGAACGAGCTGAGCGAGGAGGCGTTGTAGCCCCACAGCGCGAATTCGTCAGGGCCGCCGATCGCGCGCCCGATCTGCGCGGCAAAGCGCCGGTTGCCCAAGGCATCGAGCCGCCGTGCCGCACCATGCCAGCCGCTGCGTGCGGCGATCCGCTCCAGCCACTCAATCACGCCAGCGGTGCGGACCAGCGCCGGATCGAGCCCGGCATGGCGGAACCGCGCAAATTCGCGGCCCAGCCGCTGGCCCAGTGGGCCGGGCAGACGCTCAAGCAGATAAGGCATGCTGCCAGGTTTGTAGAAGATCGAGGTGGCATACCACTGCAACCGGTCAAGCTGCTGCAACGCATAGGCCGTCTGCCAGCTGTGCTGCGTGCCGGGATGGAAAACCGCTACTTTCATCGAATACCAAGGCCTTGCTAGAGCTTTGGCCTGGACTGCACCACCCAAATTTGCAGCGAGCTGCGTAGCTGAAAGGATTCGCAGCGGCAAAGCTGTCTTTTTGGAGAAACCGTTTTCCTACACATAACCAAATGGGTTAATTGAACGTTCCCGATTCGCGAGGACCTCCAATGCCCACACCAATTCAGAACCCTGCCGGCTATGCCGTAACCCGCGCCATGGCCTATGCCGATGTCGATGGCAGCATGCTGCAAGTTGCCGCCGCCACCCCGCTGCCGGTGACCGTCACCAGCGGCGGATCCGGTGCGACTACCCCGCTGGCCGGAACCACCGCAACCAGCACCGTGGCTGGCCCATACCAGCCCGCGCTCGGCCGCGCAGTGATGCTCGTGCTGACCGGAACCTGGACCGGCAGCGTCAAAGTCACGCGGTCCACTGACGGCGGCATCACCCGCCAGCCGCTGACCGCCGCCGGCAGTGTCTGGGGGCAGTTTGCGGCCAATTGCTGCGATCCGGTGTGGGAGGAAAGCGAAAGCGCCGCCCGCCTTTACCTCGACATCACGCTGACTTCGGGCAGCCTCACTTACAGGATGGCCCAATGAGCACCGACCTTATCGCGCGCGGCATGGCCGCCGCTCAGGCCCGTTCATCGGGTACCGCGGCATTGGTCAGCGCACTGCGCAACAATGCATTCTTTCCGCAGCCCGCTTACCGCAACGTTGCCAACGATGTGGCGACGATCACGGTTGGCGCGGCCAACACCGCATCGACTATCAACGCCGCGTCCTATGGTTCGGCCAATGTGTCGCTGACCAATACGGCCAAAACCACCTGGCTGGCAGGATGCGCCGACACCGATTCGAACGCGACCTTTTTCGCGCGCGGCGCGTGGTACGGAACCAACCGGACCTTTGCCTATAATGCGTTCGAATTCCAGCACACCGGAACCCAGTTCGAACTGACCGTGCTGGCGTCAACGCTCTACGCCGGGGTCAATTTCCGGGTGATGGTTGGCAACAAGATCGCCGGTACGGCCGCAATCACGACTGACGCCAACTGGCACTATGTCAAAGTCGTGTTCCCGGTCAGCGCCACGCGCCGCATCCGGATCGAGCTTTGCGGCGGACGGCCCAAGGGGCTCAACGTTGCATCAATCGGCGAAGTTACCGGCACCGGTCGCAGCTTTCCGCTGGTGACCTTGGTCGGCGATAGCTTCCCGGAAGGCACCGGCGCGACCCAGCAGTATGACGGCCAGGGTGTCGCGCTGCTGCGCACGCTGGGCTTCAACCCGGCCAACGCCTCAGTCGGCGGAACTGGCCTGCTCAACCCCGGTTCGGGCGGGCGAGTCAACTGGCAGGACAGCAACCGGCTGGCCGATCTGGCGCTTAATGGCTGGACCGATCAAATCACTGGCACCGCGCCGAGCCCGGCGATGGGGGTGGTCATGATGTCGATCAACGATGTCGTCGCTTCCTCTCTGTGGGGCGGCGCGGCCAGCCTGCAGGAAGCCGTCAACAAGGCGCTATGGACGCTGATCGACCACTGGAACACGCAGCGCCCCGGCAAGCCGCTGGTCGTGTTTGGGCCAACTTGGCCAGGCGGCGACCCGGTGCTCGATCTGTTCCGGCTGCGCGACGCCGGGCAGGAAGCGTGTAACGGCGCGGCTGGATCGAACGTGTGGTTTCTTGACCGGTTCGGGCCGGGCACGCTGTCCCGCTCGGGCGCCAACACTTTCATCTCCACCACTGGCACCACCACCAGTGGCAGCGCGTCAATCACGGCCATCGCTTCAACCGCGGGTTGGGCGGTTGGCGCCGGGATTGAAGGGGCGGGCATCCCGGCCGGAGCGCGGGTCGCCACGATCGTCTCCGCCACCGCGATCACGATCGATATCCCCGCAACCGCCACGGGCACTTTGGTCGCCCTCGTTGTCCGCAACACCCAAGCCTCGATCTATGGCTTCAGCCCCGCCGACCCGACTCATCCGGGCCAGGCCGGTCACAATCTCGACGCGCAACTGATGGCGCGCGACCTGCGCAACCTCATCCTGACTTCGTTCGCCTGACCCCATCCGCGGAGACCTATATCCATGGCCGATTTCTTGTTTGCTGACATTCCTATTCAAAACTTGCGCACGGGCACCGACATTATCCAGACCAGCGGACGTGATGCAATCGGGACAGGCGCATCACGCTATGTCAGTGATGCTCTGGCGACCGCGGCGTTGTTTGGCGCTCATCCGCGCTTCGTCGGCCGGTCGAGCAACGGGCGCTACTGGCGCGCGCTGCCTGAAGCGGGGCGTATCGCCGTCGAAGTGGGCGGGGCCAAAGCTGATGGCGTTACCGATGATGGCCCGGCGGTCCGTGCCACGCACGTTTATGCCGCGGCGATTGGCGCGCGCGGTGCGGCTTTTGGCGGCGCGCGCTACCGGGTTGAGGCGCTGCAAGCCAGCGAAGGTCCGATCCCGCCCGCCCCGCCGATCCAGATCCTGCCGGCCGTCAGTGCGGTCCAGGATCACGGCGGCGCGGTGTTCACGCGCCAGCAGGCTGGGCGCGGGATTGTCTACCACCCGCAATTCCAGAATGCGATTGTCGAGCTGCCGCTTGGCGCCGACGTGGTGGCGGGCAGCCGCGAGGTAACGCTGGCGAGCGGCGGCGGCGCCTCGTTGGTGGTCGGCGATACGGTGCTGTGGCAGCTGGGCGAGCTGCCGTACGATAAGCCTGAAACACTCAACTGGTCGTTTGCCAAAGTGCTGGCGATTACCGGCGATGTCGTGCGGCTCGATAAGCCGATGCCTGAAGCTCTCGCGCTCGGCAGCGTGACCGGTGCCAACAAGCGGCTGCGCAAGGTGGCCGTGCTCAGTGACTTCGTGCTGCGCGATCTGGTCTTGGCGGGCGCGGCTGACGAGGGCGTTTCGCTCTATTGCGCCGAGCGGGTGCGGATCCAGAATGTTGGTGGGCGAGGCTTGGGGCTGGGCACGGTGGTCGGCCAGTATTGCGATGGTCTGACGCTTGAAGATTGCTGGCAAGATGGCGCGCTGCTGACTCAAGGCAGTTACGGCACCGCCTTCACTTTTGCGGAAACCCGCAACACCATGTTGCTGCGCCCGCGCGCCCGGGGCACGCTCGGGTTGGTCCGAGGCGAAGCCGGGGCACAGTTCACCGTGATCGGCGGCAGTTTTGAAAATACTCTGGTTAACGCGCAAGGCCAGCCGCTGGGCAGTCAGATCGTTGTGGTCAATGCCCAGGGCCGGTCCAGCGTGACGGTGCACGATCTGACCATCACCGGATTTGGCGGATACCGGCTGCTTGAAACCAGCAACGGGTTTGCTGGATATGATGGCGTGGCCCAATTTAGCGGCACGCTGCGGCTCAATCATCCGACCTCGCCTTACTCCATCCCGCTCAGCAGTGTCACCGGCACGCTCGACATGACCATCGGCGGGATTCGCGAGATCTACAACTTCGAGCGGCTGCGACACTGGTCAAAACGCTTCGTGCTGCGCGACGGTGAATATCGGTACGTCTACGGACCGGCCGGACTGCTGGCGCGGGCCAGGGCTTACCTGACGCCCGGCGTCACCACCGGACCTAGCGGCCAGTTGACCGGACTGTACGTCGGGCGGCTCGGCAATAATGGCAGCAACATTGCCGAAACCGGCGCAGTCGGGGTGCTGGTGCCGGGCAAGGATGTGAACATCCGGACTTATGCCGGCGATATCGGCGGCGCGCAGTGGACCCTGCGCAACCAGCCGCTGAGCCTGCTGTGTGTGACCAGCGCCACTGCCGGGCTCAACACGGCCAACGAATTCGTCGAGTTCGAAGCCTGGTTTGCCGAGCAACCCGAACTTGATGTCACGCTGAGCGAAGATGCAGTGCGCAGTGCGGGCGATGAACAAGATCCGCTCGAAGCGGTCTTCGCAGGCTATGATCTGCCCGCGATTGTCCCGGGCTTGAGCATGGAGGTGATCCTGCCAATCCCCGACATGCTGGCCAGCGATTTCGTCGATTCGGTGCGCTTCGTGGGCGGGTTCGCCGGGCTTGAACTGCGCGGAGCCGAACCGCAGAATGGCAGCATCAAGCTGCTGATCACCAATCCCGGCCTGACCAGCATCGATCGCGCGCCGACCGATCTTGGCATATCCTTCCACCATGAGGTGGCCGGGCGGTAAGAACAGCCGGCCTGACGATTGGTCTTTGCGATCCGCCCGCATCCCGCTATTCGCGCCATGCCAGTGTTATGGCAAGCTGCGAGGTGAACCGGGACATATGGCGCGTGCAAAGCCGGCACTGATCGGGCTGCTGTTCGCGCAGTTCTCAGCCTATCATATCGACCGCTGCCAAGCCATTGCCCGCCGGTTTGCAGGCCGCGCCGAGGTGCTGGCGGTCGAAGTGGCGACCATGTCGACCACTTACGCCTGGGAAGCTTCGGGCGCAGTCGCGGGCGCGCGCAAGGTCACACTGTTTGCGGGCGAAAACTACGATCAGATCGGCTGGCTGCGGCGGTTCTGGCGCCAGTTCAAGGCGCTGCGGCGCTGCGACACTGTGCTGATCGGGATCGGCTATAACGAACGCGACGTGATCATCTTGTCATGGCTACTAACTTTGCTCGGCACGCGGGTGATCTTGCTTAGCGAATCGAAGTTCGATGACAAACCGCGAAAGATCTTGACCGAATGCGCCAAGGCCGTCGTGCTTGCGCCCTACCGCGCTGCCATTGTCGGCGGCCACCGCCACATCGCCTATTTCCGCTTTCTGGGCTTTCGCCGCCGACCGGTTTTGCCTGGTTATGACGCGGTCGACCTGGCCCGGGTGCGGGCGATGGGCGGCGGCTTACCAGCCCCTGACGGCGCGGCCTTTGGCCAACGCAACTTCATTTTTGTTGGGCGGTTTGTCGACAAGAAGAACCTGCTCGAACTGATCGAAGGTTATGCCCTGTATGCTAAATCCGCCGCCCCCCAAGCACGGAGGCTGGTGCTGATCGGGGCTGGCGAGGAAGAACCGGCGATGCGCGCTTTGGCAGCGCGGCTGGGGGTTGCCGATCTGATCGACTTTCCCGGATTTCTGGGTGCGGAGGCGGTTGCGAAGCAGCTCAGTTGCAGTCTCGCTTTGGTCCTCGCCAGCAGCGAAGAGCAGTGGGGGCTGGTGGTCAACGAAGCGCTCGCGTTCGGGCTGCCGGCGATCATTTCGGCTTCGGTCGGATCGGGCGATCTGCTGGTCCGCAACCTGCTCAATGGCTATGTGATCGAACACGGCTCGCCCCAGGGGCTGGCGCAGGCGATGGCCAGTCTGGCCGGTGATGAGGCATTGTGGCGGGCCATGGTCGCGGACTCGCATGCGCGCAGCTGGCTCGGCGACACCGAACGTCTGGCCGATGCGGCCGAAGCGCTGATCGACCCCCAGAACGTCGCCGCCACCAATCGGCTCAATGAAATGCAGCAATTTCTGGCTTGTCCCCCCGCGCACCGCTAGGCAGGGATAAACCCTGATTCAAACCAATTATAGCGGTGTCGTAAATTCATGAATGTACCTTCCAGACCTACCCGGTATTCGACCAAAAAACGCGTGCTCGTAACTGGCGGCGCGGGCTTTATCGGCTCGCATTTGTGCGCGCGGCTGCTTGAGCAGGGCGACCAGGTGCTGTGCGTCGACAATTTTTTCACTGGCACCCGCGGCAATGTTGCCGCCCTGCTCGGCAATCCCGAGTTCGAGCTGATGCGTCACGACGTGACGATGCCGCTGTTTGTTGAAGTGGACGAGATTTACAATCTCGCCTGCCCGGCCTCGCCGATCCATTACCAGTTCGATCCAGTGCAGACCACCAAGACCAGCGTCATCGGAGCCGTCAATATGCTGGGGCTGGCCAAGCGGCTGCGGGTGCCGATCCTGCAGGCTTCGACCAGCGAGGTCTACGGCGATCCGGCGGTGCACCCGCAAACCGAAGACTATTGGGGCAACGTCAATCCGATCGGGCCGCGCTCATGCTATGACGAAGGCAAGCGCTGCGCCGAGACGCTGTTTTTCGATTATCGGCGCCAGCACAATCTGGCGATCAAGATGGCGCGGATCTTCAATACCTATGGCCCGCACATGCACCCTAACGACGGGCGCGTGGTCTCCAACTTCATCGTTCAGGCGCTGCGCGGTGAGGATATTACGATTTATGGTGACGGGCAGCAAACCCGCTCGTTTTGCTATGTTGATGATCTGGTGCGCGGACTGATGGCCCTGATGGCGACCCCGCATGAGGAAACCGGGCCGATCAATCTTGGCAATCCGGGCGAGTTCACCATGCTCGAACTGGCCCAGACGGTGATCGAACTGACCGGATCAAGCTCCAAGCTGGTTTACATGCCCTTGCCGCAAGACGATCCGCGCCAGCGCCAGCCTAACATTTCGCGCGCGCAGGCGGCGCTTGGCTGGGATGTCCGCGTGCAATTGCGCGAAGGGCTGGGCCACACGATCGATTACTTCAGAAACTCGCTGGGCTGACCCGGTCGCGCCGGAAGAAGGAGAACGCCGCGTGTATCTGGTGGTGCTGTTTGCTTCACTGCTGATCTTTTGCGCGGTGGTCTTCGCTTACGCGAAGAGCGCCTATGCGAGCGTTTTTCACCCGTTCACCTACTATTGCCTATTTCACGGGATAGTCTTTGTAATCAGACCCTTGCTGTCGGTCTGGCTGAACTACGAAATAATCTACCGCGGCTTTCAGTTTATGCCGACCGAAGCTGAAAAGATCACCACGATTGTCGTCGCCAATCTCGGTTTCCTGTCGTTCGGCTTCTTCGCATTCAGGCATGGCGCAGTGCCGATGGTGTTCAAGTCGGACGCGTTCGGAGCTGCCGAAAAACGCCGGTTGACCAGCTATTTTTGCTGGGTGGCGGTGTTTCTCGCACCGTTTGCATTCGGGTCATTGCTCACCTCTTACACGATGGCGGCCAATTTCGAAGTTGCCTCGAACATGGGACGTGATGCCGCCAGCGGCGTGATGTACAACACCAATACCAACGGCTATTTCGTCGAAGCGCAGCTGATGCTGGCCACACTGGGGGCCGTACTGGCCTGGCTGTTCCGGTTTCGGCTGGTCGCGATTGCGCCACTGGTCGGGTTCGTGCTGCTGCGCGCCGGAGCCGGTGGGCGCGGGCCATTCGTGACTGCGCTGATTTCGACTGCGCTGTTCTATCTTTACGAACAGCGCAACCGCATGCCCAACTTCAAGACGCTGGCGCTCGCCGCGGTTTTGGCAGTCGGCTTTGTCCAGATCGGCAGCGACCGCGGTCTTTCGGTGCGGGGCTGGTTCGGGTCCGATACTTCTGTGCTGAAAGCGCGCGCGCCCGATTTGAAGTTTGGTGAAGGCATGGACTTCGCCAACCTCGAATTTCTCGAATACTTGATCACGATTATTCCCGAGCGCACGCACACGTACGGCTACTTCAACGATGTGCTGCAGGTCTTTACCGAGCCGGTGCCGCGCGCACTGTGGCCGGGCAAACCGTTTGGCGCACCGTTTGAGCGGATCTCGGTATTCGATTACGGCAATCCCAGCGGCATGACCCGCTCGATGCCGGGCGAAGGCTGGTATGCACTGGGGTGGGCCGGAGTGTTCATCTGGTGCGGGCTGTGCGGCTATGCCTTGGGCTACATTTACCGCCGGTTTGTGCAGAGTGATCAGAACGCCTTTCAGGTGGCCGCTTACATTATGTTCCTGCCGATTCTGATCGTGGCTTACCGCGATGGCCAGCTGGTTACGGTATTCCGCCAAGGCATTTTCTACCTCGGCCCGGTCTTGGTCTGGCTGGTTTTCGCCAAGCTGTTCAAGGTGCGGATGGGCGCTGACATGCGCCGGATCGCCGCGCGAAAGCGCGCTAATATGGCCGCTGGCGGGAACGCAGATAAACCGGCGCCGGACAAATGGCATGGGCTTCCGGCAGCGGTGCGGCGGCGTCGGCTGGCGCTGGCGGATCAGGCCGGGCGGCCAGAATTGCCGTCACCGATCAGCGATGCCTAGTTCGCTCGCGGCACTGGTCCGCTCAGCCAACCCCGCCTCGCCGGGCGCATTCCGGCTGCTGCTGGCGATGCTGGTGTTCGTCCACCACTTCAGCCGCTTGGCGCTGGGCACTTTTGCGGTAATGGTGTTCTTCGTACTGTCAGGCTTCTGGCTGCACCGGATGTGGGAAAACAAGTACCGCCACACCCGCGCGGCTTATTTCACTTACATGGTCAGCCGGGTCTGGCGGCTGGCACCGGTCATGGCGCTGACCTCGCTGATGATGATCGGGATGTACGAGATTTTCGGGATCTACACTGCCGAGACCGAGGCGCAGAACCCGGTGTGGCTGGGCTTTTCGTCGGTGTTCCTGCTGGGCTATGCGTGGCTGCCGTTCATGCCGGTCGGCCCGGCCTGGTCACTCGATATCGAAATGCGGTTTTATCTGGTCGCACCGTTGATAGCGGCGGCCTTGGCGCGATTTGGCAAGGGCGCGGTGCTGGCGGCGGCGCTGGTGGCCACGGCAGTCTCACTGTGGCTGACCACGACGACTTTGCTGGCCAACTACATCGTGTTCTTCGCCGCTGGCATGATCGCCTCACACGCTGACTGGCGGCCGAGTCAGCGCCTGGCGCTTGGCTCGGGTCTGGCAGTGATCGCGGCGGTGGTAATCACCGGCCTGTCCCCGTTCAGCGAACTGCTGCTGGGCGGCGCGCACCGTGGCCCACTGTTCATTTACAACTCGCATTACAGCGCAGCCTTGGCGCTGCTGGCCCTGCCGTGGGCGATCGCCACCGTGCACCGGCCCAGCGACGCGACCGACCGGATGCTGGCTGACTTGTCCTTCATCGTCTATTTGCAGCACGCCATCGCGCTGCAAGTGTTCAAGCTGGTCGATGGGCCGTTTGCCGAGCGGCTGGCGGTGGCTGCAGCCAGCTTCGCGTTGGTGCCAATCGTCTCGTGGCTGATCTGGCGCTATTTCGACCGGCCGATCAACCGCCGGCGCGATGCCTGGGTCAAACAACGCCTGTCGCTAAAGCCCTTGCAGCCAGGTTAGCTCGATTCGCTGCGCCACATCCTGATAGGCCAGTTCGTGGCCAAATTTGGGTACAACCACTAGTCGCGCTTTAGGATTGGCCGCTTGCAGCGCTGCGGAGTGAGCCGGACCGATCATCGTGTCAGCCGCGCCGTGAAGCAGCAAAATCGGCGCATCGACCGCCGCGATCTTGGCCAGATTGTCGTACCGGTCATGCACCAACCAGCGCATTGGCAGCCACGGCAGCTTCTCCGCCGCGACTGCGGGCAGGCTGGTGAAGGCTGAGATCAGGACCAGCCCGGCGGGGTGAGTGGTGCTCGCCAGATCAGTCGCCGCGCCCGAACCGATCGAGTTGCCGACCAGCACAATCCGGTCCATCCCAATGCTCTGCGCGTTCAGCCAGGCCAAGGCAGCGCGCCCGTCGGCATAGAACCCCGCTTCATCGGGCTGGCCGGGATTGCCGCCATAGCCGCGATATTCGAGCAGCAGCACGCCCAGCCCGGCGTCCGCATTCAAGCGGTTGGCCGCTGCTGCGCCGTCCCAGCCATCACCGTTGCCGTGAAAGAACAGCACGACCCGCTGGCCGGCGCGCGGCGGGCTGTAGACTGCGGTCAGGTCAAGCCCGTCGGCAGTGCGCAAGCTGATCTGGCGGTAGCCCGCAGGGATTGCGGCGAAGTGGCGCGGGGCCGGATAGATCAGGCTGCGCTGTGCGAGATAAAGCGCACCGGTCGCGGCCAGCCCGGCGAGCACGACGCCCAAAACGATGCCGATCAGCATCTGGCGCAGCCTGCGCCGCGGCGCCCCGTTGCCAGCCACACTCAGGCCCGCGCCTCTTCCACCCCGGCCGAATTGTGCCGCAGCGCCTTGAGCACGCAATCGACGATATGCGGCGCGTTGAGCCCGGCGACATCGTATTGCTTGTCGGGGCTGTCGTGTTCCTGAAACAGGTCGGGCAGCCGCAGCGTGCGGATCTTGAGCCCGCCGTCGGTCAGTCCCTCATCGCTCGCCATGGTCAGGACATGCGCGCCGAGGCCGCCGATTGCGCCTTCCTCAATCGTCACCACCACATCGTGGCTGGCGATCAGCTGGCGGATCAGTGCTTCGTCGAGCGGCTTGGCAAAGCGCAAGTCGGCCACCGTGGTGGACAGCCCTTTGGCTTCCAGCTGGTCGGCTGCCTTGAGCGCTTCGGCCAGCCGCGTGCCCAGCGAGAGCAGCGCGACCTTGCTGCCGTGCCGGACGATCCGTCCTTTGCCGATCGCAAGTCGCTCTGGCACCGCTGGCAGCGCCACCCCGGTGCCATTGCCGCGCGGATAGCGAAAGGCAATCGGGCCGCTATCGTGGCAAGCGGCGGTGTAAGTCATGTGGACCAGCTCGGCTTCGTCAGCCGCCGCCATCACCACGAAGTTGGGCAGGCTGGCGAGATAGGTAATGTCGAACGAACCGGCATGGGTGGCGCCGTCCGCCCCGACCAGTCCGGCGCGGTCGATTGCAAAGCGCACCGGCAGGTTCTGGATCGCGACATCGTGCACGACCTGGTCGTAGGCACGCTGCAGGAAGGTCGAATAGATCGCGCAGAATGGCCGCATACCTTGCGCGGCGAGGCCAGCGGCGAAAGTCACCCCGTGTTGTTCGGCAATCCCGACGTCAAACGTGCGTTCGGGATGCGCAGCTGCGAACTTGTCGATCCCGGTGCCTGATGGCATCGCGGCGGTGATCGCGCAGATCAGCGGATCGGTCTGCGCCAAGGTGGCCAGCGTTTCCCCGAACACGTTCTGATAAGCCGGCGCAGTGGGCGCAGCTTTGACCTGCTCGCCGGTGATCACATCGAACTTCTGGACGCCGTGATATTTGTCGGCTGAGGCTTCGGCGGGGGCATAGCCCTTGCCCTTTTGGGTGACCACATGGACCAGGCACGGCCCTTCGGCGGCATCGCGGACATTCTCGAGGATCGGGATCAATTGTTCAAGGTTGTGCCCGTCAATCGGGCCGACGTAGTAGAAGCCCAGCTCTTCAAACAGGGTCCCGCCCATCGCCATCCCGCGCGCAAATTCGTCAGTCTTCTTGGCCGCGCGGTGCAGCGGTTCGGGCAATTTGCGTGAGAGCCGCCGCGCGATATCGCGCACCCGCAGGAACGGGCGCGACGAAACCAGCCGCGCCAGGTAGGCCGACAATCCGCCCACCGGCGGCGCGATCGACATGTCGTTGTCATTGAGGATCACGACTAGCCGGTTGCCCGCCTGCCCGGCGTTGTTCATCGCCTCATAGGCCATGCCCGCGCTCATCGCGCCGTCCCCGATCACCGCGATGCCTTTGCCGGCAGTGCCCGCGAGCTTGCCCGCCACGGCAAAGCCCAGCGCGGCTGAAATCGAGGTTGAGGAATGCGCCGCGCCGAACGGATCGTATTCGCTTTCGCTGCGCCTGGTGAAGCCCGACAGGCCGCCGCCGCTGCGCAAAGTGCGGATCCGGTCCCGCCGCCCGGTCAGAATCTTGTGCGGATAGGCTTGGTGGCCGACATCCCAGACCAAGCGGTCAACCGGGGTGTTGAACACATAATGCAGCGCCACGGTCAGTTCGACCACGCCCAGGCCCGAGCCCAAGTGCCCGCCGGTCTGCCCGACCGCGCTGATCATTTCCGCGCGCAATTCGGCCGCCAATTGCGGCAGTTGGTCCGCCGTCAGACGGCGTAAATCAGCCGGAACGGTGACGGTATCAAGCAGAGGGGTGGCCGGATTTGGGCTCATCGCCAGCGCTTTACACGCCTTGGCCGTGGCTGTCGAATGGAGAGGTTATGCGTTTGGTGTGCAGGTTGACAGCGCGCCCCGGCTGCTAAAAAAGCAAATGCAATGGAGCTCACTCACCGTCTTACCATTCCCGCCGATGCCCCGGCCATCGCCGCGCTGATGCAGCGCGCGATTGCGGAGCTGCAGCGGCCGTTTCTGTCGCCCGAACAAATTGCCGCGAGCACGCTGACCATGGGGCTCGACACCCAGCTGTTCGCCGACGGCACTTACTTTGCGATCGATGACGGCGGCCTGCTCGTCGGTTGCGGCGGGTGGAGCAAACGCGCGACCTTGTACGGCGGCAACCATTCGGCGGCGCTGCGCGATGACCGGCTGCTCGATCCCGCCACCGAGCCAGCGCGGATCCGCGCGATGTACACTGATCCGGCGCAGGTCCGGCGCGGGATCGGGCGGCTGATCCTGCAGCTGTGCGAACAGGCAGCGCGCGATGCCGGGTTCCGGCGGCTGGAAATGATGGCGACCGCCGCGGGCGAGCCGCTTTACACGGCCTGCGGCTATCACGTGATCGAACGGGTTGCGCGGATGTCGCCCGATGATGTTGCGGTGCCCGGCGCCGTGATGGGCAAATCCCTCGATTAGCGGTATGTCCGCAATTCTGCCTCACGGAGAACGCCATGCCCCTTCCCGCCAACGCCCCGCCGGTGACTTTTGTCATCACCGCTGACCGCGCTCGCACTAAGCCGTTCTATGCCGATGTGCTGGGCTTGCGGGTGCTGGGCGAGGATGACCATGCGGTCACTTTCGATCTGGGCAACCGCACCCCGATGCGGCTGACCACAGTCCCGGGCCATCGTCCCGCCGGGCATACCGTGCTCGGCTGGCATGTAGCTGATATCCGCAGCGCGGTGCGCGACCTGAAAGCCGCAGGCGCAGCGTTCCAAGTTTACGATGGCTATGGGCAGGATGAAGACGGCGTGTGGAGCTCACCCGATGGCGGTGCGAAGGTCGCGTGGTTCCTCGATCCTGATGGCAACGTGCTGAGCCTGACGCAATTTGGTTAAGCCAATTTCAACCACTTATGCGTAAATTTGGGCCTCCAAGGAGGCTTTGATGTCGAACTTCAAAATGGTGGTTCTGGTCGCAGCGATGATTGGCGGCGTGGTCGCGGGGGTCCACTACGGCGGCAAGTCGTTCTTCAAGCAGATGGTCGGCGGGGGCCCGTTCTACAGCGAGGCCGAAATGCAGAAGGTAGCGAAAGATCGGCCTGCGCCAAGTGCCACCCCGACCTCCGACCACTGGAACGGCAGCGACCCCGACAAGGTCAATACGCCAGCAGTGGCACGCGAAACGGAGAGCCCTGCCGAGCGATACGTTGCCCGAGCTTCATCAAGGGCGGGCGACGGCGATAACGGCGGATATGCCGACAAAGCGGAGCAATAGGCCTCAGCTCGAGCAGTCCGAACAAACCCCGCGCAGTTCCACCACCGGACGGATATCGGCGAAACCGGCCTTTTTGGCGGCATCGACCAGCGCTCCGGTCAGCTTGTCATCGTCGATATGGACGGTGCGGCCGCAGCTATCGCAGATCAGGAAGATGCAATCGTGGCGGCAACCGGGGTGCGGGTTGGCGATATAGGCGTTGGCGCTTTCGACCCGCCGCGCCAGATTGGTCGCCACGAACAGGTCGAGGATCCGGTAAACCGAATTGGCCGCCACCCGCTTGCCGCGCGCGTTCGAAACGTATTCGGCAATATCGTAAGCGGAGACCGGGCGGTCCTGCGCCGCGAGCGCGCCAAACACTTCGGCGCGCATTCCGGTCCATTGCTCGCCAGCACCTTCAAGCGCGTGCTGCGCGGCTACGACTAGGCTTTCGCCGGTCGGTTCATCGTGGTGGTGATGCTGGTGTTGGCTGGGCATGCCGCCAATATAGGCGCTGGAACGCCGCGCTGCAATCTAGCGGCGGATTCAGTGCCGGGCAGCGGTGGCTGGAGCCAATTTGGTCTGGTCGGGCAAGCCGGGCGCAGCGGTTGCTGCTGTGGCTGACGGGATCACTTGTTCGGCCAGGCTCTTGTGAAACGGCGAACCGAGCACACCCACCAAAGCGGCGCAGCCGAGCACAAAGCCGACCAACAGCGCGCGGAAAAGATCAGCTTTGAACAGGCCCATCGGAAATTCACTTGGCTAAAGGTTGAACTGCTTGGCCCCCGTGGTGCGCAAGATTGTCTTACCGACTGGTGAACAAATTTCGGCCGCGCGCAGCCCAGCGCCCAACCGAACATTTGGCGCGATGAGCCGCTCGGCTCAGTGGCGGAAGTGGCGCATTCCGGTCAGCACCATGGCGAGGCCCGCTGCATCCGCTGCGGCGATAACCTCGTTATCGCGAATCGAGCCGCCCGGCTGGATTATGGCGGTCGCCCCGGCCTCGGCTGCTGCCAACAGGCCATCGGCAAACGGGAAAAATGCATCCGAAGCCACTGCGCTGCCGCGCGTACGCGGTGCGTCCCAGCCGAATTTCTCAGCTGCCTCAGCCGCCTTCATTGCCGCGATCCGCGAGCTGTCGCGCCGGTTCATCTGGCCCGCACCGATCCCGGCGGTAACCCCGTCCTTGGCATAGACAATGGCGTTCGATTTGACGTGGCGCGCCACAGTCCAGGCGAACAGGCAGTCCTTCAATTCCTGCGCGGTGGGTGCGCGCTTGGACACGACCGTCAGATCGGCCTCGGTGATCGCGCCGTTGTCACGGCTCTGGGCGAGCAGCCCGCCGGTGATCGGCTTGATCAGCATGCCCGCGCGGCGCGGATCGGGCAGATCGCCGGTGATCAGCAAGCGCAGGTTCTTCTTCTTGGCAAACACCGCGCGCGCGGCATCATCAGCGGCGGGGGCGACGACAACTTCGGTAAAGATCGCCGCGATTGCCTCAGCCGTCGGGCCATCGAGCGGCACGTTGACCGCCACGATCCCGCCAAAGGCCGAAACGTCATCGCACTGCAACGCGCCCTGCCACGCTTCGAGCAGCGTGCCGGCCTGCGCCACGCCGCACGGATTGGCGTGTTTGACGATCACCACGGCGGGCTGTGCCCCGCGAAATTCGCTGACCAGTTCCAGCGCCGCATCGGCATCGGCATAATTGTTGTAGGACAGCGCCTTGCCCTGGACTTGCTCGGCCTGGGCGATGCCCTTGCCGTGCGGGCCGACCGGCACATACAGCGCGGCGCGCTGGTGCGGGTTCTCACCATAACGCAGCTCGGTCACGCGGCGGCCAGTGACCGCCAGCATCTCAGGAAAGAACTGCTGCTGATCGGCGAAGGCGAACCACTGGCTGATCATCGCATCGTAAGCGGCGGTTGCCGAATAGGCCCGCGCGGCCATCAGGCGGCGGAAGTCATAGGTGGTCGCGCCGCCGCTCGTTTCCAGCTCGGCCAGAAACGCCGGGTAATCGGCGGGGTCGGTCAGGATCGTAACGTAAGCGTGGTTTTTCGCCGCTGAACGCACCATGCTTGGCCCGCCGATGTCGATGTTCTCAATAATCTCGTCCCGGCCTGCGCCCTTGGCCACGGTCTGCGCGAACGGATAGAGGTTGACCACGACCAGATCGATCGCGCCAATGTCATGTTCGGCCATCGCCGCCGCATGCGCAGGATTATCCCGCACCGCCAGCAGCCCGCCGTGGACCTTGGGGTGCAGCGTTTTGACCCGCCCGTCCATCATTTCGGGAAAGCCGGTCAGGTCCGATATGTCCATCACGCTCAGCCCGGCATCGCGCAGCGCCTTGGCGGTGCCGCCGGTTGAGACCAGCTCAACCCCGCGTTGCGCCAGCGCTTGGCCCAGCTGCGCCAAGCCAGTCTTGTCAGACACTGACAGCAGCGCCCGGCGGATCGTCACATCGCTCACTTGATCTTACCCCATTTTCTTCAGCAGCCAGGCAAAGGTGCCCCCGCCGCGTGAAACCAGCCCCTGCACCACCAATTGCTGGATCGGCTGCGGGCGGCCCTGGCCATCGGCCCAGATGCTTTCCTCAATCGAGAGCTGGCCTTCGCCGCCCGAGCGGAACTGCCAGTATGACCCATCGGGCAGCGCCAGCCCGGCGCCCTGCCCGTCTTCGCTCAGCCCGACCTCGATTCCGCTGCCCAAGTGAAAGCGGATCGCAAAGGCAACTTTGCCGGCCTTGGGCTTGCCGCTGCTGGGCACCAGCAAGTCTTCCCCGCGCAGTTCCGTGCCGTCGTCGCGGATAATCAGGATCCGCCGGTGAGTCAGCCCGAAGCGGCCGACATAGCCGTTGTGGCTGGCCTCAAGCCGGGTCGCGCCGCCTTGCTTTTCTCCGAGCAGCGTGCGCCGGTCCAGATCGACTTCGGAGACCCCGCTGCCGATCTTGCCGCCGATTACGATCGCGGTCGAATTGACGTCATCGAGCACCAGCGTCGAATGCGCTGCCGTCGCGCGCAGGCCTTGTTCGAGCCGCACCGGCACCAGCCCGCCCGCGCAGGCCGCCCCGCCGCAATTGACGATCAGGCGGTGTCCGGCGTGGCTGAATTCGAACGCCAAGGTCGAAGCGCAGCCCGACCGGGCGTGCTTGGCCAGCGGCGGCGGTGCGGCATCGAATTGCAGCACGCCCTTTTGCGCAGTTACCCGCTGATAGCCCCATTGCCGGACATCGCGCAGCGGGCGGGTGCGCACGCCGCTGGCATTGATTAGCGCCGCGACATCGCCGCCATCGACCGCCCAGGCCCCCTGCCACGATCCGAGCGAGCCATCGCCGTGAGTCAGCGCCAGCAGCGGCGGGACCAGCAGGCCCATGATCGCATCGAGCGCGGGCGGCGGATCGCGCCGCACCGCTTGATAGCAAGCCCGCAGCCGGACCAGCAGTGTGATTGCCTCCATCTGGCCCAGCGGGCTGCGCGACAGCACCCCGCCATCATCGCCGACCAGTTCGCCCAGCGCGCGGATCAGCCCGGCCTCACCAAACAGGCGGCGCGGCTTGCCATCGGGCAACAGCAGCCCGGCCGCGACGATCCCGCACCATCCGGCCACTTGCGCCAGCAGGTCTTCGGCGCGGCCGACGTTCTTATCCAGCCAGCGCGCGGTGTGACCCAGCGCGGCCAGCACCTTGGCGCGCAATACCCGGTCACCGCTCGACAGGATCAGCGGTGCGTGGACCAGCCAGTTAAGCTCGCGCGTGCCGGCGTTGGCCACGCTCCAGGCCGGGCCCTTGCCGGGGCGGCTCGGGGTCTTGGGATTGGCATTAAGCCAGGCCGACAGGATCCGTTCGGCCACCGGGGCCATCGCTTCGCGCGGGGCGCAGGCTTCCAGATC
>JANNYT010000216.1:0-24071 GCA_031410255.1 Novosphingobium sp. | reverse complement strand
GCAGCCGCGAAAGCTGGCAGCTCGCCGCCGGACAATTGCTCGATGCGCTGGCCCGGCCGATCGCGACCGCCTGGGGCACGGTCCGGCTATCCCCGCGCGCGGCATTGCTGCGCGGGATCGTGGGTGACAACGCGCCAACAGTGCTTGACCGGCTTGGGCAGGCGCTCGCCGCCGCGATGGGGCAATCGGCGCGGCGGCTGATCTGGGCCGATGGCGAAGCGACCAAGACCGGGCTGAGCGCGGCGCAGCTTGAGGCGGATTTGCTGCAGGCGCTCGACCGGGGCGAGATCGAAGTGGTCTATCAGCCGCAATTCGGCTGCCTCGACAACCGGCTGTGCGGGGGTGAGGCGCTGGCGCGGTGGAACCATCCCGCGCTGGGCCGGGTCGGGGCCGGGGCCTTGTTCGCGATTGCTGAGCGGGCTGATCATGTGGCGCAATTATCGCTGCACATTGCTCAACTGGCGCTGACTGGAGCCGCGGGCTGGCCAATGGACCTGCGGTTGTCGCTGAACGTGACGCCCAACGATCTCGCCAGCGCTGACTATGCTCAGCGGCTCAGCGCGCTCATCACCGCCTGCGGCTTTGCCCCGTGGCGGCTGACGCTGGAGGTGACCGAGCAGGTCTTGCTGAGCGACACTGCGCACGCCGCCGCGGTGCTGCGCGAACTCGCCGGGCAGGGCATCCTCATCGCGCTCGACGATTTTGGCGCAGGCTTTTGCAACTTTCGCTACCTCAAGCTGCTGCCGCTGCATTACCTCAAGCTCGACCGCGCGATGATCGACGGGGTCGAAGGTGATCCGCGCGATCTGGCGGTGCTGCGCGCGATTATCGCGATGGCCGGCGCGCTCGACCTCAAGGTGATTGCCGAGGGCGTGGAAAGCGAAGCCCAGCGTGCGCTGATCGCCGCCGAGGGCTGCACTGCGTACCAAGGCTTCCTGCGTGCGCACCCGATGAGCGCGGCGCAGTTCCTCGACTTGGCGCGCGGTTAAGCGCGGGCTTTACGCGCGATTGCGCTTAGCCCCTTGGTCAGCTGGAACAGTCCGTTCAGCCGCGCCTCGGCGCTGTCCCAGGCGCGGGTTACTGCGATCTTGCTATCGGGCCGCAGCTTGATGGCCCCGGCCAGCCGCGCCGCATAAGCGATCAGCCCGGCAGGATCGGGGAACTGGTTGCCGTGGAAGCTCACCAGCGTGCCCTTGGCCCCGACGTCGATCTTCGAAATGTTCGCCTCGATCGCCTGCCGTTTGATCGTGATCAGCTTGATCAGGTTGCTGGTCGGCTGCGGCAAGGGCCCGAACCGGTCGATCATTTCGGCGGACAGCGCTTCGATCTCGGCCTGATCATCGGCATCGTTGAGGCGGCGATAGAGCGCCATCCGCACCGCCAGATCGGGAACGTATTCCTCGGGGATCATGATCGGGGCATCGAGCGTGATTTGCGGTGACAGCGCATGGCGTTCCTTGGCCAACCCCAGTTCGCCCGCCTTGGCCGCCAGGATCGCGTCTTCCAGCATCGACTGATAGAGCTCAAACCCGACCTCGCGAATGTGGCCCGATTGCTCGTCACCGAGCAGGTTACCTGCACCCCGAATGTCGAGATCATGGCTGGCGAGCTGGAAGCCCGCGCCCAGACTATCCAGATCCCCCAGCACCTTCAGCCGCTTTTCAGCGACTTCGGACAGCTGGGTGCCCTCGGGCGTGGTCAGATAGGCGTAGGCGCGCAATTTGGCCCGGCCGACCCGGCCACGCAGCTGATACAGCTGGGCCAGCCCGAACCGGTCTGCGCGGTGGATGATGATCGTATTGGCGCTCGGGATATCGAGCCCGCTTTCGACGATGGTGGTGGAGAGCAGCACCTCGTATTTCTTCTCGTAAAACGCGCTCATCCGCTCTTCGACTTCGCTTGGGGCCATCTGGCCATGTGCGGTCACGGACCGGACTTCGGGCACGGTGTCGCGCAGCCATTTCTCGACTGTCTCCATATCGGCGATCCGCGGGACTACGATGAAGCTCTGCCCGCCGCGATGATGCTCGCGCAGCAAAGCTTCGCGCATGACCATCTGGTCCCATTCCATAACATAGGTCCGCACCGCCAGCCGGTCGACCGGCGCGGTCTGGATCGTCGACAGTTCGCGCAAGCCCGACATCGCCATCTGCAGAGTGCGCGGGATCGGCGTGGCAGTCAGCGTCAGCATGTGCACATTGGTCCGCAGCGCCTTCAACGTTTCCTTGTGAGTCACCCCGAAGCGCTGCTCTTCATCAACGATTACAAGCCCAAGCCGCTTGAAGCTGAGGCTTTTTGCCAGCAGCGCGTGGGTACCGATCACCACGTCGCAAGTCCCATCGGCCAGACCGGCCTTGGTAGCCTTGCTTTCTTTGTCGCCGACCAACCGCGACAGCCGCCCGACAGTGAGCGGGAACCCGGCGAAACGCTCGGTAAAGTTGCTGAAGTGCTGGCGCGCGAGCAGGGTAGTCGGCGCAATCACCGCAACCTGCTGCCCGGCCATCGCCGCCACAAACGCGGCGCGCAAGGCGACCTCGGTCTTGCCAAAACCGACATCGCCGCAAACCAGCCGGTCCATCGGACGGCCCGAGGCAAGGTCGCTCAGCACATCGTCAATCGCGGCGTCCTGATCGTCGGTTTCCTGCCACGGGAAGCGCTCGACAAACTGGTTGTAGCTGGCCTCTTCGGGAGCCAGCACGGTCGCGGTGCGGAGCGCGCGCAGCGCAGCAGTCTTGAGCAATTCGTGCGCAATCGCTCGGATCCGCTCTTTCAGGCGGCTCTTGCGCTTTTGCCAGCCTTCGCCGCCCAGCCGGTCGAGCGCGGTAAATTCGTTGTCGCTGCCATAGCGGCTGAGCGCATCGAGGTTTTCAACCGGCACATACAGCTTATCGCCCCCGGCATATTGCAGCATCACACAGTCGTGCGGGCTTTGCCCGACCGGGATTGACTGCAAGCCGCCGTAACGCCCGATCCCGTGTTCCAGATGGACCACCAGATCGCCGGGGGTCAGCGCTGCCAGTTCGGCCAGGAAGGCATCGGCACCCTTGCGGCGTTTTTTGCGGCGGACTAGCCGATCGCCCAGAATGTCCTGCTCGCTGACCAGCTCGATTTCGGCGCTGCTGAACCCGCTTTCGAGCGGCAGGACCAGTGCGACAGGCGTGCCTTTGGCGGCAAGGCCCAGCGCGTCCTGCCAGCTATCGGCCATGATCGGGGCGGGGCGGACAGCCTCACCCAGAATAGCTGCGATCCGCGAGCGGCTGCCTTCTGAATAGGCGGCGATCAGCGTCTTCTTGCCCTGCGCGGCCTGCCCGGTCAGAAACCGCGCGGCGGCTTCATAGACATTGTCGCCGCGCGCCCGCTCGGGCGCGAAATCGCGGCCGCTGGCAAAGCCGAAGTCGATTACGGTGGCGCTTTCGGGCTGTGCGAAAATGTCAGCCCGGTGGACCGGTTGCGCGGCGCTGGCCCCGCTAAATTCAGCGCTGGTCAGATACAGCGCAGCCGGCACGAGCGGACGATAACTGCCCGGCTGCTTACCCGAGCTTTCGGTGCGCGAGGCGTAGTAGTCAGCAATGTCAGTTAACCGTTCATCAGCCGCGCCTAAAGCGGCGGCGTCGATCACCACCGTGTCGGCCGCTGACAGATGATCGAACAGCGTGACCAGCCGGTCTTCGAACAGCGGCAGCCAGTGCTCCATCCCGGCGAGCCGGCGACCATCGCTGACCGCCTGATAGAGCGGGTCAGAGGTCGCATTGGCGCCAAACATTTCGCGGTACTGGGTGCGAAAGCGTTTGACGCTGTCCTCGTCCAGCAACGCCTCACTGGCGGGGAGTAGCAGGTGCTCCTTGACCGTGCCCGTCGAGCGCTGGGTCGAGGGATCGAACAGCCGCAGCGTTTCGAGTTCATCGCCAAAGAAGTCGAGCCGCAGCCCGGCTTCGAGGCCTGACGGGTAAATGTCGAAGATCGAGCCGCGCACCGCAAATTCGCCCGCATCGGCAACTGTGTCAGTGCGGCTGTAGCCTTGACGCTGGAGCAGCGCGATCAGGCTTTCACGGCCGATCTCCATTCCGGGCTTGAGTAGGCGGACATTCTCCCGCACCCGAAACGGGGTGAGCACGCGCTGCAGAGCGGCGTTGATCGTGGTGACCAACAGTTGCGGCCCGGCGGGCTTTACCTGCAGCCGCTGCAATGCTGCCAAGCGCCGTGCGCTGACTGACAGCGCCGGGCTGGCGCGGTCATAGGGCAGGCAATCCCACGCCGGCAGGGTGAGCACTTCGAGTTCGGGCGCAAAGTAGGCGGCGGTGTCCGCAATGCCTTGCATGGCGGCTTCATCGGGGGCGATGAACACCGCGCGGTTGGTGCTGGCGCGGGCCAGATCGGCGAGCACCAACGGCTGCGCCCCGCGCGCCAAAGCGGCGAGGGTCAGCGGGGTCTTGGCATTCAGGATCTTGGACAGGTCAGGCATCAGGCGCGCAATACCAATTGCCCCGCAGGCCATTTTGCGGCCAGCGGGGTAGGGGTTCGCCGCGTGCCTTAGCGGGTCATTGCGTTGCTGTCAGCGTTGGATTTTGACGAAATCGAGTTTGCGAAAGGCGTCCATCAGCGCGCCTTCGTATCGCGGCGGAACCGGCTGCGTGCCCAGCGCCCAGGCCATCACGTCGACATCGTCTTCATCGAGCAATGCTTCAAACCAGGCGATTGCTACCGCGTCCCAGCTGGCGTGGTGCGCATCAAAGTAGCAACCGATCATATAGTCGGCCTCACGCGTGCCGCGGTGCCAGGCCCGGAACTTCAGGCGGCGCAAGGGATTGTCGGCTTCCATCGGCCCGCCGCTAGGCTGCGGCGGCGCCGATGGCAAGCGGTCAGACGGGTTCGTGCAGCGCGGTCAGCAATTCGCTGGGTTGGCGCCCCGACATCGACTTGTTGATCTCTCCCAGCAGGGCCTGCTCGGTCTGCTTGTGGTAATGCTTGCGGATCTCGCCCAACGTGCGCGGCGCGGCGAAGATCACCAAGTCGGTTACCTTGTGGCCCAGCACCTGCTGGTTGAGCCATTCGGCGGCGGCAATCGCATAGGCATCTTCATCCGGCTGATGTCCGCCGGGATTGCCCGAGCTCGACTTGTGGCTGCCGCCCGAATGGTTGCTCGAATCCAGCGCCGGGCTGTCTTGCGGGGTCAGCTCGGGCTCGGCTTCGTTGCCGCTGTTGCGGTACAGTTCGAACGTCTGGCCATCGATAACCGCGATCAAGGCGTCATGGGGAAGCAGCATGTTGATTTCCTTTTGGAGCTTAGCCAAACAACGGCCAGCGGGTACTAAACGCACGAAACGGCAGATCGGCATTGCGATCGATCAAATTCAGACCACAATTCACCGCAATAGCCCGCGCAGTTCAGGCGCAAATTCCGGGATGCGCCGCACGAGGCTGCCGGTTATGGGTCGCCGCAGGGGAGACCACCGTTGCCTGATGAAAGTTTGCAGCCGCTGGCCATTGCGGCCCAGCTTGCCGCCGATTACCGCCGCCGCATTGCCGCCGCCTCACACACGCCGGTGGACAGCTATGCGCAGGTTCTGGGCCGCTTTGCTGGTGCGTTGCCTGAGCATAGCGGCGATGGTGCGGTTATTATTCGGGAACTGGTGGAAGGCGCGGAGGGCGGACTGCGCGCCTCAACCGCGCCGCGCTTTTTTGGCTGGGTGATCGGCAATTCGCACCCAACCGGCGTGGCGGCGGACTGGCTGACCTCGGCTTGGGGGCAGAACGCCGCCAATGTGCACGCCTCCCCAGCGGCCAGCGCGGTCGAAGCAGTGGCGGCGGGCTGGATGCTCGATTTGCTGGGCTTGCCAAGCGAAGCTTCGGTTGGCGTGGTGACCGGCGCAACCGTCGCCAACTTCGTCTGCCTCGCTGCAGCGCGCAGCGAAGTGCTGCGCCGGGCTGGCTGGGATGTGGAGAGCGACGGCTTGTTCGGCGCGCCGCCGATCCGCGTGCTGATCGGCGCGGATGCGCACACTACGGTCTTCTCGGGTCTGAAATACCTCGGGCTGGGGGCCAAACGCGTTCGCACGATCGCCACCGATGATCTGGGCCGGATGCTGCCTGCCGATTTCGAACGCGCGCTGGGTGAAGGTGATGGCCCGGTCATCGCGATTGCCCAAGCAGGACAGATCTGCACCGGCGCCAGCGATCCGTTCACCCAGCTCGCGCCGCTGGCCAAAGCTGCCGGGGCATGGCTGCATGTCGATGGCGCGTTTGGGCTGTGGGCGGCGGCCTCACCCCGGCTCAAGCACCTGGTGGCGGGGGTTGAGCAAGCCGATTCGTGGGGCACTGACGGACATAAATGGCTGCAGACGCCTTATGACTGCGGCTTTGCGATCGTCCGCGATTCCGCTGCTCATCTGCGCGCGATGTCGGTTTCGGCCAGCTACCTGCCGCCCGCGAGCGGCGATGAGCGCGATCCATCGAGCTATGGGCCAGAGCTGTCACGTCGCGCGCGTGGGTTCGCAGTCTGGGCGATGCTCAAGCAGCTGGGCCGCAGCGGGGTGGCGCAAATGGTCGAGAATGACGTGGCGGTGGCGCAGGAAATGGCCGCGGGCATGGCTGCGATCGACGGGGCGGAGCTGGTTTGCACCGTCGAACTTAACCAGTTCATGATCCGCTTTGGCGGCGCTGTCAGTTTGGCCGAAGGCGACCGGCTGACGCTAGCCACGGTCGAGCAGATCCAACGCGATGCGGTGGCCTACATCGGTCCGTCGCTGTGGCGCGGGCAATGGGTCATGCGCGTATCGGTCTGCTCGATTGTGACCACGCGTGAGGACGGACAGATTACGGTGGCCGCAGTTAGCGATGCCTGGGCAAAGGTCCGCGCCGCCAGTTGAGGCCAGCTTGCGGCAAAGCGATGGGAACACTTCAACGGCGCGGAGCGTTTGACCGGTAAGCTTTTTGCCGGAGAAACCTGATGATCGAACTGCCCGCCCTGCCGTATGACTACGACGCTTTTGAGCCGACGATTTCGGAGGAAACCATGCGGCTGCATCACGACAAGCACCACGCGACCTATGTCGAGAAGACCAACGCGCTCGCGGCAAAAGCCGGCCTGGGCGTCGAACCGCTTGAAGATATTATCAAGGCGGCCAAGGCCAAGGACGATAAGCCGTTGTTCGACAACGCCGCGCAAGCCTGGAACCATGCGTTCTTCTGGGCCTCGATGACCCCGGATCAGGCCAAGCCGCAGGGTGATCTGGCCGCAGCCATTGACGCAGCCTTTGGTGATCTGGCCGGGCTCAAGACAAAATTCGTGGATGAAGGCAAAGGCCACTTCGGCTCGGGCTGGGTCTGGCTCGCCAAGGTCGGCGGCGACCTCAAGGTCCTTTCGACTCACGACGCCGAAGACCTCGTAACCGAAGCGGGCAAGACCCCGCTGTTGGTCTGTGACTTGTGGGAACACGCCTATTACCTCGACCATCAGAACGACCGCGCCGGCTTTTTGGGTAAATGGTTCGACCAGCTGGCTAACTGGGCATTCGCCGCCGAACAGTTCGCGGCCACGGCGAAAAGCGATACCCTGTTCAAATATGGCGCTCCGCAGCCCGATTACGTCTAAACAGACAGGCCGCCAAAGATACTTGGCAAGCCGGTGTGATTGCGGCTTATGAGGCGTTATGCGCCCCGAACGCCTCAATCCCCTGTTTGTCCCGGCTGACAGCCTGAAAGGCGTCGGCACCACGCTGGCCCGGCCGCTCGAGCGGCTCGGGCTCAGCCGGGTCCGCGATTTTATCTATCACTTGCCTGATCGGTTCGTGACTCGCCGCGCAGTGACCGATCTTGATGCGGCGGGCGTCGGCGAAAACGTCATCGTCCAGCTCACCCCGCTGGAATACCGCAGCTCAGCCGGGCGCGGGCCGTTCCGCGTTCTGGCGAGTGATGCTGCGGGCAATGTCGCGTCGATCACCTATTTTGGCCGAAACACCGGCTGGGCCAAAAAGGCCTTGCCGCTGGGAGAACCGCGCTGGATCGCCGGGCGGCTCGACCAGTATGGCCAGATGCTCCAGATCGTGCATCCCGATCATGTTACCGAAGTTAGCGGCTCGGTGATCGGCCAGCTGACCGAGCCGGTCTATGCATCGTCGGAGGGGATGACGCAGGGGCGGTTGACGGCGCTGATCCAGCAGGCGCTGACGGGCCTGCCCGAATTGCCCGAATGGATCGAGCCGGGGCTGGCCGCCAAGATGCAATGGCCGCATTGGCGCGCTGCGCTGGAACTGGCGCACAAGGGCGAGCATGCTGCGGCGCGCGACCGGCTGGCTTATGACGAGCTGCTCGCCAACAGCCTTGCGCTGATGCTGGTCCGCAATGCCAACCGGGCGCAGCGCGGCCAGCCGCTGCACGGCGATGGTACGCTGCGGGCCAAGCTGAACCTGCCGTTCGAACTGACAGGGGCGCAACGCCGCTCGATTGGCGAGATCGAGGGCGATCTGGCGCAGGCCGCGCCGATGCTGCGGCTGCTGCAAGGCGATGTCGGATCGGGTAAGACCGCAGTGGCGCTCGAGGCGATGCTGATCGCGGTGGAGGGCGGGGCGCAAGCGGCCTTGCTCGCTCCAACCGAAATCCTCGCGCGCCAGCATTTTGACACGCTGACCAGGATGGTCACGCCGACCGGCGCGACCATCGCGCTGCTGACCGGGCGTGACAAGGGCCGCGCGCGCGAATCGATCCTGATGGGGCTGCTCGATGGCTCGATCCAGCTGGTGGTCGGCACGCACGCGCTGTTTCAGGATGCGGTGGCCTACAAGAATCTGGGGATGGTGGTGATCGACGAACAGCACCGCTTTGGCGTTGGTCAGCGGCTGATGCTGACGCAAAAGGGCAAGCGGACACCGCATTGCCTGGCAATGACCGCGACCCCGATCCCGCGCACGCTGACCTTGGCGCAGTATGGCGAAATGGACGTCAGCCGGCTCGATGAGATGCCTCCAGGCCGCCAGCCGATCGACACCCGCGTGGTCGCGCTGGAGCGGATTGGAGATGTGGTCGGTGCGCTCGATCGGCATCTGGCGGGCGGGGCGCAGGCCTATTGGGTCTGCCCGATGGTCCGCGAGCTGGAGAGCGAGGACATTGCCGCCGCTGAAGCGCGCTATGCCGAATTGACGGTGCGGTTCGGCGATACGGTTGCGCTGGTCCACGGGCAGTTGCGCCCCGAAGCCAAGGATGCGGCAATGGAGCGGTTTGTGCGCGGCGAGGCCAAGCTGCTGGTGGCAACCACGGTGATCGAGGTCGGGGTCGATGTGCCCAATGCGACTTTGATGGTGATCGAGCAGGCTGAGCGATTCGGCCTAGCGCAACTTCACCAATTGCGCGGGCGGGTCGGGCGCGGGGCGGACAAGAGCACTTGCCTGCTTTTGCGCGGCGACGCCTTGAGCGAAACCGCGCGCGAGCGGCTGGCCTTGATGCGCGAAACGCAAGACGGCTTCCGCCTGGCCGAAGAAGACCTGCGGCTGCGCGGCGGGGGCGAACTGCTGGGCACGCGGCAATCGGGCGACACTCCGTTCCGCGTCGCCAGCCTCGAACAAATCCAGCGGTTGTTGCCAGTTGCGCATGATGACGCGCGGCTGCTGATGGAGCGCGACGGAGGACTGACCGGGGAACGCGGCGAAGCGGCACGGTTGTTGCTCTATCTGTTCGAACGTGATTGGGGGGTGCAGTTGCTGCGCGGAGGATGAATTTGACCAAGCCGCCAATCCGCCTGCTGATCAGCGATATCGACGGCACGCTGGTGCGCCGCGACAAGGGCTTGCCCGAAGCGAACGTAATTGCCATCAAAAACCTGACAGCGCGAGGCTTGCCGGTGTCACTGATCTCGGCGCGTCCGGCCGCTGGGATGCTGCCGATTGCTGCCGAGCTGGGGCTTGAAGGCCCGTTCGGGGCGTTCAACGGCGGCACGATCTTCACCGCGAGCGGCGGCGAGCAATGCGCGGCGCAAGTGCCCGTGGCGCTCGCGCAGGAACTGCTCAACCTCTACGCCAAGGCCGGCGTGACGATCTGGTTCTTCGCCACGGATCGCTGGCTGAGCACCGATCCAGACAATTCGCACACCCCGCGTGAGATCATTTCTTCAGGCCTCCAGCCCGAAGCGATCAGCGATTTTTCGCCGTTTATCTGCGATGCCGACAAGATCGTCGCGGTCTGCGATGACCCGGTGGCGATGGCGGCGCTGGAGCGCCGCGCCGCTGTGCTGGTCGGGCACAAAGCCACCTTGGTCCGCTCGCAAGATTACTATCTCGATTGCACCGCACTCGCGGCCAACAAGGGTGATGGGATCACCCGGCTCGCCGAGCTCTATGGCGTTCCGCTGGAGCAAGTCGCGGTGATCGGCGATCAGGGCAATGACGTGGCGATGTTCCGCCGCGCCGGGCTGGCCATCGCGATGGGCCAGGCCAGCGCGGCCGTGCAGGCCGAAGCGCATTGCGTCGCAGCCAGCAACGACCAGGCCGGGGTAGCCGATGCGATCGCGCGGTTTATCCTGCCGCGACTGGAAAATTGAGGAAATATTCAGCATAATCGGGCAGTGACGCAGGGCTGCGGCGAGTCTTGCGGCGGCGGGGGAGCGACGATGCAGGGTGGATTTTTCAAACGACTGGCGCGCGATCTGGAAGCGCCGATCGAAGCGCGCGGGTTTGGCACCGGCTGGTTCGCGGGTTTCTTCGGCATTTTGCTGGCGGCGATCGGCTTGGCTTTTGTCGCCGCGCTGCGCTGGCCGGATTGGTTTGCCATGCCCGAACTGGCCTTGCTGCGCGATAAATCGGGCTTCCGTGCCGCAGTGCATATTATCCTGCTGAGCTCTTACGGCCTGTCACTGCTCAGCCTGCTGCTGCGCCCGCGCAAAGCCTTGGGGATCACCGGACTGGTGGTGGCGCTGGCCGCTATCATCATGGGCGGGGCGGCGGTGCAGGCGCACGAGAGCCGCGACTGGGGGATCTTTTTTGGGCTCGATTTCTTCGCGGTCAATATGGTCGCCACCGGCCTGATGTTCGCGCCGATTGAGCGCTTGCTGCCGCGTCACTCCGCCCAGCGGCTGTTCCGGCCCGAATGGCAGGAGGACCTGTTCTATTACCTGATCAGTTCGATGATGGTGCAACTGATCACCTTCCTCGCGCTGGCCCCTTCAACTTATATCAATGGCCACTGGGGTTGGCTCGACAACACACGGGCCGGGTTGGCCGGGTTGCCGTGGCTGGTGCAGTTTGCCATGGCGATGCTGCTGACCGACATCGTCCAGTACTGGTTCCACCGCCTGTTCCACCGCATCCCGTTCCTGTGGGGGTTCCACGCGGTGCATCACAGCGCCAAATCGATGGACTGGTTGGCTGGGGCGCGGATGCATTTTGTGGAGATCGTGCTGCTGCGCGGCATTACTTCGCTGCCACTGCTGACGCTGGGCTTCCTGCCCTCAGTGATGCAGGCCTATGTCGCGATGGTCTATATCTACGCCTCGCTGGTTCACGCCAACTTGCGCGGTGATTTCAACCGGCTCGGCCATTTCGTGGTGGTTCCGCGCTTTCACCACTGGCACCATGCGATCGAGGACGAAGGGATCGACAAGAACTTTGCGATCCACTTCCCGTTGCTCGACCGGATCTTCGGCACGTTCTATTTTCCCGAGAGCAAGTGGCCGACCGGGTATGGCGTGCCCGAGGCGGTGCCCAAGGGGTACTTGCGGCAGCTGCGCTATCCGTTTGTGCGCAAGCAGGGGTGATCTGGTTCTTCGCTGAGCCGGGATCGGGCGGTTGAGAAAGTGCCCCTTCGCTATCGCTCGGGAGTTTTTGCCGAAAACGTCCCCCGGACGTTTTCTCTTGGCAAAAACTGGTCGGGGAAAGAGGATTCGAACCTCCGGCCCCTGCCTCCCGAAGACAGTGCTCTACCAGGCTGAGCTATTCCCCGACCGATCGTTCACCCCTCCATTCGCCCGAAGGCAGCTGCAGGGGCGAGGCAGGAGGGCGCCTATAATGGGCGATGTGCGGGGTGGCAAGCGGGCAATGTCAGGTTTACGGTGGCCTTATGGCCAGCCAAGCGATTCCCCTCGATTCCCCGCAGCCCGCGCACTGGGAATGGCAGTATCTGGCGCTGATGCGGCGCATCTGGGAGCACGGCGACGAGCGGATTGACCGAACCGGGATCGGCACCCGCTCAATCTTCGGCGCGCAAATTCGCTTTGATCTGGCGGGCGGCGCAATGCCGCTGCTCAGCACCAAACGGGTCTATTGGAAAACAGCGACGCGCGAGTTTTTGTGGTTCCTGACCGGCAATACCAACATCCGCGAACTGTGCGCGCAAGGCGTGCAGATCTGGACCGACTGGCCGCTCGATCGATTCCGCAAAGAGAGTGGCGACGATATCAGCCGCGAGGACTTTTCGGCGCGGATCGTAGCCGATGCAGACTTTGCCGCGCAATGGGGTGATCTTGGCCCGGTTTACGGCAAGCAGTGGGTCAATTGGCCGGTCTATCAACCGGCAGGCGAAGGCTTGTTCCGGCTCGCACCGCAGGGGATCAACCAGGTCGCCGATCTGGTGCACAGCCTCAAGTCCAATCCGGGCAGCCGCCGCCACATCGTCGAAGGCTGGAACGTGGCTGAGCTTGACCAGATGGCGCTGCCGCCGTGCCACAAGACTTACCAGTTCCATGTTGCCGATGGGCGGCTCAGCTGCCTGCTCTATCAGCGCAGCTGCGATGTGGCGCTGGGCTTGCCGTTCAACCTGTGGAGCGCGGCGCTGTTCACCCGGATGCTGGCGCAGCAATGCGATCTGGCACCCGGCGAGCTGGTCTGGATGGGCGGCGATACGCATCTGTATCTGAACCATGCCGAGCTGGTCGAGGCGCAGCTTGCGCGGGTCCCGGCGGGCGCGCCGATCATGACCATCGCGCGCCGCCCAGCCAATATGTTCGACTACCGAATCGAAGACTTTGTCGTTGCGGAATATGCTCCGCAGGCGCCGCTCTCGGCTCCGGTCGCGGTGTAGTTGACTCGTGGTCACTTTGAAATAAAATAACACTACCGTAAAATTTGCTTCCAAACGTCGAAGCTGGAGAGAGCGCCCGATGGCCAAGGCGAACAAGACTGGCGATGCACCGCGCGGCAACTTGCCGCCGCTGGAACTGCATGTGCCCGAACCGCCGTTCCGCCCGGGCGATCCGGTCGACTACAGCTACCTCGAAATACCCGCCGCTGGCTTGCTGCCGCGCCCCGATGAGGCCTGCGCGGCGAGCGAAACGCATCCCTTGTGCCAAGGCCTGATTCGCGTGCTCGACGATGAGCACCAGGCCATCGGCGCGTGGGACCCCAAACTCGATGCCGAGACGCTGCGGCGGATGTTGCGCGTGATGGCGCTGACCCGCGCGTTCGATGATCGGATGTACCGCGGCCAGCGGCAAGGCAAGACCAGCTTTTACATGAAGTGCACCGGTGAAGAGGCCACCTCGGTCGCCTCGGCCTTTGCGCTGGCGGATGATGACATGGTCTTCCCCAGTTACCGCCAGCAGGGCATCCTGATCGCGCGCGGCTATCCGCTGACCGAGATGATCAACCAGATCTATTCGAACCGCGCGGACAAGCTGAAGGGCCGCCAGCTGCCGATCATGTATTCCAGCCGTGAGCATTCGTTCTTTTCGATCAGCGGTAATCTGGCGACGCAATATCCGCAGGCCGCCGGTTGGGCGATGGCCAGCGCGATCAAGGGCGACACCCGGATCGCCGCCAGCTGGATCGGCGAGGGCTCCAGTGCAGAGGGCGATGCCCACGCCGCCTTCACTTTCGCCACGGTGTTTAACGCGCCGGTGGTGTTCAACATCGTCAACAACCAGTGGGCGATCTCCAGCTTCTCAGGCTTTGCCGGAGCCGAGCGGGCGACTTTTGCGGCCAAGGCTGTCGGCTATGGCATCGCTGGCCTCAGGGTCGATGGCAACGATGCGCTGGCGGTCTATGCCGCGATGCGCTGGGCCGCCAACCGCGCGCGCGCCAATGGCGGACCCACGCTGATCGAGCACTTCACTTACCGCGCCGAAGGGCATTCAACTTCTGATGATCCCGGCCAGTACCGCTCGGCGCACGAGCGTGAGGAGTGGCCGCTGGGCGATCCGATCATGCGGCTAAAGCGCCATCTGATCGCGCTGGGCGAATGGTCGGAAGACCAGCATGCGGCGATGGACCTCGAACTGATCGAGCAGGTCAAGGCCGCGACCAAGGAAGCCGAGAAGAACGGCGTGCTGGGTCACGGCTTGCACCACCCGTTCCACACGATGTTCGAAGACGTGTTTGAGGAACTGCCGTGGCACCTGGAAGAGCAAGCCGAACAGGCGATCCGCGAGCGGCGGACCAAGTGGCCCGAATGGAAAGAAGCATGAGCGTGATTGAGGAAGGCCCCGTGAGCCTGGCCGACGCACCGGTCCGCCGGCTCAACATGATCGAGGCGATCAATGATGCGCTTAGCGTGATGCTCGAGCGTGATAATAACGTGGTTATTTTCGGTGAGGACGTCGGCTATTTTGGCGGGGTGTTCCGCGCCACGGCAGGCCTGCAAAAGAAGTTCGGCAAGAACCGCGTGTTCGACACCCCGATCAACGAATGCGGGATTATCGGCGCGGCGGTGGGGATGGGGGCTTACGGCCTGCGCCCGGTGCCCGAAATCCAGTTTGCCGATTACATCTATCCGGGGCTCGACCAGCTGATCTCTGAAGCGGCGCGGATGCGCTATCGCTCGGCCGGGGAATTTACCTCGCCGATTACCGTGCGCTCGCCGTTCGGTGGCGGGATCTTTGGCGGGCAGACCCACAGCCAGAGCCCGGAGGCGCTGTTCACGCATGTTGCCGGGATCAAGACCGTCATCCCCGCGACACCTTATGATGCCAAGGGACTGCTGATCGCATCAATCGAAGACAACGATCCGGTGATCTTCTTCGAGCCCAAGCGGATCTACAACGGCCCGTTCAGCGGTAACTATGACAAGCCGGTCGAACCATGGGCGCGTCATGCCGACAGTGCAGTGCCAGAGGGGTATTATTCGATCCCGCTGGGCAAGGCGCGGGTGGTGCGCGAAGGTGAGGCGCTGACCGTGCTGGCTTATGGCACGATGATCCACGTCGCCGAAGCGGTGCTGGCGGACAAAGGCGTCGATGCCGAGATTATCGACCTGCGCACGCTGGTCCCAATCGATATCGAGACTGTGCAGAAGTCAGTGGAAAAAACCGGCAAATGCCTGATCATCCACGAAGCCACCCGGACTTGCGGCTATGGCGCTGAATTGTCAGCGCTGGTCCAGGAACGCTGCTTCTATCACCTCGAAGCGCCAATCGAGCGGGTAACCGGGTTCGACACCCCCTATCCCCACAGCCTCGAATGGGCATATTTCCCCGGTCCCGTCCGCATCGGCGAAGCGGTTGACCGGCTGTTGAAGGCGTAAAGACCATGGGCAAATTTACCTTCCGGCTTCCCGACATCGGCGAAGGCATCGCCGAGGCGGAGATCGTCGCCTGGCACGTCAAGGTCGGCGACCGGATTGAGGAAGACGGCCGCGTGGCGGATGTGATGACCGACAAGGCGACGGTCGAGATGGAAAGCCCGGTTACGGGGATCGTGCTCGAAGTGGCCGGGGCCGAGGGCGATATGATTGCGATCGGATCGCCCTTGGTGGTGATTGAAGTTGAGGGCGAGGTTGAGGCCGATGCTCATGCCAGCCCGGCGGTGGCGGAGCGGATCGAGGCTGAGACGCCGGATGCGGGGGATGTTGAGCGAGCGGCTGCGGCCCTCCAAACTAAACAACCCCCGTTCGTGTCGAGCGAAGTCGAGACACCGCAAGCTGTCAAAGCCCCTGAACCTGAGCCCGCTGCGCCAAGTGTCTCGACTTCGCTCGACACGAACGGATCGGGTGGCAAGGTATTGGCCTCCCCCGCCGTCCGGGCCCGCGCGCAAGACCTCGGCATCGATCTCGCGCAAGTGAAAGCCGCCGAGGATGGCCGCTTGCGCCACGCCGATCTCGACGCGTTCCTCGCTTACAATGCCGGCTCGGGCTACCGCGCTGCCGGAACCCGCGCCAAGGATGAAGCCATCAAGGTCATCGGCCTGCGCCGCCGCATTGCCGAAAACATGGCCGCCGCCAAGCGCAACATCCCGCACTTCTCCTACGTTGAGGAATGCGACGTGACCGCGTTGGAGGCGATGCGCGCGCAGCTCAATTCGGCACGTGGCAACCGGCCCAAACTGACTATGCTGCCGCTGTTGATCAGCGCGATCTGCCGCGCGCTGCCCGATTACCCGATGCTCAACGCGCGTTATGATGACGAGGCCGGAGTGGTCCAGCGCTATGGCGCGGTGCATCTGGGGATGGCGGCGCAGACCGCCGCCGGGTTGATGGTCCCGGTGATCCGCGACGCGCAAGACAAGAACCTGTGGCAACTGGCCGCCGAGATCACCCGGCTGGCCGAAGCTGCCCGCACCGGTTCGGCCAAGAGCGAGGAACTGTCGGGCTCGACCCTGACCATCACCTCGCTCGGGGCTTTGGGAGGCGTGGCGACGACCCCGGTGATCAACCGGCCTGAAGTGGCAATCATCGGTCCCAACCGGATCATCGAGCGGCCAATGTTTGTGTCCGATGGGATGGGCGGCGAGCGGATCGAGAAGCGCAAGCTGATGAACGTGTCGATCAGCTGCGATCACCGCGTGGTTGACGGCTGGGATGCGGCCAGCTTTATTCAGGCGGTCAAGCGGCTGATCGAAACACCGGTGCTGCTGCTGGCGGACTAGGAGGCGAGGCGATGGCGAGCGACCCGCGGATCGATGCTTACATCGGGCAGGCGGCGCCGTTCGCCCAGCCGGTCCTGACGCACTTGCGGGCGCTGTGTCATGAGACGATTGAGGGGCTGGAAGAAGGCATCAAGTGGTCAATGCCGGCCATGCTCTACAAGGGCAAGAACCTCGTCACTTTCGCCGCGTTCAAGGCCCATTGCACTTTCGTGATCCACGGCGATGGCCGCCAGGGCGATGCGATGGGGCAATATGGCAAAATCACGCAGTTGAGCGATCTGCCCGGCGAAAACGAGCTGAAAAGCAAGCTGGTCGCAGCCAAGGAACGCGTTGACCAGTCGGGCTCGGCGATCAAGAAGAAGTCCGCTGCCGAGCGTCTGCCCAAAGCCGAACTGCCGGTCCCACCAGAATTTGCAGCGACGCTCTCCGCCAATCCGGCGGCCCAAGCGGTGCTTGACGCTTTTGCGCCGTCGCACCGGCGTGAGTATCTGGAATGGATCACCGAGGCCAAGCGCCTGGAGACCCGCGAAAAGCGGATCACCCAAGCGATTGAAATGCTGGCCGAGGGCAAGAGGCGCAACTGGAAGTACGAAAATTGCTGAGCTCTCAGCGCACGATCGCGCTGTAGGTTATCTCGCCCGAGCCGCGCTCGGCTTGGTCGGCGGGAACATGCCAGCGGACATTGGTGACGTCTTCGGGGGTGGCAAAGCGGCCAGCGATACGCAGCTGCTCCAGCTTGCCCCAATGCCGACCGCCATCGACAGAAACTTCCTCGCTGCCGTCGGCGCTGCCTTGGTAATAGACCGTGCGGGGCAGGGGGTTGGTCACGGTGAAGGCACCGGTGCCGCCCATCCGGTACCACTTGACCACATAGACCACCCGGTCGCCATGGCTGAGCTGGCTGGCGGGGCGCAGCGAGCGGCCTTTGCCCGGCGTAACCTTCTCGACGTAAACCGCGCTATCGAGCGCGATCAGCGGGGTGGCGGTGGCAATTATCGGAGCGGTCAGCGCCAATGCGGCGATCAACTTTGATAAACTTCGGCGAAAATTCACAGTCAACTTGCCTCCGGTTGCCGGTCCTTGCGGACCAATCAGCTGTGCTTGTCGCAAATGGAGGCAAAGGAATGGTTAACTGCGCTGATGCAGGCCTGCGTAACGGGCGCAGTTAGGCCCTGAAAACAGGCCGTTTTGATGGTTTACGCGGCCATGCAGATGCTGGCCTCCGGTCCCGCGCGATGGCGGTTGACAGCCCCGGCGCGCTGGCCTAGTGGCCCTGCTCCCAAGTGGCTGTGCGGGTGTAGCTCAGTTGGTTAGAGTGCCGGCCTGTCACGCCGGAGGTCGCGGGTTCGAGCCCCGTCACTCGCGCCACTTGGGGATTTTCTCTAGAAAGCTGAGCTGAACTTTATCGCGTGGTTGCCTGCGGGCAGGCTCACGATCATGCCGTCATCAGCGATCTTCAGCGTCCCGCCAAAAATGCCCGGCGCTCCCCCCATGAACAACGGCCCGATCAGCCCCGATGGCACCGGCGGGACCAGATGATACAGCACCAAAGCTTGCACTCCCGCCTCCTTAGCGGAGCGCGCGGCATCTTCCGGGCTGGCGTGATAGCCCTGAATGTCAGTCATGATCTGCGCGGTATTTGGATGCCCACGCTCAGCCAATTTCCGCCCCATTGCCGCGATCATGTCCTTGTTCAGCACATCATGAAACATCACATCGGCGCCCTTTGCCGCCGTGACGAACGAGGGCGAATAGACAGTATCGCCGGACAGCGCGATTGAGCGGCCCTTGTAATCGATCCGGTAGCCGAAGGCCGGCGAGATCGGGGCATGGTTGACCCGGATCACGGTGATCCGCACACCGGCGGAATCGTAGACCACCTGGCTGTCAGTGCCGTTGGCCAGCGTGATGATCTGCGCGGCGCCGCCATAACCAGCCGGATTGGCGATCGTGGTGCCATGATGCGCCACGCGAAAGCCTTCATCGGCACTGTAGGCCTGGGTAAATCCGGCGATGACTTTGTCGGTTCCGGCGGGTCCGTGGACTGGCAGCGGGGTGCTGCGCGAACCGGCAATCCAGGCTTGCAAAAGCAGCTCGCCCAGTCCGTCGATATGGTCTGAATGGAGGTGAGTGAGGTACACGCCTTGCAGCTTTTCCATCGGAAAACCCATCCGCATCAGCTTGCGGATCGAGCCTGATCCCGCATCGAACACGAAGGCTTGCTGGCCCGCCAGCACGGCGATGCAGGGTCCGGCACGGTCCTTATCGGGCATCGGCGATCCGCTGCCGCAGACATAAGCATGCAAGCCGTCGCCAAGCTTGGCCGATTGATCGACCCCGACGTTCTGTTCGAGCGCGCGGTCAAAGGCGCGCTGGGCAATCCAGCCGCGGCCGAACAGCAGCAGCAGCCCGGCGACCAGCACCAGCCCGCTCAGTCCCAATGCTATTCTGCGCCACATGACCTTTTCCCCCTGCAATCCCGCGGCAGGGGGTAAGGCAGTGCTTTGCCTAGCGCCAGCGGCCAGTTTCCATCCAGATCATGAAGCGCCGCAGCGGCAACAGCCAGATCACCCCAAGCAGCAGATAAACTGGGGTTTGCAGCAAGGCATTCCAACTGCCGATCAGCGGCGCGATGAACAGCGCGATCAGTACGCCATAGACCATCAAGGCAATGAACATGGCCAAGACGCCGAGCGGAATGCGAAAGGTGGGTTCGGTGCGCATCAGAATGGTCCATAAAAGCGAGTTGGGGTGATCACCGCGCGCAGCGGCATATCGTGTGGCTCGTGCGGCAGTTCGTCAACAATTTGGCAGTCCCAGCCGATCCCGATGGCGACGAGATCGGGGTTTGCGGCCAGCAGCCGGTCATAATGCCCGCCGCCCTGGCCGAGCCGCTGGCCCGTAGCGGTGAAACCCAGCAGCGGCACGATCGCCACGTCGACCTGCGCATCGGCAGCCTCGGATGGCGGCTGCATCGCGCCATAAGGATCGGGCACGAGCTGGCCTTCGTCGAACGGATTATCCCACAGCTTGAAAGTCATCGGGCTCCCCCGCGATGCGAACCATGGCAGCGCCACCGGGTGACCCTGTTCGGCAAACCAGCGCGCATAGCTCAGCGGCGAAGCCTCGCCGGGGATCGGGTGGTATACACTGATCACCGCCTGAGCTGGCACCAGCGCCAGCAGCGCGGCAGGCGGGCGGTGAAACAGCAGCGAGCGCAGGTTGGCCGGGATCGCCGCATCATGCTCGGCCCGGCGCTGGCGGAGCTGGGTGCGGAGGGCTTGCTTATCAGACACGCGCTAGCCTTTGCCGCAAAGGAGGGTGACGGGACCACCATGGGCCGTTGCCAGGAAATCCTCTGACGCGTCACGTCAGGTGGGAACCGTGTGTGCCAGGCCAAGACCCAACCAGGGACAGCCCCCAAGGATTTTACTTATAGCCTCAGGGATTTTCAAAGGCTCGCACCGGGCAGTACCCGTCGCGTTCTAGATAGGCGTGATTGGCCAGTTCCTCAAGAGCTAACCCTCAAGCGCGGAGGCGCAGTTTTCCAGCCGGGTTGCAATCGCCTCAAGCGCGGCGGCCTGCGCGCTGTCATCGGCGGCAGGCGCGGCCGGGCTGCGGCTCTTCAGATCATGCAATTCGTCAGCCAGCAGCAGCGCAGCGAACAGCAACAGGCGCACTTCGTTGTGCCCGGCGCTGGCCATATCGCGAATCTTGTCGTCGATCAGCTCGCCGAGCTGCTCAACCTTGGTTTCCTCGCCCTCGGCGCAAGCGACGATGTAGCCGCGTCCGCCGATCTGGACGGTGACATTGCTCATCCCTGCGCGCCTTCAATCAGCTGATCGAGTTGGCCCAGTGATTCCTGCACCGCGCCGCGCAAGCGCGCATGCTTCGCCTGCAATGCGGCGAGATCGGCAGTGTTGCCGGAACTGCGCGCAGCCTTTGCCGCACCCTCAATCCGGGCCAGCGCCGCGTCGATCCGCGCCATGGCTTGTTTGCTGCGGTCCCCATCCATTCCACAACTCTAGCGCAAAATAACGCCACGGCAAAGCTTTGGCACGAGTATTTCCCACCGTTTGTCAGCGCAGCCGCGCGCGCCCGCCTTGACGGGGCGGCGCGCCTTGGCAAAGGAGACCTCGCGCCGAATCGCGCCCGTTCCTGCCCTTGCCAGTGGAGCCTTTGCCGATGAGCCTCGATAGTGCCCGCTATGCCCTGATGGCCAATGCCATTCGCGCGCTTTCGATGGACGCGGTACAGGCGGCCAATTCGGGCCACCCCGGCATGCCGATGGGCATGGCTGATGTGGCGACGGTACTGTTTGCCGAACAACTGAAGTTCGATCCCGCCGCGCCCAAATGGCCCGATCGTGACCGGTTTGTGCTTTCGGCCGGACATGGCTCGATGCTGCTTTATTCACTGCTGTACCTCACTGGTTATCAAGCGCCGACGATTGCTGACATCAAGAATTTTCGCCAGCTGCACTCGGTCTGCGCCGGACATCCTGAAAATATCGAGCTCGAAGGGGCCGAAGCCACCACCGGCCCGCTGGGGCAGGGGCTGGCCATGGCAGTCGGCATGGCGATTGCCGAGCGCCACCTCAACGCTGAGTTTGGCGGCGCGCTGGTCGATCATCAGACCTGGGTGGTGGCCGGTGACGGCTGCCTGATGGAAGGCATCAACCACGAGGCAATTGGACTGGCGGGCAACCTGCAGCTGGGCCACCTCAACGTGCTGTGGGATCACAATTCGATCACCATCGATGGCGACACTGCGCTGTCGACCTGCGAAGACATTCTGGCGCGCTACCAAGCGACCGGTTGGCACACGACCGAGTGCGACGGGCATGATTATGCCGACATCAGCAAGGCGCTGGCCCGCGCTGCGAAAGACCCGCGCCCGTCGCTGGTCGCCTGCAAGACGATCATCGGCAAGGGTGCGCCACACAAGCAGGGGACCCACAACGTCCACGGCAGCCCGTTGGGCGCCGAAGAAATTGCCGCAGCGCGCGAAGTGCTGGGCTGGACCGCGCCGCCGTTTGAAATCCCCGCCGAGATCCTGGCCGACTGGCGCTCGCTGGGGGCCAAGGGCGCCGCGGCGCATGCTGATTGGCACACGCGGCTGGCGGCTGATCCGCGCGGCGATGAATTTGGCGCACGGATGGCTGGCGATTTGCCCGCGCTGACCGGGTGGCACGATTACCGCGCCAAGCTGGCGGCGGACATGCCCAATCTCGCCACCCGCAAATCGAGTGAGAACGCGCTGGGTGTGCTAACCGCGGCGATCCCGGCGATGATCGGCGGATCGGCTGACCTGACTGGTTCAAACAACACCAAGACGCCATCAACCCTGCCGCTCAACCCGGCGGACTATGCCGGGCGGTACCTGTATTACGGCATCCGCGAATTTGGCATGGCGGCGGCGATGAACGGCATGGCGCTGCACGGCGGGATTATCCCCTATGGCGGCACCTTCCTGGTGTTTTCAGACTATTGCCGCAACGCGATCCGGCTCGCGGCCTTGCAGCAGATCCGCTCGATCTTCGTGCTGACCCACGACTCCATCGGGTTGGGTGAGGACGGACCGACCCACCAGCCGATCGAACACGTCGCTTCGCTGCGCGCGATCCCGCAGCTGTGGATGATGCGCCCGGCTGACGCGATGGAAACCGCCGAGTGCTGGGAACTGGCCTTAGGCCGCAAGGATGGGCCTTCGGCGCTGGCGCTGACCCGGCAGAACCTGCCCGCGTTGCGCAACGATGCCGATGAAAACCGCAGCGCCAAGGGTGCTTACCGGCTCGTCTCGGCGGTAGCACCGCGCCAAGTCGTGCTGCTCGCCACTGGCTCGGAAGTGCAGCTGGCGGTCGAAGCTGCCAAGGCGCTCGAAGCCGACGGGATCGGCGCAGACGTGGTTTCAATGCCGTGCTGGGAACTGTTCGAAGCGCAAGGCGAAACCTATCAAGCCTCGCTGATCCCGCACGATCTGCTGGCCGTTTCTATTGAGGCCGGCACCACCTTTGGCTGGCACAAATGGACCGGACGCGACGGGCTCAACATCGGCATCGACCGGTTCGGACTGTCGGCCCCGGCCGAGGAACTGTTCCCCTATTTCGGCCTCACTGCCGAGGCAATTGTCCCCCAGATCAAGGCCAAGCTAGGCCGCTAAGAGGAGTTCTTTGTCATGGCAATCAAGGTTGCAATCAACGGTTTCGGGCGCATCGGGCGCAATGTGGCGCGCGCGATCATGCAGCGGCCTGACTGCGGGCTGGAACTGGTGTCGATCAACGATCTCGCCTCCGCTTCAGCCAATGCGATGCTGTTCAAGCGCGATTCGGTTCACGGTATGTTCGCAGGCACGGTCGAAGTTGACGGCAACGATCTGGTGATCAACGGCAAGCGTATCCACGTGACTGCAGAGCGCGATCCGGCCAACTTGCCGCATGCCGCCAATGGCGTCGACATTGCGCTGGAATGCACCGGCTTTTTCACCGATCGTGCCAGTTGTGAAAAGCACCTCGCCGCCGGGGCCAAGCGCGTGTTGATTTCGGCGCCGGGCAAGGGCGTTGACCTGACCGTCGTTTACGGCGTCAACCATGACAAGTTGGCCGCCGAACACGTGATCGTCTCCAACGCCAGCTGCACCACGAACTGCCTCGCGCCGTTTGCGAAGGTGCTCAACGATGCGATCGGGATCGAACGCGGACTGATGACCACGATCCACGCCTATACCAACGATCAGAAAATCCTCGACCAGATCCATGAAGACCCGCGCCGCGCTCGCGCTGCCGGGATGAGCATGATCCCCACCACCACCGGTGCTGCCCGCGCAGTGGGTGAAGTGCTACCAGAACTGAAGGGAAAGCTCGATGGCTCGGCGATCCGCGTGCCGACCCCCAACGTTTCGGTAGTCGATCTGACTTTCACGCCCGCGCGTCCGACCACTAAGGACGAAGTCAACACGCTGCTCAAAGCTGCAGCCGAGGGCGTCATGAACGGCGTGCTGGCCTATTCAGACGAGCCGCTGGTGTCGATTGACTACAATGGCTGCCCGGCCAGCTCGACGATCGACAGCCTGGAAACCACGGTGATCGACGGGACGCTGGTCCGCGTGCTGAGCTGGTACGACAACGAATGGGGCTTTTCCAACCGCATGGTCGATACGGCCGGAGCAATGGGTAAGTTGCTGTAAATAAAACAACACCAGTCCCGTTCGTGTCGAGGGGACTCGGGGCACCTTGGGCGGTGGGGTGTAGACATAGCTCGACACCAACCGGGGGGGGGAGTGGCCCCCAGTAAA
>JANNYT010000215.1:0-7175 GCA_031410255.1 Novosphingobium sp. | reverse complement strand
GTGGCGTTGGTGAGCACTTCGCCCGAGCGGGAAGATACGATCCTGGTGCGCGATCCGTTTGTGGATTGAGCAACCATCAAGCATGGCGTCCCAAGTCGACCCAAGTTTCAGTAGTTTCTTCATCGCAAGACGATTTTTATTTAATCTCGATACTACAGTTGCTGGTCTTGGCATGTTGCTGGGCTGGACGTGGAGGGATTCGTGGAAACCTGGGTTGCGAGCAGTTTTGACGGCGGAGGCAAGGCTTTGGCCGGGCCGGAAGCGGGGCTTTCGGGCCTGCACTTTGCGAATTTCAGTAAAGTCGTGCGGGTGAATCTTGTGAATGAAGTTCCGGCGACTCGGGTTGGGATGTGGCCGGGTGAGGGTAGCGCGCGGGCGGCGTGTAGGAAAATGTCAGAGCCGCTGTTGCGATCGCCCACTGCTATCAGGCATGCTTCGTTCAGGAGAGGTCGGCGCCGCGCGGTTTGTGGCTCGCCTGTTCAGTCTTCGAACGTCACCGTAATCCTGCGACAAACCATCCGCACGCCGAAAAGATCACCAAACGCGCGACCCAATACCATGGCTCATTGGACTTCTCACTGGGGATTACTAAGTCGGCCAGTGCCGATGCTGCGAATTGCCACACTTGTCTTCTCCCTGATGCTCCGTCTCGAGAGTAGACTGGCGCGGTTAAAAAATGATTTTGACTATTGGGCCGAGGGAGCGTGGGGTCGGATTGGTCGCTGTCCAAACCGGCCAATGCCATCTACTTGCAAAACCAGCGGGGTGAGTTGAGTGCTCCGCCGCCGCAATCCGCTCCGTATTCCCCGCGCGAACGGCAAGGCCTTTAAGGCGGGCGCCTGTTTCGCGATTCTGCTGTCCGCCACTGCCTGCCAGAACGCAGATAAGAATGATGCCGCAAGGGCTGAAGGTGGGGCCTCCCCCAAGGCCCATGCTGCCAACGGAGCAAGTTCTATGGCCGATAATGACGCCTGGTACCAAAGGGCCATCCGGATTCCTAACGTTCCGCCCGACCCGGACTGGAAATGGACCAATCGCCTTTGGCCAAGCCGCGGCGGCTGGACCTTGCAAAACGAGCGCGCCGGCTGGACAGTCCGCGTTGGGTTCCATGGCACGCATGACAATATGACTTTTATAGTTTTTCTTGATGCAAACGATAAACAATTAAAATCATATGCTGTTGAAGAATTTTCAAATATTTATGAATCGAAAACCAGAAATTTTCGCAAGTCAAAATTCAAACTAATATTCAGAATAGTAGAAATAATGACCTTTTCCAACAAAATAGGAACAATTTTCAGTCTCGACGGCGAATTGAATGACGGCAGTGGAATTGACGTTGGTGATTTGGCAAAGGTGATATCGATGCGATCTGTTCGAGATGGCTTGGGTCAAGATCAATATGAGATACTGTATGACGCGCCACGGACGGAGAAGGGAGAGACGACAACGTATTGGTGATATCGATGCAGAAATAACCGGATTTCTCAAATCGCATAAGATTTTAGGGACACAATACTAATTAGACTCCCCCGCCACGCTCTGCTGGCTCCAAATATGGTCCGTCTCGCTCGAATCGTGAACCTGCAAGGCCCTCATCACATTACGCAGCGGGGCACCGGCGGCTGCCAATCTTCTTTTCCAACGAGCATCGCTCTGCCTTTCTGGGGGTGATCGCGGAGGCGCGCGCAGCTGGGCCGATCTGCCCGCCCAGGCGATCAAATACATCCAGCGCGTGCAGGAACTGATCGAGACGCCGGTGGCGCTGGTCAGCACCTCGCCCGAACGTGAGGATACGATTTTGGTGCGCGACCCGTTGGTGGATTGAGGGGGTAACATCGGAGCATGCTCTCCGCGTGTCCCGAGCGAACCAGCAAACCGCAAGGCGAGGGCGCAAGCCTGCGGGTGTTAAATCGTGTGTTTCGTAGGTGCCCTCGCAACCCCGTTCTGGGCTTCAGGGTTGCCGGGCGAGAGCCACTCATCCGACTTGCAAATCCGGCAATGTGAACGCTATCATTGTCTCGAACCACCCGTTTGGAGACAAAATGCACAGAAGGGGCGCTTTGCTGGCGATTGGCGCGGGGCTTGCTTTGCCTCGGATGGCTTGGGCACGGGCGCAGTTGGGCTCTTCAGCATTTACCCTCAAGCGCGCACGGATCGATCTGGCGCTTCGCGAAATGGTCGCGGGCAAGCGCGCCGTGGGCGTATCCGCACTGATTTGGCAAGGCGGGGCCGAACGCTATTTCGGCGCTGCGGGGCATGCCGATCGAGAAGCGCAACGGCCAATGCGCCGCGATACGCTCGCGCAGATATTTTCGATGACCAAACCTGTAACTGGTGTTGCCTTGATGCAGCTATGGGAACAGGGCAGGTTTGGTCTTGACGATCCCCTTGCAGCTTTCCTGCCGGCCTTCGGCAAGGTTCAGGTAATCGGCGGTATTGCTGCCGATGGCAGTCCCGTGCTCCGGCCTCCGGCGCGGCCCATCGTGATCCGCGATATCATGCGGCACACCGCCGGATTTTCATACGGCATGCGTGATACTGCGGCGGATGTCATTTATCACGACATCAACCCTATGGCGTTGACCAACAGCCTCGATGAAATGGGCGAGAAGCTCGCGCGGGTGCCGCTTATGTTCGATCCCGGCACGCAGTGGAGCTATAGTCCCGGGGTTGATGTCCAGGCATTGTTGGTTGAAAAACTGACTGGCGAGCCGTTCGAGCAACACGTCCGGGCTCATATTCTCGGCCCGCTTGGCATGCACGATACCGGCTGGACCCAACCGCCGGCACGCCTGAACCGCCTGGCGGCAACTTATCTCAAGCAGCCTGACGGGGCCCTTGTTCGTCAAGCTGACGAAAAAACCCGCGCACTCAATTTCGGTCCTCGCAGGCTGACGATGGGCGGGGCCGGATTGGCCTCCACGCTCGATGACTACATGCGGTTCGCGCGCATGCTGCTCGGCGGCGGCTCACTCGGTGCGATCCGCATTCTCAAGCCCTCGACCGTCCGCCTGATGTCGACCGATCAACTCGACCCCCGAATTGTCCGGCGCTTCTTTCTTCCGGAAAAAGGGGCGGTTGGCTTTGGCCTCGACTTCGCGGTGCGGACGGCGCAGCCGCAAACCAGCACCGAAAATCGCGGCTCGGTTGGCGAGTTCTTTTGGGACGGCGCCGAAACCACTCTGTTCTGGGTTGATCCCGCAAATGATTTGGCGGTGGTGTTCTTCGTCCAGATCATACCGTTCGACGGGTCGTTGCAGCACGATATTCGCGCTGCAGTCTACGGGCCAGATTATGTTGGCAGGCCCGGAAACTGACGCGAACGTATTCACTTTGGCCAATCTGGCTGGGTAGCGAGATCGAAATGCTGGACCAGTTTACCAAATGCACTAATTTGCTGGCGCCGCGCCGCACGACCACTCCCACTGCCAAGATAAAGGAAGACTATACGCAGTGCCCCGATTGCCCCATCATCACCTGATGGCGCGCTTCTTTCGCTCAGCTCCGATCCTCACGCTGCTGCTGCTGCTGACTGGCGCGGCCACGCCTTTGCCCCCGCTGACCTTTCCCGAGGTCGATCATATCGTGGTGGCCAAGGCAGTGCGGACGATGACGCTGTATGGGGTGGATGGCTCGGTCAACGTGATCGAACAGGTCCAACTGGGCGATGCGCCCATAGGCCCCAAGCAGTTTGAGGGGGATGAGCGCACGCCGGAGGGACGCTTTGTGATCGATTATGGCAACCCCGCCAGTGCCTATCACTTGTCGCTGCACATCAGCTATCCCCGGCCCGCCGACACCGCCTTTGCCCGCGCGCAGGGCCGCAGCCCCGGCGGGCAGATCTTCATCCACGGCCAGCCCAACGGTTGGCCAGTAGGACGCGTCCCGGGCGACTGGACCGACGGCTGCATCGCGCTCTCCGATGCGCAGATCGAAGCGCTTTGGGAAGCGGTGCCCGATGGTACACCGATTGAAATAGTCAGCTAGCTCGCTGGGATATTCTTGACATAGTCCCTTTCTGTTCTACTCTTGTTCATTATTGCAGGAGTCGCAGCAGATGGCCCAGTCCAATTTTGTCTATTCGTCAGCCGCCAATGATGCCGCGCCAGTGCCGCTGTCCGTCTCGGTCTATGCTGACCGGGCGCATCTGCGCGGGCAGATCCGCGATGATGCCGCGCTGGCGGGGTTCCGGATTGCCGAGGCGGACGGCGTGGCGCAACTGCTGGAGGGTGAGGCGCGGCCACTGGGCGAGGTGGTGCTGCTCGATTGTCCCAGCGTCGATGCTGCGACGCTGGCGGCGCTCAGCCGGCTTGATATGCACGCGGCGCACAGCGGGGCGGTGCTGGTGGTCTCGACCAGTCTGGCCGCATTGGAAGACGTGTTTGGCTGCCTCGATCAATCGGGCGCGCAGATTCTGGTTGATCCCAGCCGCGCGGACCGGGTTATGGCGCTGGGGCAAGTGCTGGCGCGGCTGCCGGGCGGGCGGGTCCGCGAACTTTCGGATGAAGACCGGCTGGCTTTGCTGCGGCTGACCGAACAAGTCAGCCAGATTGCGCAGCGGCTCGACAAGCTGAGCGCGCCGGGTGGCGGAACGCGGGACGATGACGCGAGCGCGTTCCGGTTTGAAAGCCCCCGTGCGGCCTTTGCTCCGGCAGCGGATGAGGATGGTTCGGCACGGTTGGTGCGCGCCGCGCGCCCGGCGCTGCCCGATCCCCGGCTGGTGCGGCGGATCATCCGCCAGCGGCAATTGCGCGCACGGTTTTTCGATGGTGATCTGTTCGCCGATCCCGCTTGGGACATGCTGCTCGATCTGACTGCGGCGCGCGCCGAACACGCCCGCGTGTCAGTGACCAGCCTGTGCATCGCCTCAGGCGTGCCGCCGACCACGGCGCTGCGCTGGATCGGCCAGATGACCGAAGCCGGCTTGCTCGAACGGGTCGAGGATGAAACCGATCGCCGCCGGGCATTCATCACGCTGACAGAGCGAGCGGCAGATGCGGTGGCGCGCTATTTTTCCGAAATAGGCGCCAACGCCGCCCGGCTGGTGTGAGAGTAAATCAAGGATGTCTACGTATAGACCTGTAAAGACACAGTTTCGTTAACCATGGTAGCGCTGGAGGATGGTTCAAGCTGTCCGCAAAGCACTTTTGTTTGCCCTTGCAGTCGTGGGCTTGCTGCAACTGGGCCAGGCCGGTGCGGCGCAGCGCACGCCGGGCTGGTGGGACCCTGACGGGGTCGGCTCCGGCTTGGACTGGCATTATCGGGTGCCGGTTACACTGCCCGCTGCCTCCACTATCAACAGCACCGCCAAGGTCGATATCGATTTCGCCGCCTTGATGACCCAGTTGGGCATATCGGGCACCTTCGATGTCAATTCGGTACGGGTGGTCCGGCCCGGCGGGACCGTGGCGACGATTCAGGAATACAACGACACGGTTTACGCCGGAGCTACTGACGCCACTGCCTCCCGCGGCGAGGTTCGCTGGATCACCGAAGATGGCGGGGCGGCGGTCTACTACGTTTACTTCGATGTTGCCGCCAACGGGGCCAAGAGCGCCAACTCGCAAGTTCCGATCAACGGCAACTTCGAACACTCCAGCACTGGCACCCAGCTGCCATCGGGCTGGGCCAGCGCGACCAAGTCCAACGCGGTCTACGACATGCAGGTCAGGCCCTCGGAATCGATCTCGGTCACCACCAATGGCACCGCCACTAACAACCCGTTCACCACCGACGGCACTCCGAAAACCGGCGGCTTTTCATACTTGCTGGGCGCGCGCAGCAGCAATGAACCGACGACAGGTGCGGGCCAGTTGCGAACCACGGTGCTGACCAAATCGATTGCCGTGCCCAGCACCAGCCCCGGATCGCTGGTGATCAACTGGCGCCCGGAAGGGTGGGATGCGACCAGCTTCGATCAGGTGTTTGTGACCATCACCAGCAACACCGGAACAGTGACCGAATATGTCGGAGCCACAGCGGGCGGATATACCACCGCACCCTATTCCCCCAATGAAGGAGGCTCCGCAGCTAGCAATTCTAACCGGGGCTATGGGCATTACAATGGCTATGATTACACCACGCTGGGGGCCCACCAGCTGGGCATGAGCGTGGGCTATCACGCCGAACCATGGTGGACCAAAAGCATCGCGCTGTCGGGCTATGCCGGGCAGACAGTTACGCTGACAATCGGGACGAACAATTCAGAGCTGGAGCGCAGCTGGTTCCATGTCGATGATATCGAATGGTCTGTGGTCAGCGGGACGCTGGGCACGGCCGAAGGGTTTGGTGTGGCCGTGACTAGCCCGGCGGGATCGCTTGCGCCCGGTCAGACCATCACCGTTACCGCCGTCGTCGATGCCAAACCAACCGCCGCCAGCAACCCTGCCTCGGCCGATATCATTAACGGATCGGGCACCACGCTCGCCAGCGCGGTCAAGCTTTACAACGACGGCACCCATGGAGACGCCGCCGCGAACGACGCGACCTGGACCAACAACGGTTCGGACGCGGCCAACCCAACGTATACCGTCCCGATTGCGAGCGGCAGTTCGAGCGGGTGGAAGGTGCGGGCCTATGCCAAGGATGCCAGCACTTCGACTCAAAGCAATACTGGCATGGTCCACCGCAATGGTCAGCCGACCGCTTTGGTGCTGGCCAATTGGTGGAATATCGATGAGGCAAGTTTCAGCGTCGATGCCGCGATCATCGGGGTGACCAAGGCGATGAGCATCGTCTCGGATGGGGTTAACGGGTCAAACTTCAAGTCGATCCCCGGGGCGCAGCTCAAATATTGTGTCACGATCAGCAATTCGGGCACGGCTGCGGCCAGCACGCTGGTGGCGGCCGATAGCTTGCCGGGCACGCTCAGCTATGTGGCGGGATCGCTGCAAAGCGGGACCGACTGCGCCAACGCTGCCACGGCCGAGGATGACAACGCGACCGGAACCGATGAGACCGATCCGGTCGGCGCGAGTTATGCGGGAACCACGATCAACATCTCGCGCGGATCGCTGGCCAGTGCGAACAGCTTTGCGGTCACCTACCGGGTCAATGTGCTTTAGCCGGCCAAATCTCCCTAGCCGGATTGACCGCCACGCAATTTCGCACCATAGCGCCGCCACCCTTGCACAGGGGCGCTTAGCTCAGTTGGTAGAGCATCTCGTTTACAC
>JANNYT010000214.1:0-34593 GCA_031410255.1 Novosphingobium sp. | reverse complement strand
GAAACCGGGCCCAAGGATCACCGGCTGAAACGGCTGGCGGTGATGGATTCGGATGGGGCCAATCACCGCTATCTGACGACGGGCCAAGCCACCGCGCTGACCCCGCGCTATTCGCCGGACTATTCGCAGATCCTCTATCTGTCCTATTTCAACGGTCAGCCGCGGATCTACATCTACGATCTGGCCAGCAGCTCGCAACGCTTGCTGCTCCAGTCGAAGAACCCGCTGTTCGCGCCGCGCTGGTCGCCCGATGGCAAGTGGATCCTCTATTCGATGGCCACCGGCGGCAATACCGACATCTACAAGATGCCCGCAAGCGGCGGCAGCGCGGTCAAGCTGACCGACAGCCCCGGGATCGACATCGGCGGCAGCTATTCGCCCGATGGCAGCAAGATCGTGTTTGAAAGCGACCGGTCGGGCAGCCAGCAGGTCTATGTGATGAACCTGGATGGATCGAACCAGCACCGCATCAGCTTCTTCGGCGGGCGCGCGGCAACGCCGGAATGGAGCCCGCGCGGCGATCAGATCGCGTTCACCCATGTGGCGGGCAATTTCCGCATCGCGGTGATGGATCCGGCCGGCGGCAACATGCATTACCTGACCGACAACTGGCAGGATGAAGCGCCGACCTGGGCTCCCAATGGCCGGGTTATCCAGTTCTTCCGGACCGCACGCGGCAGTGGCAAAACCGGGGTCTGGCAGGTCGATCTGACCGGCAAGAACGAACGCAAGCTTGAAACGCCGGTTGATGGCAGCGATCCCGCGTGGGGACCGCTTCGCCCCTAAAGCTTCCCTAAGATAGATTGACTCGCCGGGGCAAAGTGCAAAGCATGATGAAAAAGGAGATGCCCATGAACACTCGCAAAACACTTGGTGTGCTGCTGCTCGCCGGCAGCCTGGCGCTCTCAGCCTGCGGCAAAAAAGCGCCCAAGTCGCTGCCGCCAGATCCGGGCCAGACCGTCTCGACCGACACCGGTGAAGGTTCGGCCGTGGTGGTCCCGGGCAGTCAGGCCGATTTTGTCCAGTCGCTGATGGGGCAGGATACGGTCTATTTCGACACCGACCGCTATAACATCGACAGCACTGACCAGACTGCACTGGCGGCGCAGGCCGCGTGGCTGGCGAAATACCCGCAAAAGCGCATCACCATCGAAGGCCACTGCGATGAACGCGGCACCCGCGAATACAACCTGGCGCTGGGCGAGCGCCGCGCCAATGCGGCCAAGAACTATCTGGTCAGCCTGGGAGTCGATCCGGCGCGGATTACAACGGTAACCCAAGGCAAGGAACAGCCGGTCGCGCTGGGCTCTGACGAGGAATCGTGGGCCAAGAACCGCCGCGCGGTAACGATTACGGTTGATTGATCGGGGGCGGAAAGCCTGTTCAGGTTTCCCGCCCACCCTCAAATTCTAATACAAACTTGGCAGCAGCTGGCTGAGCGCGGGCAGCGGAGACGCTTCGACGCTGATCACGCTGTGGCCGCCGATTGCGCTAACGCCATTGACCGGATCAACCGCGAACAAGGCCAGACCCACGGTGGCCAGCACCGAAAAGCTGATCGCTAGGGCCAGTTGTTTGCTCATCGCTTCGATCTCCGCATCGTCAGTTGCAATATAGGACTGATCCCGGCTTTAGGCAAGCGCGGTTAACCTGCCCCTTCATGGTGCTTGCGTGTTGGCCCGCCTTGCGCGTAACGCCGCAAAGGTATGGTTGGTGCACGCAGACAGGATAGCTGGGGTTTCCCCCGGTGGGGCGGATATGGCGGTAGCCGTGAGGCGGTGCAGGTGCGCTTGTGCGACCGCCACGGCTGCACCGATGCGGGCACTTGCCCGGCGCCCAAAAGCCCCAACAACCCCGATCGCTGGATGTTCTGCGTGGTCCACGCGGGCGAATACAACCGCGGCTGGGACTATTTCGCCGGGCTTGATGCCGAAGAAACCGCCGAACGCGAAGCGGCCGAGCGGCAGACGCACGAAGGCTACCACGAATCGGCCCACTATGGCTGGGCCACCTCGGGCGACGGCACCCGCAGCCGAGACGAATTGCGCGCGCTCGATTTGCTCGGGCTGGAAACCGATGCCGATTTCGAAGAGGTCAAGAAGGCCTGGCGCAGCAAGGCCAAGGAAGTCCACCCCGATGTGCGCCCCGGCGACGCTGACGCGGCGAAGGCCTTTCAGGCGCTGCAACTGGCCTATGAAGTGCTGCGCGCTGGCGAAGAACGCCGCGAATGGAAGGGTTAGGCCAGACTAACCGGCACCCGCACCTTTTTGAGGGTGCCTGAGAACATCGTCACCGGCCGCTCACCGTCGCAGATCATCCCCCGCACGAACACCATCGAGAACCCGGCCCGGACCACTTCGCCGCGCGCGGTCAGCAGTTTGCCCGGCTCGGCCCCATCGACGAATTCGACGTTGCAGGTAACTGTCACCCCGTGCACCGAGGCATCCATTCCGCCCGCGATCATGAACAGTGCATAGTCGGCAAAGGTCATCACCGCGCCGCCGTGGACACTGCCCCCGGCGTTGCAGTTCTTGGCCTCTGGCACGAACCCACAGACGACCCCTGCATCCGGCCCCGCACTATCGGGCTTGCAGTAAAACGGCCCGGTGTGATCCTCGAACCGGTCGGCCGGCTCAAAATGCGACCACCCGGCCCACTCCCCTTCAGTGACCAGCGCCATCCGCGAGGGATGCGGCGGGCGGGTTTCGGCTTGCAGCTTATCGCTTTGATCATGGCTCATGCCGTGATCCTCAACACAGGTTGGCCGAATTTCGCAAGCATCAAACTGAACCGCATTTCACAAGTAGCTTGATTAGTTGCCATAGCGCGAGTTGAAGGCTGCGCGATCTTCCCTGAACACGACAATGCCGCCAAAGCGCTCCCACCACCGGGCTTGGCGGTATTTGTGACCGAAGGGTGCAGCCATGATTGGGCCCAGCTTTCGCAGGGCCGTTTGTCCGAGAAAAACTGATCCCGGGGCGGCGTTATTGAAAATTTGGAATTCAAGCGAGCCGACAGGTGCATTAACGAATGGCTTCACTTCGCGGCCCCAGCGCTGACTCCCAGTGTATGCGGTTAAGCCCAAAGCATAACTGCGATTTCCGAATCTTTCGGACACGTAACTTCCCAGATTGCGGATACCGGCAAAACCCGATTCTTCATCAGCGCCGTTCGCTGCGTGAGCATTGGCGGTCCATACGATTATCTTGGTGTTGCGCGGCATCCGGGCACGCAACATTTGCAGGTTTTCGAACATCTGCCGGTCACGGGCTGCGATAAACTGGCCTGCCCCTTTATCGTACCCGGAGGCGAATATGGCAGAGAGGTTTTCGAGCATCATTGCCTGCTCCTTGGCCTGCTCGCCGACTCTGCGGGCACTGCGCCCAATCGCGGCCAAGCATGCCTCAGCTTGCTGCTTTTGATCGGCCGTAAGGCCGCGGTAAGTCCGCGCTTTGACCAGTTCCTTGCAGGCTGCCGCTTGGCTCGGCTCAATCCCGTCGATCAGTTCCGCGATCATCCCGTCATTAGTGTAATCCTGGTCAAGTCCGCCCAGCTGAAAATCAATTCCGCCAACAAAAATGTCCCGGTTTGTCCTCCGGGCGAGGTAAGCAAGCAGTGGTTGGAATTCGCGATCAAACTTCCAGATTCCGCCAACTGCGTTCGCGAGCATTGCCGAAGTGACCGCGCGGCCCTCACGTTTTGCCCTCCAAAGTGGGACGAATTCATAAAAGCTCGATTCGAACAATACCGCACGGTATCCGCAGCGCTCAATCAACCGTTCGACCAGCGCAGATTTGAATGTATCGCTATGCCCGTTGCCATGCGCAGCTTCGCCCAGCAACGCGACTTGCTTTCCGCAAAGCACTTCCGTGGCGGCGTCGAGCGCGGCCCGATCCTCAGACGCAACAGGAACTTGCCAGCGATCCGACCGGGCGCGGGCCGAAGGTACTGCCAATTCCAGAATGGCTAACACCGCAACGACGCTGCGTATCTTCCTTGCTTTGATCACAGGCACTTGATTGCACACCAAGGCGTTGAAATCAAACCGCTGCCAGCGCCTGTTCGAAGTCGGCGATCAGATCGTCGGCGTCTTCGATGCCGATGCTGATCCGCACCAGGTTGTCGGTAATCCCCAGCATGGCCTTGCGCTCGTCCGGCACTGACAGGTGCGTCATCGCCGCAGGCAGGCTGGCCAGCGTTTCGGTGCCGCCGAGGCTGACCGCCAGCTTGGCGATCTTGAGCGTGTCAAGGAACCGGAATGCCTCAGCCTCACCGCCCTTGATATAGAGCGAGAAAGTGCTGCCCGCGCCGCTGCAATGGCGATCGAAGATGTCCTGCTGGCGCGGGTCCGATATGTCGCCGAGGTAGCCCAGCGCTTCGACCTTGGGATGACCTTTGAGGTAGGCGCAGACCTTGGCAGCGTTCTCGCCCGCGCGGCTCATCCGCAGTTCGACCGTCTCGAGGCTGCGCATCAGCATCCACGCGGTGTGCGGATCGAGGATCCCGCCCATCGTGTTGCGCAGCATCCGCACCGGATCGATCCAGCGCTTGGCTCCGCCGATGCTGCCCGCGACCAGATCCGAATGTCCGCCGACATATTTGGTCAGCGAATAGACCACGATATCCGCGCCCTGATCGAGCGGGCGCTGCCACAATGGGCCCAGGAACGTGTTATCGATCGCGATTGGGCAATCGGTGCCCAGCACCGCATCGCGCGCCGCCGTAACCGCCTCGACATCGACCAACGCATTGGTCGGGTTGGCCGGGCTTTCGAGGTAGACCATCGCCACTTTGCCGCCTTGGCCGTCGGCCTGCGCCTTGGCGCGGATCAGCACTTGTTCGATCTCTTCGCGAGTCGCCCCAGCCGGAAAATCGAGATAGGTCACCCCGAACCGGCTCAGCGTCTTGGCGACGAAGCCTTCGCTCGCGGCGTAAAGCGGGCCTGAATGGACGATCACGTCGCCAGCCGAGCAAAAGGTCAGGAACAGCACGCAGATCGCGGTCATCCCGCTCGAGAACACGAGGCTTTCTTCCGCCCCGTCCCACAACGACAAGCGGCCTTCGAGGATCTGCTGGTTGGGCCCGTTGAAGCGCGAATAGACCAGACCCTCGCTGCCACCGGGGCGCTTGCCGGTGATCCCCATGAAGAAGTGTTTGCCTTCGGCGGCATTGGCGAAGGCAAAGGTGCTGGTCAGGAAGATCGGCGCCTTCAGGCTGCCTTCGGACAGCACCGGATCGTAGCCATGGCCCATCATCAGGGTCGCCGGGCTCAATTGCCGGTTACCGATTGCGGTGAGCGCGGCCTTGGGCTTGCGCGGCGGAGTGGGGGTGCTGTCTGTCATGATGGTTGCGCCTGTAACCAGTTTTGCAGGCCTTGGCGAGTGGCAAGTCTTGCTGCTAGGGTGGGCCTGGGCCGCGCACACCACCTCTAGGCGGGAGAGTGAAACATGACTGGTTCCACCAAATTGCTACCCTTGGCGCTGCGCGCGTTCGGCGCGGTGTTCTGTTTGATCTATGGGCTGTCGATCGTCTGGCCGGCGGGCTGGGCCTGGCACGAGGGCAGCCCTGCCACCAACGACTATTTCCTGATGATCGTCGGGGTCTATTTCACACTCGGCGTGTTCCTGATCCGCGCCGCCAGCAATCCTGCTGCGAATGCTTCGCTGATCTGGTTCACGGTTTGGTCCAGCGTGATCCACGCGCTGGTCATGGCTTACGAAGCGGTCCGCACCCCGATGCATCAGGGCCACCTGATTGGCGACGTTCCAGCGCTGCTGATCGCGGCGGCCGTGCTGACAGTGTTGATGAAGCGCGAAGTCCCCGCAGCGGCCTGACCGGCCGCGCGGGGTAACTCGCAAACTTATTTGGGCGACAGCACCATCAGCATCTGGCGGCCTTCCATGCGAGGATAGGCCTCGATCTTGGCCACTTCGGCGATGTCTTCCTGAACCCGCTTGAGCAGGTTCATGCCAAGCTGCTGGTGCGATAGCTCGCGCCCACGAAACCGCAGCGTGACCTTGACCTTGTCACCTTCGCCGATGAACTTGTTCATCGCGCGCATCTTGGTGTCATAGTCATGATCGTCGATGTTGGGACGCATCTTGATCTCTTTGATTTCCTGCGTCTTCTGGCTCTTGCGCGCGATGTTGGCCTTTTTCTGGGCCTCATAGCGGAACTTGCCGACATCAAGGAATTTGCACACCGGCGGATCGGCGTTGGGAGAAACCTCAACCAGATCGAGGCCAACTCCGGCGGCCTGTTCGATCGCTTCCTTGGTGTACATCACGCCGATGTTTTCGCCGGCTTCGTCAATGACGCGGACTTTGTCAGACGTGATCATATTGTTGTAGCGCGGCCCGCTCTTTACGGGGGGCGTCATCATGCGCCGGGGTGGGGGTGCTATAGTAGTGTCTCCTGTTGTTTCGATAGGTAGCGCGCCCCTTATAGGGATTCGCGCGTTTGGGGAAGTGGGGAGATTTAGAGCGAAGCGCGGTAAAGCGGGAACTGCACCAGCTTCCCCTGCACCCCCAGCAGCGCATCGACTGCGCGGGCGGGCTGCATCGCTTTCATAATCGCGGGGTCGCTGGCGTCGAGCCCGCCGGTCAGCGTGCCGAACGCGGGCAGGATCAGCTTGCGTTCGCTGCGCACCGCGCAGGGCCGGCTGATCGAGCGGCCCCGCGCCCGCACCCGCAGCTTGGGGTGATAGTGCCCCGATAGCTCGGACCGCGTCTCACCCGCCTTGGCCTCATGCCGCAGCACCAGCGCGCCCAGCTCCAGCTCGTCCACCGCCGTCCCGCTGGGCACCGCACCAAGGTCGTGATTGCCCGCGACCCAGACCCAGTCGGTCGCGCGGGTCAGCGCATCGAGCATCCCCGCAGCATGCGGCTCGAGCCGCGCCGCACCGCCTTGGTCGTGGAAATTGTCACCAAGGCAGAACACCCGCCGCGCGCCGCTCTCACGGATCGCCAGGGCCACCCGCTCGAGCGTTTCGCGGCTGTCATAGGGCGGCAGCATCTGCCCGAAGCGCGCGTAGAAACTGGCCTTTTCCAGGTGCAGGTCGGCCACCAGCAAGGCCTGCTCACGCGGCCAATAGAGCGCGCGGGCGCCCACCAGCGCCAATTCTTCACCTGCGAACGAAAAGGGAACCATGGCTTTTCCTTGCCGCAAGCCCGATTGCTTGGCAAGGGCGCTTCATGACTGACTGGACCCCGCAAACCCAGCAAGCGCGCGACTGGTTTGAGAGCCTGCAGCGCCGCATCTGCGCCCAATTCGAAGCGATCGAAGCCGAGGCCGGCAGCGCGGCGAAGTTCGATTTCCTGAAGTGGAACCGCGAGGAAGCGGGCAATCCCGATCCCGGCGGCGGCACCCGCGCGGTGATGAAGGGGCAGGTGTTCGAAAAAGTCGGGGTCAACGTCTCAACCGTCCACGGCACTTTTGCGCCCGATTTTGCGGCGAGCATCAACGGCGCCAGCGCCGACAATCCCGGCTTCACCGCCACCGGGATCAGTCTCGTCGCGCATATGGCCAACCCGCATGTCCCCGCTGTGCACATGAACACGCGGTTCCTGGTGACCAGCAAGGCGTGGTTCGGCGGCGGCGGCGATCTCAATCCGCCGATCCCGTATGCCGAAGATACCGCGCAGTTCCACGAAGCCTTCCAAGCCGCCTGCGATGCGCACGATCCAGCCTATTATCCGCGCTTCAAGGCCTGGGCCGATGACTATTTCTACATCCCCCACCGCCAGGTCCACCGCGGCGTCGGCGGGATTTTTTACGATCATCTCGATTGCACCGATGACGCCAAGTTCGCCGCGAACTTCGCCTTCACCCGCGCTGTCGGCGAGGCATTTCTGGACGTCTATCCGCAGCTGGTCCGCCGCCGGATGGACACGCCGTTCACACCAGCTGACAAGCAGACTCAACTTGAATGGCGCGGGCGCTACGCAGAATTCAACCTGGTTTACGATCGCGGCACCTTGTTCGGTCTCAAGACCGGCGGCAATGTCGATGCGATCCTGATGAGCCTGCCGCCCGAAGCGGTGTGGAGCTGAAAAGCAGAACTCGGCCTGACCAGGTGCTTGATGGCTGTCTGCGGTACATGCAGTTTATGTTGACCGTCCTATCGCCCCATTTCAGAGTCCTGCCCGAGCAATTGCCTTTGCTGAAAATGCCTATAGACCGACATACCGAAACGAGTTCAAAGCAATGAAATACTGCAACACTGCCATTGCGCAGGCGAGCCGATGAAGGCCGAACTGCACCCGCGCGAGCATTCGCGTCTGGCGCAACTCAGGCGCTATGCGATACTCGATACACGCAGAGAAGCCGATTTCGACGCAATCGTGGAACTGGCGGCAGAATTGTGCGAAGCGCCGGCCGCGCAGATTAATTTCATCGACGATGTGCGGCAATGGTCGAAGGCCGAGGTCGGTGTGGGTATTCAAACCATTCCGCTGGAAATGTCGATTTGTGCGCACGCGTTGCTCGAAGATGGCTTCGTCGAAATTCCCGACCTCCTCGCCGATCCCCGAATGTCCGACAACCCGGCGTGCCTCGGCGCGCCATTCGTAAGGTTCTACGCTGGAATGCAACTGCGCGGGTCCAACGGCGACCCGATCGGGACTTTATGTGTGCTCGACATGAAGCCCAGAAAGCTGACCGCGCTGCAGCGGCGCAGCCTGATGGTTCTGGCCGATCAGGTCGTAGCCCAATTGAACCTTCGCGAAACTCTGAGATACGAACGCATCTTGCGCGGCGAAATTGATCACAGGGTCAAGAATTCGCTGCAATCAATCGGGTCCTATGTCTCGCTCGAACGTGCCGTTTCCACCAGTGAAGAAGCTACTGAAGTTTTGCGGGGGGTCGAACAGCAGATCAATATGGTCGCGGAGCTGCACGGTCACCTTTCCAGCGTCCGGGGCGAAAGCGCCCTGGCGCTCGCCCCCTATCTCGACCGCGTTACAGAACTGCTGGTTTCCATTGCCCCTGCGACGGTTTGCCTGACGGGGCAGTTTCAGCCTGCACAAATCAATCCGAAATCCGGTGCCATCGTCGGCACAATCATCAACGAACTGGTAGCCAACGCGATCAAGCATTCGTTCCTCACTGCCCGCGGAGCCATTGCAATGACCGGCGAACTGGCAAGCGAGGGCCGCTATCGTATAACCGTGCAGGACGACGGCAGTTCACCAGCAATACCCGATAGCCGTGCGAAGCGAGTCGGATTGGGGCTGGCGATAATCAAAGCTTCGGTGCGTCAATTGAATGGATCGATTGAGAGTATGATGACGGTGAGCGGGTATCGAACAGTGTTCGAATTCGAACTGTAATTGAACAACTGCCCGCGCGGCAGGAGGTCACACTCCTTCTGTCCCCCGCCAAGCCCTTTCCTACACTGCCCAAATCTGCCTTAAGCTCGGCGATGAAGACTTATCCGCTCCCCCGCCCGCCGGTGCGCGTTCCGGCGTTCCATCCTGTCCCCGTGCGTAGCCGCCATGATGGCTGGACCCCGCTGCGGCAGGCCGAGTTTCTGGGCCACCTTGCCGTTACCTGCTCGGTCAGCGCCGCTGCGCAGGCGGTCGGCATGGCGCGCGAGGGGGCTTATCAGCTGCGCACAAGACCGGGGGCAGAAAGCTTTGCCGCCGCGTGGGATGTGGCGCTGGGCATCCACGGGCCCAAACCTAAGGTCACACTGCCCGGTCTGGCCACGCGGCTGGAGCAAGGCAAATGGCGCCCGGTGCTGCGGCGCGGGCAATTTCTCGGCGTGGTGCAGAAACACGACAATTCCGCGCTGCTCGCGCTGCTGGCCCGGCTTGACCGCGCGGCCAAGCGGGCGCTGCAGGCAAAGACGCAAGGCACCGAAGGTCACGGCAGAAAAACCGCCCCATAGTGTGCAAGTCGCTTGCCCTTTGCCCATCTCCCGCCACACTGCGCCGCAACGCCATGACTGCACCAGCAACGCCCGACCCGATCAGCAAACTCATCGTCCACACCCGGCTGGAAGGCGGCCGCAGGGTTTGTATCCGCGCGGTGCGCCCGGACGATGAGCCGCGGATGCGCAGCGGGATCGAGCAATTGTCGAACCAATCGCGCTACCTGCGGTTTTTCTCAGGCGCACCCGCGCTGCCCGATCAGGTCATCACCAAGCTGGTCGCGGTCGATGGCCACCGACACCTCGCCTGGGGCGCCATCCTGACCGACGATCCCGATCATCTGGCGATCGGCGCGGTCCACGCCGTGCGCGGCGACGAGCACACCAGCACCGCCGAATTTGCGGTCGGCATTCTCGATGATTTCCACGGCCAAGGGCTCGCCCGGATGCTGACTGCGGTCTTGCTGGTGCATTGCCGGGTGGAAGGGATCGCCGCGATGGAGGTCCAGATCCTGGCCGAAAACCACGCTGCGGCCAGTCTCGTGCGCTCGCTGGGCGGCCAGCGCTGCCGGACCGAGCAAGGGGTGTCGGATTTTACCCTCGATACCGCTGCTGCACTGAAGGCCCTGCGTGCGAACACCCAGCCCGCCGGACTGCACGATGTGTTCGCTGCATTTGAGCTCTTCCTGTGAGGGTAGCGGTGACCTGACTGACGGCATCGACGCAGCGATTAAAATGCCCGGTGGATGCGAAGTCCCTTGCCCTGCGCCCCCCTCTCCCGCCACACTGCCCGCAATGCTGCGCCAATATGAACTTGTTGAGCGGGTGCTCGCCTACGATCCCGATGCGGATGAGGCGATGCTGAACCGGGCCTATGTCTACACCGTGCAGAAACACGGCACTCAAAAGCGCGCCAGCGGCGATCCCTATTTCAGCCACCCGGTCGAGGTGGCCGGGCTGATGACCGAGCTCAAGCTCGATCAGGAAACCATCGTCACCGCGCTGCTCCACGATACGGTCGAGGACACGTTGGCAACGGTCGAGGAGATCGAGCGGTTGTTCGGCCCCGAAGTGGCCCGGCTGGTTGACGGAGTAACCAAGCTTTCGAAGATCGAAGCGATGGGTGAGACCGAGCGCGCGGCGGAAAACCTGCGCAAGTTCTTCCTGGCGATGAGCGAGGACATCCGCGTACTGCTGGTCAAACTGGCCGACCGGTTGCACAATATGCGCACGCTGCACTTCATCCGCAGCGCTGACAAACGCCGCCGGATCGCGCGTGAAACGATGGATATCTATGCCCCGCTGGCCGAGCGCGTGGGGATGTACGAATACATGCGTGAGATGCAGCTGCTGGCGTTCGAGCAGCTGGAGCCCGAAGGCTACGGGATCATCACCGGACGGCTGGCGCAGATCCGCTCAAGCGAAGGCGGGCAAGTCGATGCGATCGCGCTGGGGATCAAGCAGGCGCTGGCTGAGGCCGGGCTGAAGGTCGAAGTTTCGGGGCGCGAAAAGCACCCGTTCTCGATCTGGAAGAAGATGGCTGAGCGGCACGTGTCGTTCGAACAGATCACCGATATCATGGCCTTCCGCGTGCTGACCGATAATGAGGCCGATTGCTACCGCGCGCTGGGGATCCTCCATTCGACCTGGCAGATGATCCCCGGGCGGTTCAAGGATTACATCTCGACCCCCAAGTCGAACGGTTACCGCAGCCTGCACACCGCGCTGATTTTTGAAAATTCGATGCGGATGGAAGTGCAGATCCGCACCCAGGAAATGCACCGCACCAACGAATTCGGGCTGGCCGCGCACTGGGCCTACAAACAGGGCGGAGCCACGCCCGATGGGCAGGTCGGCTGGCTGCGCGATCTGATCGAAATCGTCGATGCCAGCCACGATGCCGAGGAACTGCTCGAGCATACCAAGTTGGCGATCTATCAGGATCGGATTTTCGCCTTCACCCCCAAAGGGCAATTGTTCCAGCTGCCCAAGGGCTCAACCCCGGTGGATCTGGCCTATGCGGTCCATTCGGATCTGGGCAGTTTTGCGGTTGGGGCCAAGATCAACGGGCGGCACATGCCGCTGCGCACCACGCTGAACAACGGCGACGTGGTCGAGATTATCAAGAGCCGCAACGCCAGCCCGCAGTTGGCCTGGCTGGGGTTCGTCGTCACCGGCAAGGCCCGCGCCGCGATCCGCCGCGCGGTGCGCGCCAAGGAGCGGCAGGAAGTGGCGATGATCGGGCGCAAACTGTTCGATCAGATCGCCGAGCGGCTGCCTTCCAAGATCGGCAAGAAAGCGGTCAAGGATGCGGCCAAGCGGCTGGGGCTGACTTCCGAAGAAGACCTGATGGTGGCGATCGGCACTGCCAAGCTGGAAGACCGCGCGGTAATGGAAGCGCTGGTGCCGGGCAGCACCAAGGGGCTGGCCGAGCCCGACAACTGGGCCAAGCAGGGCCGCGCCATCTCGATCCGCGGGCTGACCGCCGGCATGGCATTTCACCTAGGGCAATGCTGCCATCCGGTGCCGGGCGACCGGATCGTCGGGATCCGCCTGCCGGGGACCGGGGTGGAAGTCCATTCGATCGATTGTCTCAAGCTCGCCAGCGGGGTCGATGCCGACTGGCTCGACCTGTCATGGGGCGAGCGGACCACTGGCGCGGTCGGGCGATTGCGGGCAGTGCTGTACAACCGCCCGGGCACGCTCGCCGAGGCCGCCGGGATCTTCGGCGGCAACCGCGCCAACATCATCCACCTGGAAAACACCGGGCGGGATGAACTGTTCGGGACTTACGAGATCGATCTAGAAGTGGCCGATCTGGCGCATCTGACGCGAATCATCTCGGCCTTGCGGGCGAGCGATGCGGTGGCCGAGGCGGAGCGGATTTAGTGCCCCGGATCGTTGCCATTGAGCACGTCCAATTGGCCATGCCGGCCGGCGAAGAGGATGCTGCACGGGCATTCTACACCGGTCTGCTCGGCCTGCCCGAACGCGCCAAACCGCTCGAGCTGGCGGCGCGCGGCGGGTGCTGGTTTGAAGCACCGGGGGTGAAGCTGCACCTGGGGGTGGAGGCCGATTTTCGCGCTGCGAAGAAGGCGCACCCGGCACTGCTGGTCGATGAACTGGCTGCGATGGTTGCCAAGTTGGCCGCTGCGGGGGTTGCGGTTGTCGCGGACGATCCCGCCGACGGCCGCGCGCGCTGCTTCGTCAGCGATCCGTTCGGCAACCGGATCGAGCTGATGCAGGTCTAGATCTCCAACTGCACCGTCACGGCATCGCCCTCAGCCAGCCCTTCCGCATTGCGCACGCTGGCCTTGACCGGCAGCAGCCAGCCGGTCTCCTTGCTGGGAAAGACCGAGGTTTTGAACGTGCTTTCGCCAATCGTGGCGACAATCTTGAGCGAGCCGAACCCGCGCGAATTGCCCTCCATCCGGCGCATGATCGCGGTGCCCGACAACGCCTCGCCGGCCTCGCCTGCTATGGTCACGAAGTGCCACGCGGCGGGAGCGCTCGGTGTGGTCCAGCGCCATAAGGGGCCGGTGTGGGTGATGCGCTCGGTCAAGCTTTGACGCGCCGCACCGGGACCGGGATGTTGCAGATGTCCGCGCCGCCGGCGGGCCGGATGAAGAACGGATCGCGGCGGTTGGCGCGGGCGTCGGCGTAGGCTGCGAAGCTGGCGCTGTCGGTGGAGAGGTATTCGTAAGACGGCAGGTCCTTCACTTCAGTGCCGGGGCGGATCGCGGTGATCGTAACCCGCTCGTCGCCCTGCGCCAGATCGTAGAACCCCAGCGCGCCATGCCCGCGCGGCAGACTGGAGAGGAACTCGATCCCCTCGATCACCCGGCCCACGAGGGCGATGTTGCGATCCAGATGTCGCGGGGCATGGCCGATCACGACGTAGAGTTCGGCGCCGGAGCCGGTGTTGGGCGACAAGTCGCGCCCGACTCCGACCATGCCGTAGCAGTGGACGGGCCAGATCGCCGGCTCGTCTGCCGCAACCGACCAACCTTCCACAAACCCAGCTTGCTTGCCGATCAAGTCAGCAACTTCCATCCGGGGTTGATAAACCTCAAAGCTCCCATCAAACGCTGCGGCCGCTTGCGCGGCAGCTGCCTCGAGATGCTTTGGCTTCGCTTTGGGGTGTTGTGCTTTGAAATCTTGAATCGAACTCGCGATGAAAGTCGCCTTCTGACGTTGACGTATTGTTGAACGCACTTGGTCCAGCGAGGTCACATACCCACTCTCCGGCATCGTCGCCAACCCAGCTGGCAACGCCTTCGCTTTCACTTTGTCGTCGGCATTGGCATCGCCCCACTGGACCACGTAATTGTCCTGCACCCGGTTGATGCTCAGCCTGTCCCACCAGTGCGCGGCCGCCAGCTTGCGCACGTTGCCGATCCAGCCTTGCGAAAACGGCGGCGGCATCAGCTGGATTACCACGCGGCGCGGGTGGCCCTTGGCGTCGGGGGCGAGGTCCATCACCAGCAGGTCCGACGCCGGAATCGCGGTCCAGTCCTTGGTTGGCGCGGCGGCGACCAGTTCGCTGGGGGCGAGCGGCGAGGGTTTGACCTTGCCCGCCGCTTGCGCCGCAGAGGCCTGCGCGAGGACGGCGGGAGCGGCGGAAAATTGCGTCAGCAAGGCCAGCGCGGCGAGCGGGAGGAACTTGTTCATGGCCGCATCCTGCCCCGTTCCCGCCGCGCGCACAATGGGCCGCGCAAGTCCCTACCTGGCGTGCGCCGCAATCGCGTCAGAGATCTGCTCGACCAGTTCGAGCGGCAGGTCGTGGCCCATGCCCGGAATCTCGAGCAGTTTGGCCCCGGGAATGCTCGCGGCGGTTTCGCGCCCGCCTTCGACCGGGACCAGCGGATCGTCGATCCCGTGGATCACCAGTGTCTTGGTGGTGACCGTGGCCAGCCGCTTGCGCCGGTCACCATCGTCGATGATCGCCGCGATCTGCCGCGCCGGGCCCTCGGGATAGAAGCTGCGCTGGTAATCGCGCGCGATCCGCTCGCGCAGGCGGTCTTCGGGGACCGGGTAGGCCGGGCTACCGATCGCGCGCGAAATGGTGATGCCAAAGGGGATGACCTCGTCCAGGCTGGCGCCAACCGGGGGGCGCGACAGCAGCGCCTGCATCGCGGCGGGCTGCGGCGGGGGCAGACGGCGGTTGCCGGTGGTCGACATCACCGAGGTGGCGCTGAGCAGCTTGTCCGGGTGGTTGATTGCGAGCAACTGGACGATCATCCCGCCCATCGAGGCACCGACGACGTGGGCTTTGGCGATGCCCAGCGCATCGAGCAGCGCGGCGGCATCATCGGCCATGTCGCTCAGCCGGTACGGCAGCTTGGCGCGCAGGCCGATCAGCCGCATCAGGCCGACGCGTTTGAGGTTGGGCACGCCGCCCTTGGCGAATTTCTGGCTCAGCCCGATATCGCGGTTGTCATAACGGATCACGTAGTAACCGCGCGCCACCAGCGCATCGATCAGTTCGAGCGGCCACAGCGTCAGCTGCGCGCCCAGCCCCATCACCAGCAGCAGCGGCGGATTGGCCTTGTCGCCAAACACTTCGTATTCAAGCTGGATTCCGTTGGCGGTAATCTGCGGCATGCTCGCTCCCCGTTTTGCGTTGCGGGAAGCTACCTAACTGGAACGGGCGGTTGCGCAAGGGCGGCACCTGAAAAGACCTATAAAACCCGCTCATGCTGAGCTTGTCGAAGCACCCGCCAATTACGGTAAGGCGGCTGCGCACGATGGGCCTTCGACAGGCTCAGGCTGAGCGGATTTTGGATTGGTGCAAGGCTTTAGATCAGCCCTTTTCGCCGCGTTCGTGGATCAGGCTGGCCGGGCCGACAATCCGCGCATCGACCTCGCCGACCCGCTCGGGGTCCTTGTCCTTGTAAGGCAGCGCATTCAGCACGAACCGCATCGCGTTCAGCCGCGCACGTTTCTTGTCGTCGCTCTTGATCACGGTCCACGGGCTGTCGGCGGTATCGGTCGCGGCGAACATCGCTTCCTTGCCCTTCGTATAGTCATCCCACTTGTCGAGGCTGGCCAGATCGATCGGCGAGAGCTTCCACTGCTTGAGCGGGTGGACCTTGCGCTCGGTAAAGCGGCGGCGCTGTTCTTCGCGGCTGACCGAGAACCAGAACTTGAACAGGTGGATTCCGCTGCGCACCAGATTGCGTTCGAACTCGGGCGCCTGATGAAGGAATTCCTCGTACTCGGCCTCCGAGCAGAACCCCATCACCCGCTCGACCCCGGCGCGGTTATACCAGCTGCGATCGAACAGCACGATCTCGCCGGTGGTCGGCAAATGTTCGGTGTAGCGCTGGAAAGACCATTGCCCGCGCTCGACCTCGCTCGGCTTTTCAAGCGCGACCACACGCGCGCCGCGCGGGTTGAGGTGTTCCATGAAGCGCTTGATCGCGCCGCCCTTGCCCGCCGCATCGCGGCCTTCGAACAGGATGATCACCCGCTGGCGATCTTCCTTGACCCACGATTGCAGCTTGAGCAATTCGGTCTGCAGCTGAAACTTCTGCCGCTCATAATCCTTGCGCAGCATCCGGTATTTGTACGGGTAACCGCCGCTCTGCCAATCATCGGCCAGCTCGTCGGTGGTCTGGCGCGGATGCCCGGCCGGCTTGGGCAAGCCCAGGTGCGCGCGCATTTGCTCGGCATCGTCGGGCGCGGCCACCGCCAGCAGCGCGGCAATCGCCTCGCTCGCCGCAGGATCACCAGACTGGCCGAGCGTATCGAGCGCAGCGCGCTGCGCGGCCGAGGCCGCCATCGTGCGCTGATCAGCCAGCGCACGTTCAACCGTGGCTGGTCCGGCGCGCCGCCGCTTGATCTTGTCGACCGCCTTGTCGCTATCGGCCGGTTGCCCGGTCATCGAAGATCCCTTCACGCTTGTTGCAACGGCCCACCGCCGATAACCGCCCTGCCGGGCACTTGTTCCTGATCCGTTAGCGAAAGGCCAGCTTGCCATGACAGCGCTGTGACAGCGCCGCCGCGATTACGGCACCAGCACCGTATCCTTCGCCACCGCCAGTGTCTTGGGATAGTCGAGCGTGTAATGCAGCCCGCGGCTTTCATGCCGGGCAAGCACCGAACGGACGATCAGATCGGCGCATTGCAGCAGGTTGCGCAGTTCGATCAGGTCGGACCGACCTTAGTGCCAATAGCGCCAATGGGGCAACCCGCGTCCGTCCATAACGATCATCTGGCCGACATGAGGACCAGCGATCGGTATCGAAGCATTGATGAGATCAGCAATTTCGCGACCCGAAACCTCTGGGTTCCGAACTGTACCCGGCTCACCCGGCAATTCCCCATGGACCGCTACAGGAAGTTGGCTGCCAATGAGGACGGCACGAGTTTTTCCATAGCCTGGCTTATAACCGTCCAGAGCCATGAGGTGAATTTCCAGGTCGGAATCGGTGACCGGATCATGCAAGATGCCTTTGATCCAGCTATAAACGCCATTTCTCGCATCATAGGCAGTCGACCAACGCACGGCCTTCGCTTCAAATGTCCGGCCTAATTCATCAGTCGAAATGCCATTTTCCTCATCATATTTTGCCCGCCCTGCCTCAGGATAATACAGTTTTACGCCTTCAAATTTCATAGGGTTTATTTCAAAGTCTTTGTTTATGAATGCAAGAGCGTCCCTTTGGCTCTGCAAATCACCATAATTCTTGCTGTAAAATTCCCTGCAGTCAAAATACATTCGACTATTTTTTTCATTTTCAGATTCCAATAATCTAATCATTTCTACTATTCTGTCTACAGGTATGTCATTATGAGTTATTGCATCTCGAAATGGGAAATATCCAGATTCACTTATTAAAAAAACGTCCCTTGTAGGAATTGTAGTCCCCAGCCAACCAGGAGCTTGGCCGCGTGCAACGCCAACAATGTATGATTTGTCGTTAATTTTGTTGAATATCTTATAAATATCCGTGGAATTATTATTTATCGAAAAATACTGAGCGTATGGCAAGTAAACCCGCATACTAGTCTTTGAATCATGAACTGAAAAAAATCGCCTTTGGATTTTTCCATCGATGCGAGGGCCGATTGATTTATCTGATATCGGTTTTACATACCGGCAGCCATTTCTGTCATTTGAATTCATCGATGCATCACATCCCATTAGACTTACAGAAAGGAAACACAGAAAAATATATCCGAATAAATTCCGCATAATTTGTATTGCCTTTCGGCGTGAGCTTTAGATCCAAATTTTTTGCTTTCCGCCGCAAATAGCCGCTGGCAGTGCTGTCCGCTGCATTTTCACGGCACTAACACCGTATCTCGCGCCTCCGGCAGCATCTTGGGGTAATCGAGCGTGTAATGCAGCCCGCGGCTTTCATGCCGGGCGAGCGCCGAGCGGACGATCAGATCGGCGCATTGCAGCAGGTTGCGCAGTTCGATCAGATCGGTCGAGACGCGGAAGTGGCCGTAGTAATCCTCGATCTCGCCAAACAGCATCTGGATCCGGTGCGCCGCACGCTCGAGCCGCCGGGTGGTCCGCACGATCCCGACATAGTTCCACATGAACCGGCGGATCTCGGTCCAGTTCTGCTTGATGATCACCTCTTCATCCGAATTGGTGACCCGGCTTTCATCCCAAGGCAAGACTGGCGGCGGCGCGGCAAAGCTATCCCACTGCGCCAGAATATCCGCCGCCGCCGCCTCGCCAAACACGAAGCATTCGAGCAGCGAGTTGGAGGCCAGGCGGTTGGCTCCGTGCAGGCCAGATTCGGTGCATTCGCCCGCTGCGTAGAGCCCGGGCAGATCGGTCCGCCCGGCCAGATCGATCATGATCCCGCCGCAGGTGTAATGCTGCGCGGGGACCACCGGGATCGGCTGCTTGGTCATGTCGATGCCCAGCCCGAGCAGCTTTTCGTAGATGTTGGGGAAGTGCTCGCGCACGAATTCGGGCGGCTTGTGACTGATATCCAGATGCACGAAATCGAGCCCGTCGCGCTTGATTTCAGCGTCGTTGGCACGCGCGACGATATCGCGCGGGGCCAGTTCGGCGCGCTCGTCGTAATCGGGCATATAGCGGTGCCCGGTCTTGGGGTTGAGCAAGTGCCCACCCTCACCGCGCACGGCCTCGGTGATCAGGAAGTTCTTGACGTCAAGATTGTAGAGGCAAGTCGGGTGGAACTGCATCATTTCCATATTGCCGACCCGGCAACCCGCGCGCCAGGCCATCGCGATCCCGTCGCCGGTTGCACCGCGCGGCGCGGTGCTGAACTGATAGACCCGGCCCGCGCCGCCGCTGGCCAGCACGGTTGCCCGCGCGGTGTGCGCCGCCACCTTGCCGGTCTGCTCATCCAGCGCATAGACGCCCCAGACCCGGCCCGAGCCCGAATAGCGCTCCTCGTGCCGCCCGGTGATCAGGTCAATGCAGGCCTGATGCGGGAGCAGCGTGATGTTGGGGTTAGCATTGGCCGCCTTGAGCAACGCCTCCTGCACCGCCCAGCCGGTCGCATCGGCGACGTGGACGATACGGCGGTGCGAATGCCCACCCTCGCGCGTCAGGTGCAGGTGTTCGCCTTCGGAATTGAATGGCACGCCGAGTTCGACCAGCCGGTCAATCGCGTACGGCGCCTGGCTGATCACGAATTCCACCGTCTCCAGCCGGTTGAGCCCAGCCCCCGCCACCATCGTATCGTGGATATGGTTCTCAAACGTATCGCCCGCATCCAGCACCGCGGCGATCCCGCCCTGCGCCCAAGCAGTCGACCCGCCGGTCAGCTCACCCTTGGCCAGTACCAGCACCTTGAGCTTTTCGGCCAAGGCCAGCGCCGCAGTAAGCCCCGCCGCGCCCGAACCGATGATGATGACGTCGTGGTTCACGCCGCGGCTTTGGCAGCGCTGGTGAGCGTGACAAAGACGTCTTCCAGGTCGGCCTCGCGCGTCGTTACATCGACGATGGTCAAGCCCTGCGCCTGAACTTGCGCCAGCACTTCGCCGGCATTGGTGCGGTCTTTGTCATAGGTGATCTCGACCGAGCGTTCCCCGATCGCCACGCATTTCAAGAACGCGGGGCTGGCGGGCATTGTGGTCACATCGCTGTCGAGTGTCAGCACGACGATCTTCTCACGCGCCATTTCAACCAGTTCGCGGGTCGGCTTGTTGGCGATCAGCTGGCCGTGATTGATGATCGCGATCCGGTCGCACAGCTGTTCGGCTTCCTCGAGGTAGTGGGTGGTGAGGACCACGGTGACCCCGCCATGGTTCAGTTCGGCGACCAGCTCCCACAATTGCCGCCGCAGTTCCACATCGACCCCGGCGGTCGGCTCATCGAGCACGATCACCGGCGGGGTGTGGACCAAGGCCTTGGCGATCAGCAGGCGGCGCTTCATCCCGCCCGACAGCGTGCGGGCATACGCCCCGGCCTTGTCAGCCAGATGGACTTGCCCGAGCAATTCGAGCGAACGCCGCGCGGCCTTGGGCACACCGTACAGCCCGGCCTGGTTTTCCAGCACCTCAAACGGAGTGAAGAACGGGTCGAACACGATCTCCTGCGGGACGATCCCGATCGAGCGCTTGGCGTTGCGCAGGTCTTTGTCGATATCGAACCCCCAGATTTCGGCGGTCCCGCTGGTCTTCATCACCAGCCCCGCCAGGGTGTTGATCAGGGTCGATTTGCCCGCGCCATTGGGGCCGAGCAGGCCGAAGATCTGGCCTTGCGGCACATCAAAGCTGACATCATCCAGCGCCAGTTTGGCTGGGGCATTGCCCGAAGGGGCATAGCGCTTGACGAGGTTGCGGATCGAGATTGCTGCGGGCGATTCCATACCCCCGCTTAGCCGCTTGATCGCGGCAAGGCAAAGCCCCCAAATTGCCCGCAGCAGCGGGGCAAACGGAGATGGTTGAGCGCAATCCTTACCGCCGTGTTAACCATGCTTGTGCAGGTGCCCTTGAGGCGCAAACCCTAGACCCGCCTGATGCACTGGGGGGTTTCCATGCCACGCGGCCACAATCGGCGCGCGCACCGCATCTTGTCTGCCGGCTTGGCGCTGGGCGCAATTCTGCTGCCCGCCAGCGCCGCATCAGCGCGCGGCACTCCGGTGGTGGTGACCGTCACCGCCCGGGCGACAGTCGTCGCGCCGCTCACCGTGGTCAAGGTGCAGGACCTCAGCTTCGGGCGGATCGTACCGCGTCCCCAGGTCGGGACCGTAACCGTGAATCAGAATACCGGAGCCTGCACCGTGACCGGCCCGATCCTCGAGGTTGGCCGCTGCCAATATGCTCAATTCGCCGGGATGGGCTCAAAGAATCTGGGCGCCCGGATCAGCTTGACTACTACTACCAACTTGACCGGCCCCGGACAGGCAATGGTTTTGGACAATATCAAGCTGGGCACCAACGCATCAATCAGCTTTACCGGCAATCCGAATGCCAACGGACAAGGCGTCGGCCTGACGCGGGGCGGCAATGCCGAGAAATACAGCATTGTCAGCAATACCGGCATTTATGTGCTCAACGTCGGTGGCCGGTTGACCGTGAATGCCAACCAGACGCCAGGCCTCTACACCGGCACCATCACGATTTCGGTGCAGTACCAATAGTGCTGTCTGCGCTTAGCGAGAGGCTGGAATTGCCGCGGCCGCCCTGCTAAGTCACCGTTATGAACAGCCCTAGCGACATCGTGCTCACCCAGTCCACCCGCGTCCGCTGCGATGGCGCGAGCGATATTCCCGGCGGCGCTGCGCTGGGCCATCCGCGCGTCTGGCTGGAGATTGACGACAAGGGCTATGTCGACTGCGGCTATTGTGATCGGCGCTTTGTGCTGCGCGGCGGCCCCGCCGATGGGGCCGACCAAAGCAAGCTGCACGATGTCTCCTCTGGTATGAGCGCCTGAAGCCCTTATATCGGGCGGGATGACCCCGCTCGATCCCCGCTCGCTGCTGTTCGCCCAGCTCGATCCCGCCCGCGCCCAGGCGCTGACCCGCGAGGCGCTGGCCCGCTGCGATGATGGCGAGCTGTACCTGCAGTTTATCGCCTCGGAAATGTTCGTGTTCGATGACGGCCGGCTCAAAACCGCCGACTATTCGCGCGATGCCGGGTTCGGGCTGCGCGGCGTTTCGGGCGAGATGACCGGGTTTGCCCACGCCAATGAGATTAGCGAAGCTTCGATCCGCCGGGCGGGTGAAACACTGCAATTGCTCGATCCGGCGCAGGTCCAGCCAGCCGCGCCACCGCGCCAGAACAACCGGCACCTTTATACCGCCGCCTCGCCGCTCGACGCGGTGGGCTTTGCGCAAAAGGTCAAGCTGCTCGAGACGATCGATGCTGCCGCCCGGGCCCGCGATCCGCGCGTGGCGCAGGTTTCGTGCAGCCTGGGGGCTAGCTGGTCAGCAGTCGAAATCCTGCGCGCGGATGGTTTCACCGCCAGCGACGTGCGGCCTCTGGTGCGGCTGAACGTCACCATCGTGGCCGAGGCCAATGGCCGCCGCGAAACTGGCACCTTCGGGATCGGCGGGCGGCGGCTGTATGACGATCTGTTCGCGCCCGAAACCTGGAACCGGGCAATCGACTATGCCTTGGCGCAGGCGCTGACCAACCTTGACAGCGTCGATGCCCCGGCGGGTGAAATGACCGTGCTGCTCGGCCCCGGCTGGCCCGGGATCCTGCTACACGAAGCGATCGGCCACGGGCTGGAAGGCGATTTCAACCGCAAGGGCACCAGCGCCTTTTCGGGCCGGATCGGTCAGCGGGTCGGCGCCAAGGGCGTGACCGTGGTTGACGATGGCAGCATCTTTGAGCGGCGCGGGTCCTTGTCGATTGACGACGAGGGCACCCCGACGCAGGAAAACGTGCTGATCGAGGACGGGATCCTCAAAGGCTATATGCAGGACCGGCTCAACGCGCGGTTGATGGGCGTGCCCGCTACCGGCAACGGACGGCGCGAAAGCTATGCTCACGCCCCCATGCCGCGCATGACCAACACCTTCATGAAGGGCGGCAATGACAATCCAGCCGAACTGCTGAGCCGGGTCAAATCAGGCATTTTCGCCAAGAGCTTTGGCGGCGGGCAAGTCGATATCGTTTCCGGAAAATTCGTGTTTTCCTGCACCGAGGCCTACAAGATCGAGAACGGCAAGCTGGGCGCACCGATCAAGGGCGCGACGCTGATCGGTGACGGTCCCAGCGTGCTGACCCGGGTGATCGGGATCGGCGATGACATGGCGCTCGACGAAGGTGTCGGCGTTTGCGGCAAGGGCGGACAAAGTGTCCCAGCCGGGGTCGGCCAACCGACCTTGCTGGTCGAAGGCTTGACCGTAGGCGGCACGGCGTAAGCATGGCGGCCCCAAGATTTCAGGTCAGGTTCAGCAAAATGTGCTATCGTCTGGGCCTCAACGCGAAGGAACCCTGCCATGCGTAAGTTCGCCATCGCCTTTACCGCAGCCGCCGCGCTGCTGGCCGGACCGGCACTTGACGCGCGGCCCCGGCTGACCCCGCAGCAGGAACTCGACAAGCTGCTCGTGGGCCGCGAAGCAGGGCGCCCGGAACATTGCATTTCCAACTTCGATGCGCGCGAAATGCGCGTGCTTGATCGGACCGCGATCGTGTTCGGCTGGGGCAATACGATCTGGGTGAATACTCCGCGCAATGCTGAACACCTTGATGACGATGACATTCTGGTCACCCACACCAGCGGCAGCCAACTGTGCAGCCTCGACATCGTGCAGACGCTTGACCGGTCGAGCCAGTTCTTCAACGGCTCGGTCAGCCTCGGTGAATTCGTCCCCTATCGGCGCATTCCTGCGGCCAAATAGTACAGTTAAACTCGACTATTGCCGCGCCTTCTGGAGCCATCCAGGCGGCGCTTTTGCGTGGTGCGAAGGTCGCGCTTGACTCCCGGCGAGGTTGATTTAGGGTCTGCACCCTAGAAAAGAATCAGTCGCTACCGGGAGACGACCATGGCCACCGCCGCCACGCTTGAACGCACTGCCTCGCCAATTGCGCCGATCGACGTTTCGCTCGCAGCGCTGTATTGCGAGGATCGCTGGCAGGAGCCATTTCGCAAATTGCGCGCCGATGCGCCGATCCAGTTCGTCCCCGAATCCGATTTTGGCCCCTATTGGTCGGTCAGCACTTACAAGCCGATCGTCCATATCGAAGCGCTGCCCAAACTGTTTTCGTCGAGTTGGGAAACCGGCGGAATCTCGATTGCCGGCGGCACGCTCGAGCCGGTCGAGGGCGAGATCCGGATGCCGATGTTCATTGCCATGGACCCGCCGCACCACACCGGTCAGCGCCGCACCGTCGCCCCTTCATTTGGGCCGAGCGAAGTCGCCGCGATGAAAGCCGAAGTCAAGAAGCGCACGGCCGAAGTGCTGGATAGCCTGCCGATTGGCGAGGAATTTGACTGGGTCGAGAAAGTGTCGATCGAGCTCACCACCGGGATGCTGGCGACACTGTTCGATTTCCCGTGGGAAGAACGCGCGAACCTGACCCGCTGGTCGGACATTGGCGGCAATGTCGAACTGATGAAGAACCCCGCTGACCTGGCCGTCCGCTACGCCGCGCTGGGCGAAATGGGCGCCGCCTTTGGCGAACTGTGGCAGCAAAAGATTGCCAATCCGGGCAAGGACCTGATCTCGGTGATGCTGCAATCGGATGCGATGAGCCAGATGAGCCAGGAAGAATTCATGGGTAACCTGATCCTGCTTATCGTCGGCGGCAACGATACCACGCGCAATTCGATGTCATCGTTCGTCTACGGGCTCGACCAGTTCCCCGATCAGCGCGCCAAGCTGGAAGCTGACCCGGCGCTGATCCCCAATGCGGTGCAGGAATTGATCCGCTGGCAGACCCCGCTGGCGCACATGCGCCGCACGGTTGAAGAAGACACCGAATTCGAAGGCGCCCAGATGAAAAAGGGCGACAAGGTAGTGCTCTGGTATATCTCTGCGAACCGCGATGAGGCCGTGTTTGAAGATGCCGACAGCGTCATCGTCGATCGCCCCAATGCGCGGCGGCACTTGTCATTCGGCTATGGCATCCACCGCTGCGTAGGCGCGCGCGTGGCCGAACTGCAGCTGTGCACCTTGCTTGAAGAGATGGGCAAACGCCGCCTGCGCGCCACTGTGACCGGGCCGGTCGGGCGGGTCCCGGCGTGCTTCGTGCATGGCTATACCTCGCTTCCCGTCACGCTCTCGCACTATTGATGAAGACCAAGGACCGGATTGCGGAGGCCGCGCGCGAGTTGTTCAACGAACAGGGTTATGGCGCGGTCACAACCTCCGCACTGGCCGAGCACTGCGCAATTTCCGAAGGCAACCTGTGGTATCACTTCAAAACCAAGCGGGCGTTGCTTGATGCGCTGGGCGACCGCTTCGCCTTGTCGATCGAAGCGCGGCTGACGCTATCCCCGCAAGGCGATCCGGTCACCGCTTACGCCCGGCTGCTCGCCGCTTTGATGGAAGAATTCCGCGCCTTCCGCTTCCTCTACCGCGACCACAGCGGATACGGCGAACACCCGGCGGTGATCGAACAAAATGCGCCGCGCTGGCTTAACCAGACCTTTGCCCAGCTCGGCCAGCACTTGTCCGCGTTGGTGGATGCGCAGCTGCTCGATTGGCCGCGTGAACGGCTTGACGATCTGGCGATCAACGCCACGATCATCCTGCGCTATGGCTTGGAACATTACCGCGAACTGGGCGAACCGACCGGAACCGGTACCGGCGTAGTCCAGCGCACATTGCGCCGCCACCTGACCTTGTTTGAACACAAGCTCGCGCCAGTTGCAGCCGAGCGATTGCACCGGGCGATTGATCGGATCGAGACTGCTGCATTGGCTGCGTGAGGCAACACAAATCGTAGCAGTTCAGGCGCTTACTTTGCTTTCGCCAACCCAGCTGCGCACATCATCGGCAATTGACGCGCCAAGCATGCTCTCGCCTTCACCCTCAAGCTCGAGATCATCGAGCAGTGCCATCATTTCGGTGGCGGCCACCGCCTTGGTCCGCGCCAGATCGGGGATCCGCCGCAGGTCGATGTGGGTGAGGCCAAGCTGGAACAGCTCGCGGTAAGCCACACGTTCAAACAAGCCCGCGCCGAGCCGGAAATCGAGCCGCGGGGCCAGCCGCCGCAGGGCCGCGTCGACCCGGTCCTGGTTCTTGCTGTTGTCCCGCCGTTTGCGGTTCTGCAGCACCAACCAATCGAGCACCGGCAGGCCCATTTCGGCCCGGGTCAGGCGCAGTTCGGTGACCATCGTGGCAAAGCAGCCGGGCCCGATCAGCTTGTTGCTGACGGTATGAAACCGTCCCAGCAAATCGAGATCGACGAAGCTGGAATTGACCGGCGAGACCAGCAGATCAGCCAAGGCAATCGCGCGGCGGGCGATCGGCGAATCGTGCCCGGCGGCGTCGATCACCACATAGTCGCAGTCCCACCCGGCGCGCGCCACTTCCTGACATAGCTGCGCGCCAGAAGGCTGCTGCAACAACAGGTGGCGCGGCAATGGCAGGCGGATGCCCAACCGCTTGGCGGTACCACCGCGATTGGTGAATGCCCGCGTCAGGCTCTGCTGACGGCGATCGAGATCAATGGCGAGCACCTTGTGCCCGGTATCGGCCAGCGCCACCGCCAGATGGAAAGCCACCGTGCTTTTGCCGACTCCGCCCTTTTCGTTAGCGACGGTGATGATTTTGGCCTGAGTTTTGGGGCGTGAAGCAATATCGGCAACCACCACACGGGGATGTTCTCCATCCACCGTCACGTCGCGGCGAATTGCAAACGGTCCTATCGGTGTAACGACATTCATGCGCCCGAACCCCTTTTCCGCCGTGCCTTCAGGTCACGTGCGAATCACCCAAGACCCATGCGTAGTGGATAAAGGTGTGGAAATCGAATACGGAACTGTTGACTGCCTAATTAAGCATGTCTTGCGCCAGTGCGGCCAGGTCAGCCTCGGGCCGCGCGCCGTAATGTGAAATCACTTCGGCGGCGCAAATCGCGCCCAGCGTCAGGCATTCAGTCACCGTCCGGCCATTGACATGGCCGTGCAGGAATCCGGCTGCAAACAAGTCGCCAGCGCCGGTGGTGTCGATCACCTTGGCCACCGGCTGCGCGGGCACTTCAAACAACTGTCCGCCGCTGGCCGCCACCGCGCCGTCCTCTCCGCGCGTCACTACCAGCAGCGGGACCTGGCCTTGCAACGCGGCGATCCCATCGTGGAAATCGGGCAGGCCGGTCAATGCCGCCAGTTCGATATGGTTGGCGAACAGGATGTCGATCTCGCCCGCCGCGATCATCGCGCGGAAATCGTCGCCGTGACGCTCGATCACGAACGCATCGGACAGGGTGAAGGCAACCTTGCGCCCGGCCCCGCGCGCAGCGGCAATCGCCCGGCGCATCGCGGCGCGCGGCTCGGCTGGATCCCACAGATAGCCTTCGAGATAGAGAATTTCGGCCCCGGCAATCGCAGCCTCGTCCAGCGCGGCGGGGGGCAGGAACTGCGAGGCGCCCAGATAGGTGTTCATCGTGCGCTGGCCGTCCGGCGTCACAAAGATCAGGCAGCGCGCGGTAGGCGGATCGCCAGCCCGCGCCGCTGTGGCAAAACTGATCCCGCCGGCGCGGATATCGTGCGCGAACACTTCGCCCAGCTGATCATCGGCAACCTGGCCGATGAAGGCGCAGGAGCTGCCGAGCGCAGCCAGCCCGGCCAGGGTATTGGCGGCCGACCCGCCTGAAATCTCGCGCGCCGGGCCCATCGCCTGATACAGTTCGTGCGCCCGCTCGGTATCGACCAGCGTCATGCCGCCGCGCACCAGTCCCAACTGCTCGATCAGCGCATCGGCGCAGGGCGCCATGACATCAACGATGGCATTGCCGATGGCGATGACTTGCGTGGTGGGCTGGGTGGTGGTCTGAGACACATGGAACTCCTGCTGTGGCGGCATAAATCGAGCCGCGCCTAGCGGCTTTTGGGTTGTCAGGGAAGCAGCGTTGACAGCGCGGGGCGGAGGCGCGATTCCCCTGCGATGTTCAGCGCACTGGTCCTTGCCATAACTCGCATCTTTGACCGGCGCTTGCTGCCGATCTGGCTCAAGAGTCTGGCCGCGACGCTGCTGGCCTGCGCGGTGCTGGGCTCCGCCGGTTGGTGGGGACTGCAGGCGCTGCTCGCCCGTTATCTAGCTCAAAGCGAGCTTAGCCAGCTGGTCGCGGCGGTGCTGGTGATCCTGGCTGGGTGGCTGCTGTGGCGCGTCGTGGCGCTGGCAGTGCTGCAGTTCTTTGCCGACGAGGTGGTCACTGCGATCGAGGCGCGCGACTATCCGGCGATGGCTGCGCAGACGCGCAAACTGGGCTGGCGGGCCGAACTGGCGCGCGGGCTGAGCGGGGCCGGGCGCGCGCTACTGCTCAACTTGCTGGCGCTGCCGGTCGCACTGGTCCTGCTGGTCACCGGGGTGGGCGCGCCGCTGGTGTTCATTGCGGTCAACGCGGTGCTGCTGGGGCGCGAGCTGCAGGACATGGTGTGGCTGCGGCACCGCTCCTCGCCCAGCAGCCCGCCGCCGCTGTCCGGACTGGAGCGGTTGGCGCTGGGCGGGGTGACTGCGGTTCTGCTCACCGTGCCTATAGTCAATTTCGCCGCACCGTTTCTGGGTGCGGCTTGCGCAGTGCACCTAATTCATCGCAAAGGCCTGCCCAATGCATCGTAACACCCTGATCGCCCTCGCGCTGATCCCGCTGCTCGCCGCCTGCGGCGCTGGTGGCGTCAAGACCGCCGCTTCCCGGCCTGTGTCGAGCAATCCGCGCAGCCAGGTCCGCCCGCCGGTGCACCACCCACCAGCCGCCGCGCAGGTACTGGTCGCGCCGGGGCTGGAGGGGGTGATCGGCGCCACCGATGACGAATTGTCGCGCCAGTTCGGCACCCCGCGCCTCGCGGTGTGGGAAGGTGATGCGCGCAAGTTGCAGTTTTCCGGTGCGGCCTGCGTGCTCGACATCTACCTCTATCCGCCCGCCCCCGGGCGCGAGCCGCAAGCCACTTACGTCGATGCCCGCCGCGCCAGCGATGGCCAGGATGTCGACCGGGCCTCGTGCATTGCGGCCTTGAAAGCGCGCTGAGCCGCAACACAGGTAACGCCGTTTTAAGCTTGTTCTGGCATCGCTTGCGCTGACATTCGCAAGGGACTGTGCGCAATGAGCATGGAATTTGGAAATCTGGCCGCCGACAGCGCGGCCGACGGCATCTTTTCGGCCAGCGAGATCCTCGAACTGCGCCGGCTCGGCTGGGCTGACGGCAAGATGGACCCCGAAGAGGCCGAAGCGCTGTTTACCGCCAACGACGCCGCCACCGCGCCCAGCGCCGAATGGTGCGACTTCTTCGTTGAGGCCATGGCGAGCTTTGTGGTCAACACGGTCGAGCCCAAGGGCTATGTCGACGATGAGACCGCCGACGAGCTGATCACCCGGATTGACCGCGATGGCCGGCTGGGCTCGATGGCCGAGCTGGAATTGCTGGTGCACGTGGCCGAAATCGCGCTGAACGTGCCCGACCGCCTGAAAGCCTATGCGCTGGCGCAGGTCGAGCAGGCCGTACTCCACGGTGACGGGCCGACCCGCCACGGCGAGCTGACCCCGCACGGGATTAATGAGAACGAGTGCGAGTTGCTGCGCCGCCTGATCTTCGCGCGCGCCGGTGACCGTCCGGCGGCGGTCGGCCAGCGCGAGGCCGAGATGTTGTTCCGGCTGAAGGACGCCTGCCTGTACGAAGTCAACGCGCCGGCATGGGAGCAGCTGTTTGTCCAAGGCGTCGCGAATTATCTGTTCGGCTTTGGCGGGCACGAACCCCTGAGCCGCGCCCGCGCCGAAGAGCTGGAAAAGTTCATGGTGCAGGAATGCGCCGGGGTGGGCTCGTTTCTGGGCCGGATGTTTACCTCAAAGCCCGATGTGGCCGGCTTTGGCAGCTTGCTCGACATTGGCTCGCTGGGACCTGATGTCGACACGGCAGCCGACGATGCTGCCGAATTGACGCCTGAGGAAAGCCACTGGTTGACTGACCAGCTCGAGGCCGATGAAGAACTTGATCCGATGGAAAAAGCCTTGCTCGCGTGGATTGCCGAAGAAACCGGCGAAGTGTTCGCAGTTAAGGTCTGAAGCTCGCGCTGCCGATGCTCAGACCGTAAAGCTTTCGCCGCAGCCGCAAGCGCCTTTGGCATTTGGGTTTTCAAACACGAATCCAGCGGCGAAATCGTCTTCGACCCAGTCCATCGTGCTGCCGACCAGATAGAGCACCGATGCGCCATCAATGAAGAAGGTGCCGCCCGGGGTCTCGATCCGCTCATCGAATTTTTCAGCCGCGCTGACATAGTCGACCGAATAGGCCAGCCCTGAACAACCGCGCCGCGGGGTCGATAGCTTCACCCCGATTGCATCGGTGGGCGCCTGCGCCATCAGCTTGGCGATCCGCGCTTCGGCGCCCGGAGTGAGGATCACTGCTGCGGGCAGCGGGCGGCGCGTGGTCGTGGTGGTCATCACAGCATCCCCAGTTCGAGCCGCGCTTCGTCGCTCATCTTGGCGGGATCCCATGGCGGATCCCACACTAGATTAACCTCGGCGTCGCGCACACCGGGTACTGCGCTGACGCGCAGCTCAACTTCGCCGGGCATCGACTCAGCCACCGGGCAATGCGGCGTGGTCAGAGTCATCGCGACCGCAACCCCGCCGTCCTCTGCCACATCGACCCCGTAAATCAGCCCCAGATCGTAAATGTTGACCGGGATTTCGGGGTCGTAAATATCTTTGAGCGCGGCGATCACCGCTTCGTACAGGTCACCGCCGGGCTCGCCCGTGGGCGCAGCAGGCGGCGCTTCGTTCAGGAACCCGTCAAGGTAGTCACGCTTGCGCTCCAGCTTTTCGCCTGCTGTTTCCTCGACCCGCGCGCGCGGCGGAGCGTCCACTGCGGCTACTTCTTCAACGGTGAATTTGGGCTGTTCGTTCACCCGAATATCCTTCTCGTTCGCTCGATCCCGCGCAGCAGCGCGGCGATATCACTCTCATCGCTGTACAATCCGAAGCTGGCCCGCGCGGTTGCCGGCACGCCAAGATGCTCCATCAGCGGCTGGGCGCAGTGGTGCCCAGCGCGGATCGCGACCGTTGTTCCATCTGGGCCTGCTTCATCCAATATGGTGCCGAGGTCGTGCGGATGCACCCCCTCGAGCGCAAAACTGACGATCCCGGCGCTTTCGGCCGGGCCGAACAGCCTGATATCATTGCGCTGGCCCAGCTCGCCGCGCAGCTGTGCAACCAGCGCGGCTTCGTGCACGCGGATCGGGTCCAGCCCGATTGCCGCGACGTAGTCGATGGCTGCGTGCAGCCCCAGCACCTCGATGATCGCCGGGGTTCCGGCTTCAAACCGGGTCGGCGCGGGCGCGTAGGTAGTCTGCGCAAAGCTGACCCGGTCGATCATCGATCCGCCGCCTTGATAGGGTGGCATCCGCCCGAACAGATCGGCCCGGCCCCACAGCACCCCGATCCCGGTCGGCCCGTAGAGCTTGTGGCCCGAGAAGGTGTAGAAATCGCAGCCCAGCGCCGCCACATCAACCGGCATCCGCGCCGCCGCCTGGCAGCCATCGAGCAGCACCAGCGCGCCCACCTTGCGGGCAATTTCGGCCACGCGCGCGCCATCGAGCACCGAGCCGAGCACGTTGGAAACATGCGCCAGCGCGACCAGCTTGTGCTCGGCGGTCAGGTTCGCGGCGAGCCAATCGAGATCAATCCGGCCATCGCCCGTCAGCGGGCAGACGTCGATCTGATAACCCGCTAATTGCCACGGCACGATGTTTGAATGATGCTCTAGCTGACTGAGCATCACCCGCGCACCCTTGGGCAGCACCGGATCAGGCCCGGCGCACAGCGTCTGCGCGACCAGATTGATCGCCTCGGTCGCGCCGCGCACAAACACGATCTCGTCAACCGCGCCGCCGATATAGGCCGCAACGCGTGCCCGCGCGGCCTCATAGGCCACGGTCATGTCGGCCGAACGCGCATAGACCCCGCGGTGGACGGTGGCATAGTCCGCCCCCATCGCCCGCACGGTCGCATCAATCACCGCCTGCGGTTTCTGCGCGGTGGCGGCAGTGTCGAGGTAATGCCAGCCATTTGCGAGACCGGGGAAATCGTCGCGCAGCGCTGCGGGCAGCGGGGCGCCGCCTTCGCCTTCCCAGCGCGACAGAGCACGCGGGCTGGGGTTGTCAGTCGCTACGTTCACAGCATCGCCTCCAGCGCAGCCAGCGCCTGTGCCAGCAAAGCCTCTTCATCGCCCGCACCCACAAATGCCTCCGCCACGAAGGCCTGCAGCATCAGCCGCTTGGCCAGCTCGGGCGGAACCCCGCGTGAGGCCATGTAGAACAGCGCCGCCGCGTCAAGCTCGCCCACCGCGCAGCCGTGCGCGCATTTCACATCATCGGCATGAATTTCCAGTTCGGGCTTGGCATTGGCGGCCGATTGCCGGTCAAGCAGCATCGCCCGGACCGACTGCGAGCCATCGGTGCCGTCGGCGCCCTTGGCGACCAGCACCTTGCCCAGATAATTGACCACAGCGCCCCCGCCCGCGACCGAACGGACGGTCTGCACGCTGGTGGCATCTGGCCCAAGGTGCGCGACTTCGGTAACCACCTCGAGCGTGTGCGCCCCCGAACCCAGCTGCGCTGCGCCCAACGTGAAGCGCGAACCAGCGCCTAGCTCCGCGCGCACCGCGATGCGGCAGGAAGCTGCTCCGGCGCTCAGAATGCGCAAGTCGAACGAGGCACCCGCCGCCAGCGTAACCGCCAGCTCTCGCACCGTGTCCGCGCCGCCGGTGTTGACGATCGACAGCGCGCGGCTCTCGCCTGCACCCACCGCCAGCGTCTCCACCGCCACCGGCCACAACGGGGCCAGCGCCTTCAAATCCGCGTAGCGGAAGCTTTCCGCTTTGCGCGTGGGGAGCGCGGCGAGGGTCATGCCGTTACCGCCTCGTAGCCTTCGCTTTCGAGCTGCAGAGCAAGCTCGGCCCCGCCGCTTTTCACGATCCGGCCGTCCGCCAGAACGTGCACGAAATCGGGCTTCACGTAATCGAGCAGGCGCTGATAATGCGTGATCAGCAGCACGCCCTTGTCGGGCCGCCGCATCACCGCGTTGATCCCTTCGCCGACCACGCGCAGCGCATCGATGTCGAGGCCGGAGTCAGTTTCATCGAGCACCGCGAACGACGTATCGAGAATGCCCATCTGGACCATCTCGGCGCGCTTCTTCTCGCCGCCCGAAAAGCCGACGTTCACCGGGCGCTTGAGCATGTCCATGTCGAGCTTGAGCAAGGCCGCCTTTTCGCGCGCCAGCTTGAGGAACTCGCCGCCAGACAGCGGGTCTTCGCCACGCGCACGGCGCTGGGCGTTGAGGCTTTCGCGCAGGAACTGGACGAACGACACGCCGGGGATTTCGACCGGGTACTGGAAGCCGAGGAACAGGCCTGCCGCAGCGCGCTCGTGCGGCGCAAGGCCAAGCAGGTCCTGCCCATTGAAGGTCACCGAACCCCCGGTCACTTCATACCCGGGCCGCCCGCCCAGCACATAGGCCAGCGTCGACTTGCCCGCGCCGTTGGGCCCCATGATCGCATGGATTTCGCCCGCATTGACGGTGAGCGAGAGGCCCTTGAGGATCGGCTTGTCAGCGACCGTGGCCGAGAGGTTATTGATTTGGAGCATAATTTTCATTTTTGATCGTCCGGCTTCGCAAGGGACCGGCCAGTCATTCGCCGCCACATCACGATATTTTCTTGGTAGGAGGCGATCTCACCTGAAATGAGATCCAGCTGGTCGTCAGGGTTCAACGGCGGTAGCCCCCATCGCCTCCAAGTCACGGGATGGCCATCGGCCAACCCCACCAATTGTCGGTGCAGTTCTTCAAGCTCCATTTGCAGCGGTGCAAATTCGTTCCCAAAAGAAATAGTTGCGGGAGATCCTTCGAAGAACCGAAGTTCTTCCAGCATGAAAGCGGCTTTTTTAATCGCGTCCTCCAACCGACTGGAATTTTGATCATTCAAAGGGAACTCAGTCACCCCACGCTCCCCTCAAGCGAAATGCCCAGCAGCTTCTGCGCCTCGACTGCAAACTCCATCGGCAGCTGCTGCAGCACTTCCTTGGCGAAGCCGTTGACGATCAGCGCGACCGCTTCTTCCTGCCCGAGCCCGCGCTGCATCGCGTAGAACAGCTGGTCGTCGGAAATCTTGCTGGTTGTCGCCTCGTGCTCGATCTGCGCGCTGGGGTTCTTGACCTCGATATACGGCACGGTATGCGCGCCGCAGTCTTTGCCCAGCAGCAGGCTGTCGCACTGGGTGAAATTGCGCACGCCCTCGGCCCCCGCCGCGACGCGGACCAGCCCGCGATAGGTGTTCTGGCTGTGCCCCGCGCTGATCCCTTTGGAGATGATGGTTGAGCGGGTGCCGCGCGCATTGTGGATCATCTTGGTGCCGGTATCGGCCTGCTGGAAATTGTTGGTCACCGCGACCGAATAGAACTCGCCCACGCTATCTTCGCCGTTGAGCACGCAGCTGGGATATTTCCACGTCACCGCGCTGCCGGTTTCGACCTGGGTCCAGCTGACCTTGCTGCGCTTGCCCTGGCACAGCGCGCGCTTGGTGACGAAGTTGTAGATCCCGCCCTTGCCCTGTGCGTCGCCGGGGTACCAGTTCTGCACGGTGCTGTATTTGATCTCGGCATCGTCCA
>JANNYT010000213.1:0-12568 GCA_031410255.1 Novosphingobium sp. | reverse complement strand
CCATATGTCGCGGCAGTCGAGCTGAAGATGAAGTGCTTCACCCCACCCGCCACCGCGCTGGCGATCAGCGCGCGGCTTTTGGCGGTGTTGTTGTGATAGTATTTGAGCGGGTTCTCCACCGATTCGGGGACGATGATCGATCCCGCAAAATGCATCAACGCGCCGATCTGCTGTTCTGCAATGATCCGCGCGAGCAAGTCAGCGTCTTCGATATCGCCTTCATAAAACGCCACCCCAGCGGGCACCGCCCAGCGAAAGCCGGTGGTCAGGTTGTCGATCACGGTCACCGGCCAGCCGGCATCGGTCAGCGCGAGGACGGCGTGGCTGCCGATATAGCCGGCACCGCCGGTAACGAGCACAGGGCATTTGTCTGTCATAGCGGAGCGAGCGCTAGCACAATCAAGGCGTAAAGTGGTTAACGCGGGCAGGGCAAATCGGCGTTCATCGCGGCGCAAGGTTGCGGGGGCAATGGGGAATGAACGGCAGCCGTTTCAGCTTGCAGAAGGCCAATTATATGTCGCGACCTCGCTTTTCGGTGCTTACGCCAATCATAGTCCTCGCCATGGGGCTAAGCGGCACCGCGCTGCTGGCCCGGCCGGGCGGCTGGGGCGGATCATCTTGGGACAGGTCAGCGTGGGGCAGTAGCGGGTGGCGCGGCGGCGAACGTGACGCTGCCAGCTCGCGCGAAGGTCAGATCGAAGTTAGCCGCTTCCGGATTGAGGGCGACGCTGGCCTGGCGCTGGCGCACGGGCCGATCGCGGTCGTCCCGGCAGGGGCACCGGCCAGCACTGATGAGGCCGAGGGTACGCCGCCAAGCGCCAGCGATCCACGCTATTCCGCCACATTCGAAGCAGCGGTCGAGGATCAGCTGGTGCGTTCGGGCTATGACGCCGCGACGATCAGCCCGCAAGGCGGCCAGATCGCCGAAGTCCGCGTGATCCGCACTGAGGCCGAACCCGCCGAAGCCCCGCACCGCCCGGTCAGCGGGGAGATGTCGGTGGGGGTTTCAAATCACGGCACTTCAGTCGGGATGGGGATCTATGTCGACGGGTCCAAGCCGCGCGGTGCGCTGGTCGCGACCCGGCTCGAAGCCCGGATCCGCGATCGCGCGACCGGGCAGGTGCTGTGGGAGGGGCGGGCCGAGATTTACACCCGCGCTGGCGACAGCAAGTGGGACGACCAGAAGGTCGCCGACAAATTGGCGGCGGCGCTGTTCGATGGCTTTCCCACCCGCACCGGCGAGCAACGGCAACGACGCTAAGCCCTTGCATCGCGGCGCAATCGGATTCAGACTTTCCCTTCCGTTTGGCCTGAAAGGTTGCCCGCCATGAACCGCCTCATCTTTGCTGCCCTGCTGGGCCTGCTTGCACTGGCGGGCTGCGTCACTCCGATCGGGCCGGTCTCGGTCACGCGGTTTCACGGCGCCGATGTGGCGATGCTGGGCAAGGGCGCAATTGCGGTCGAACCGGCCCCCGGCAGCGATGGCAACAGTCTGGAATGGCAATCATACCGCGCGGCGGTGATGCGGCGGCTGGTCCTGCTTGGGTACAGCGAGGCCAGCCCCGGAACCGGTGCGCAGGTCGCCACCATGGCGCTGACCCGCCGTACCGATCAGCCGCAAGGGTCCAGCCCGGTCAGCGTCGGGGTGGGCGGATCGACCGGGCGCTATGGTTCGGGCGTCGGGCTGGGGCTGGGGATCAACCTGTCACCCAAGCCCGCCGCGCTGGTGACCACCGATCTGGCGGTATCGATCAGGGATCGCGCTAGTGGCACAGTGCTGTGGGAAGGCCGGGCCAGCTTCACCGTCTCGGCCAAGTCGCCGCTCGCCGCCACCACGCTGGGCGCGCCCAAGATGGCGGAAGCGTTGTTCGAGGGCTTCCCCGGACAATCGGGTGAGACTATCGAGGTCAAATGACCCATATTGAAATCGACGCCGCCTTTGACAGCGGCAATATCGAAGTCCTGAGCTTCGATCAGGCAACGGCCACGCTGGCGATCCGCAAGGACCACCTCTCGGACTTCTTCCAGTGGTTCCATTTCCGCGTGGCCAATTGCGCCGGGCGCGCGCTAACCTTGAAGATCACCGGCCTTGGCGCATCGGCTTATCCCGGCGGCTGGCCCGATTACAACGCGGCGGTCAGCGAGGACCGCGAGTACTGGGGCCGCGCGCCAGCGAGCTATGCCAAGGACGAGCTCGGCGGCACGCTGACCATCAGCTATACCCCGGCCAGCAATCTGGCCTGGTTCGCTTATTTCGCGCCCTATTCGATGGAGCGGCATCACGATCTGGTCAGCAGCGCTGCCACTGCCGAGGGGGTGACCCACCGCGTGCTGGGGCGCAGCATTGAAGGCCAGCCGATTGACTGCCTCGAACTGGGCGATGGCCCGCTGCAGGTCTGGCTCTATGCCCGCCAGCATCCCGGTGAAAGCATGGCCGAATGGTGGATGGAAGGCGCGCTCGATTGCCTGACCGATCCGGCTGACCCGCTCGCGCGCAAGCTGCGCCAGCTGTGCCGGTTCCACGTGGTCCCCAACGCCAACCCCGATGGATCATGCCGCGGGCATTTGCGGACCAACGCGGCGGGAATCAACCTCAACCGCGAATGGGCCGAGCCCAGCGCGAACAAATCGCCCGAGGTGCTGTGCATCCGCAATGCAATGGACGAAAGCGGCGTCGATTTTGCAATCGACGTCCACGGTGATGAAGCGATCCCGGCGGTGTTTCTAGCGGGCTTTCAGGGCATCCCGGCGTGGAACGAAGCGCAGCAGGCGGGGTATGATCGCTATGCCGCGATCCTCGAACGGCGTACACCCGATTTCCAGACCAAAATCGGTTACCCGGTGGCGCGGGCCGGGCAGGCCAACCTGACCATGTCGACCAACCAGCTGGCGCAACGCTTTGGCGCGGTCAGCATGACGCTGGAAATGCCGTTCAAGGACAACAACGACCTGCCCTGCGCGGCGCAGGGCTGGAGCGCCGAGCGCAGCGCGATCCTGGGCCGCGATTGCCTGGGCGCGCTGCTGGAGTGGTTAAGCGAGCGCGCTGCCTAACGGGTGATCCGCAGGTTCGAGATCGAGCCGGCGATCTTTGCAAAAACGCCGGCCAATTCGTTTCCGTTGCTCGCCTGGAAGGCATGGCCCGGCCCGGCGCAGTCGGCCATTACCGGGTTGAGTTCGGTGCCAAATGCGATCACCCAGACGTTGATGTTCTTCTTTTTCACTTCGTTGCAGGTGAAGGCAAACCGCGCCTCGACAATCGAAGTCAGCGAATCGGCGGAGCCCGGTTTCCAGCGCCGCTGGTCGACCGGTTCAAGCCCATAAGCGCTATAGCTGATATCCAGCGTCGAGGTTTGCCCGTCAGTCAGGAAGATCAGATTGCGGCTGGTCGGCTGATTGGCCGAGACATCGGCATTTTCGGATGAGAACAGCCCGGTCGGTGATACCAGCCGCCCGCCCCAGATCATCCCGATGTCATGATAGGTGCTGCCCCCGACCTTAAGCGTTGCTAGGTAACCGTTAAGCTGATCGGCGCTCATCTCGCCGAGCTTTCGCGCGGGCGGCGGGCAAGTGGCGGTGTATGAATAATGCGGCGCAAAATACTCGTCGCTGGTGGTTACCGGGTTAGGGTTGAACGCCCCCGAGCCATTCCACTTGAGCGCACGGCCGTAAATCAGTTTGGGATAGTGCGGGCGCCACTGGGTGTCCGAGTCGCCTGACGTAGGGACGCGATCAAGATCGAGGTCCATCGCCTTGTCGAGATCGACGTTACCATTGAGCAGGTCATTGCGGCTCAGCAGGTCGGTCTTGCGTTCTTCGATGCACCCGGTTGAATCGGTGCGCCAATTCGAAACATCGTAAGTCAGCTGCGCATATTGCCACTTGGAACTCTTGGCGAGCGCGGGCTGGGTGACATAGTCGTAGCTGATCACCCAATTCTTGTAAGTAGTCTTGTACAGCGTGCAGGTTGCCCCGTTCAGCGCCACCGCAAAATCGTAGCCGTTGTAGCTGTAAGTGTAATTCACGCGCGTGATCGTGCCCACCGGCGGGCCGGGGAAGGGTTCGGTGGTGGTTCCGTTCTTGATCGAGCTGGCCGTCCTCAACCCAGCCGGAAGCGCCGCGCAGGTGTAATTCCCGCTGACCTTGGTCGCCGCATAAGTCGATTGGGTCGCGCGGTCGGCAGTGCCTGAGATCGGCGATCCGGTGGCCCAATAGGAAGTCGTTCCCGAAGCAGCGCCAGTGCCGACCAGCTTGCGCGACTGGTACTTCCAGCTCTTGGTCACCCAATCATCTTGCAGCAGTCCGCCGACATTGACGTTGGTCGAATAGGGCACAAAACCGTAGCGCACCCGGGTACCAGCTGGTGATGCCCCTTCCATCTGTGCGTGGAACGAACCGATGGTTTCTTTCAGCAGCTGGATCTTCGGCTTGCTGTCACCTGGGTTGGTCTCGTTCATTGATCCGGTGACGTCGAGCACCATCATGATGTCGTTGTTGCTCATCCCGATCTGCGCCGAACAGGCGACGGATATTGCGACATTGTCCTGCCCGAACAAGCGCATGACCGTGGTCGGAACATCGACTTTCGCTTCACCGGTCAGCGAATAATCGCTACCGAGCACCAGGTTGAATTCGCGATGTTTGGTCCCGTAAGACCCATCCTGAAAGTTCACGTTGAAGAATTTGTTGCCGACCAGCGCCACGTCGGCTGGAATATCTCCGCCGCCCGCAGGTTCAGTCCCCAGCCGTTTGCGCGCTGCCAGCACACCGGCATCGCAGGCTTGCTGCAAGCGGCTCTGCGCAAGATAGCTGCGGCCCATATCGATCGACCCGCCTAGCATCGCCAGCAGCGGAATCAGCGCAGCCGCGACCATCGGCAGCACGCTGCCGTAGCTGTTGCGCAACAGCCGCCGAGCCCATGCTCTGGATGTGAGAACCAACTGGTCGAACATTTCTAATCCACTAGCGGCCCATCGGCCTCATAGCGGCCAGCCTAGCCCATCAGCCTAACAGGTAGAGTAAATGCGGCCTTAAGGGTTGAGCGCGAGTGGGCCGTGCGGGCCGGAATGTTTTGGCAACCATGTTTAACCGGGAGCGCTTAACCGCTGTGTGCGATCAAGGCGGCGTGCGCGAATCAAAGCCCATATCGGTTGGACCTGGCCAGAACTATCGTCGCTTTGCCTTGGCAACTCTGGTGATCGGGGTGCTTGTGGCCTTTGCGGCGAGTGACAATGACGCCGCCATAGCGCAGCCGACTGCCGAGGCCGCACCGGCCGTGCTTCAGGTCAAGGCCGCACCCAAACTGACCAGACCAGCCTCCAGTTGGGCCATGATCGACGACACCGAGCTGGCACCAGTCGCGGCTGAGGGCGATACCGCGGCAAGTCCTGCCGAGGCCGCGCTCGATGCTCCGCCGATGCCGGACAGCAGCGCGCCACCAGTCAAGACGGCAGTCGTGCCAACTGCAGCCGAGCGCCCCAGTCCTGAACAGATCGGACGGCTGGTGGCACGTTCACGCGAACGGTCAGGCGGAGTCGATCAAGGTGACGAGCCGGTCGGGCCGGTCAGCTAGAGCTAGGCCAGGCTGGCCGGGCCGAAGGCGCGCGGCAACAAATCGGACAGCACCAGTTCCAGCACCTCGGTCTCACCCACGCACCAGATTGCGGGGTCGCTGCCGCCCAGCGCAGCCACTTCGTTGAGCACCTGCCGGCACCGTCCGCACGGCGTGACCGGAGCGCCGCTGCCGACCAGCCCCACCTTGCCGCCGATCACCGCCACCGCTTGCAACGCGCCGCGCGGATGCCCCGACAGCGCTTTGCCGACTGCGACCGTTTCGGCACACAAGGTCAGCCCATAGCTGGCGTTCTCGACATTGGCCCCGGTCACCACCGAGCCATCAGCAAAACCAAGCGCCGCGCCGACATGGAAGCCCGAATAGGGGGCATAGGCGAGGGCGGCCGCATCACGCGCGGCGGCGATCAGGCTGGCGCGGTCCCAGCTCATCGTTCGACCACCACCCAGCGCAGCGGCTGGTCGCTGGCTGGGCTTTGCAGGCGGCTATTGGCAGTCCACAGCATCCAGGGCCTTCCGGCATATTCGGGCTGAAAGCGGGTGCGCACCAGCCACAGGTTGCGATCGATCTTGGTGGCGATGTGATAGCGCCTTTCAAACTTGCTGGATATCTTGAGGATCGTGGCCTTGCCGGTGTGCGTTTCGATCTGGTTGAGGAAGGTCATCAGCTCGCTGGTCACCGCTGCATCGCTGACCTTGACCGGACAATCTTCGGCCAGCAGATCGAGATCGACCGCAGGCGGCAACATCGTCCGATCACGCGGCACCACGGTAACGAAATTGGCGGCCTGCGTTTCGGCTGGCTGGCACGGATCATAGCGGTGCACTGCGCCGACTTGCAGCTTGGCCGCGCGGGCATCCTCCAGGTTCTTAACGAACGCCGGATCGCGGGCAAAGGCGCTGGCCGAGGCATCAAGGTAGACGAAGCTCGCGCCGATCGCCTTGGCCGCCGGCCACGCCACTGCGCCATCATCGCTGCCCACTTCGATCCCCTGCACCGGATAGGCCGTGTGGGCCGGGCGCCAGTGGTGCAGGGCCCACCAGCCCCAGCCCGCCGCGGTCAGGCCGAGCAACAGCGCAGCGCCGATCAGGCGCAGCCGGCCACGGCTGGATTTTCTGCGCACCATGATTGGAACCTGTGTTTCCCTCAGCCCCTGATATGCAACACGCAGATCAGGGTAAATAACCGCCGGGCCGTGGCATGGTCGGTTTCGACTTTGCCTTCAAGCCGCTCGAGCAGCATTTCCGCCGCTTCGTTGTGGACCCCGCGGCGGGCCATGTCGATTGTCTCGATCTCGCTTGCGGTGGCCTTGCGGATTGCCTGATAATACGAATCGCAGATCGCAAAATATTCGCGGATCGGGCGGCGAAACCGGCCCAGTCCGAGAATCAACAGTTCGAGCACGGTGCCGTCTGCGTCGGCCACTTCCATCGCCAGCCGCCCGTCTTCGACCGCCAGCTTGAGCCGGTACGGGCCCAGATGCCCGGCCTGCGCCGCGCGCAGCGGTTTGAAGGTGTTTTCCTCGATCAGATCGAAGATCGCAATCCGCCGTTCCTGCTCGATATCAGCGTTGCGCCACAGGATCGTCGCTTCATCAAGCTCGATATGAATGATCCGGGGGTCTGCCATCGTGGCGCGGCTTTTCGCAAATGCAGCAATGCGGGGCAAGGCCAATCGGTAGGGGCATTTGGCGCGCGCAATCAAGCTCTTCCCCGGCTTCCACAGGCTGTGGACATATTCCCGGCCAAGCCGCGCTTGCGCCCGCTCGTCGCCGCGCGCATTGGTCGCCGCTTATGGCCGAACCGATCCCCTTTTCCCGCCCCGACGAAACCGCCGCGCGCGCCTTGCCTTCCAACGTCGAGGCGGAGGCGGCGTTCCTGGGCGCGGCCTTGATCGACAACAGGGTGATCGAAGAACTCAACACGGCGCTGCGGCCCGAACACTTTTTTGAGCCGGTTCACACCCGGATCTATGAGCGGATCCTGCAACTGCTGGACCGCAAGGCGGTGGTGACCCCGGTTACCTTGCGGCCCTATTTTGAAGCTGACGAAGCGCTGAAAGAACTGGGCGGCGCGAGCTATCTGGCGCGGTTGACCGCTGACGGCCAAGGCTTGCTCGCGCCGCGCGAGCTGGCCGAGCAGATTTATGATCTGGCTTTGCTGCGCGAACTGGTCTCGGTTGGGCGCAATCTCGTCAATTCGGCGCTCGACACGTCCGAAAGCGTCGAGCCGATGGACCAGATCGCCGCTGCTGAAGCTGCGCTGTACCAAGTTGCCGAGGGCGCCGCGAGCTCGAACGAAGCGCAGGGCTTTGCCGCCGCCACCCGCACCGCGCTGGGGATGATCGAGCAGGCGCTGCTATCGGGCGGGCACATTTCGGGCAAGACCACCGGGCTGACCACGATCAACGAGAAGATCGGCGGACTGCACGATTCGGATCTGATCATTCTGGCCGGGCGGCCGGGCATGGGCAAAACCGCGCTCGCCACCAATATCGCCTTCAACGCGGCCGACCGCCTGCGCCGCGATCTGGCTGACGGGATCACCGCCGACAAATCAGTCGGCGCGGCCACAGCTTTTTTCAGCCTTGAAATGAGCGCCGACCAGCTCGCCACGCGTATTCTGGCCGAGCAATCGGGGATCAGTTCGGAAGCGTTGCGGATGGGCAAGATCAGCCGCGAGGACTTTCAGCAGCTGTCCTACGCCAGCCAGCGCCTCGCCGAATTGCCGCTGTACATCGATGATACCCCGGCGCTGTCGATCGCCGCGCTGCGGACGCGTGCGCGGCGGCTCAAACGGCGACACGATATCGGACTGGTGGTGGTCGATTACCTCCAGCTGCTGCAAGGTTCAGGCCGCAGCACCGATAACCGCGTTAACGAGATTTCCGAGATCAGCCGGGGCTTGAAGACTCTGGCCAAGGAACTGGGCGTGCCGGTAATCGCGCTGTCGCAGCTCAGCCGCGCGGTTGAGCAGCGTGAGGACAAGCGCCCGCAGCTGTCAGATCTGCGCGAATCGGGCTCGATCGAGCAGGACGCCGATATGGTCTGGTTCGTGTTCCGCGAAGACTATTACATCGCCGCCAAGGAACCCAAGGTGCCGCAAGGTGATGATGATGCCAAAACCCACGAAGTCCATGCCGCTTGGCAATCTGAAATGGAGCGGGTGTTTGGGCTGGCTGAACTGATCGTCGCCAAGCAGCGCCATGGCTCGACCGGCAAGGTGCGGCTGCGGTTTGAAGCGCGGATCACCAAGTTCAGCGATCTGGCCGATGGCTCGATGTCGGCGGGCGACTATGACTAGCGCCGCCTGACGTGACCGTGGCGCGTATTGCCGATGGCGCGAAAATCTTGACTTTGGGCCCGCCACCAGCTACGCGGCAGCCTTTCCCGCAGTTCACTGAATTCTGGAGTGCCCCCAATGGCGCGCGTTACCGTTGAAGATTGTGTCGACAAGATCCCCAACCGGTTCGATCTGGTCCTGATGGCCGCGCAGCGTGCGCGTGAGATTTCGGGCGGCGCTGAGCTGACGATCGAGCGTGATCGTGACAAGAACCCGGTGGTCGCCTTGCGCGAAATTGCCGATCAGACTGTGCAGCCGGCCAACCTCAAGGAATCGGTGATCAGCTCGCTGCAGCTGGTCTTGCCTGATGATGATGACCAGGTCGATGATATCGGCTCGCTCAGCCAGTCGGCCGAAGCGCTGCGGATTACCGCCGCGGCACCGGTGCGCAACACTTCGCTGGGCGGTGATTACGAAGGCTAAGGCCTTCCGCCAGCTGGCTTACGAACAGGCCCGCGTTCCTCCCGGACCGCGGGCCTGGTCATTTTGGATACTTTGGGGCAAGACAACACCAGTCGGAAGAAAACTACCCCTTCCGGCAGGGATATTTGCGGATGAAGAAGTCGGCCACGCCTTGGCGGATGTTCACGCGCCCGCGCACGGCGGCAGGGTAAGTGCGCAAGAACGCGAGCAGCTCGTCGGAGTTGATCTTGACGCCTTCGGGCGGGCAGCTCGACGGGCGGCCGGCGGCGCGTTCGCTTTTCAGCCGCGCGCGGTAAGCTTCGCCGCCGGCTTTGCCCTCGGCCTTGAGCAAGTCCAGGTCGGACGAAAACAGCGCCAGCGGGCCTTTTGCCTGAAGCTCCTCGGCCTTGGCCAAAAACACCGCGACGCTCATATCGCCCGGCGCGGCGAGCAGCGCGCTCGGCACTGACACGGCCACCATCAGCGCAAAAATCCAGCGTTTCATCAAAAACTCCCCAAAATGCAGATCGTGCCATGGCTTGACCCAGCGCGCCTGACAAGACCATGAACGGGCCGGGCGTTCGCGGAGGGCTAGCAGTGACCGGTAGCGGGGAAATCTTGGGTGACTTGGTGCAGGGCGCGTTGATCGCGCGCGGCCGAACCTGTGCAGGGTGAAGCGGCGGACGGCCACAGCCATGAGGCGGCGTGTCTCAACTGCGGCACTGGCTTGATCGGAACCCACTGCCACGCCTGCGGCCAGCCCGCCCACGTGCACAAGACCATCAGCGCCTTTTTCCATGACCTGCTGCACGGAGTGTTCCACTTCGAAGGCAAGATCTGGCGCACGCTGCCAATGCTGGCGTGGCATCCGGGGCGGCTGACCCGGCAGTACATCGATGGCCGCCGTGCAAGCTATGTCAGCCCGATTGCGCTGTTCCTGTTCGTCGTCTTCCTGACCTTCGCGCTGATCAATCTGGCTGGCGGCGTTGTCCATTTTGACGGCGGCAAAGACTGGCTTTCGTCCACCAGCAACGAAACTGCCCAAGGTGCGGCTGAGCAACGCCTGGCCAAGTTGCGGCTTGAACTGGCGGCGGCGCAAAAGGCCGATAAACCCACCGCCGCGCTGGAAGGCCAGATCGCCGGAGCCGAAGGTGCGCTTGAAGGGATCAAGGCGGGAGACAAGCCCAAGCTGCCCAGCGAGATCGCCAAGGCAGATAGTCCGGAAGATCAGGGCTTCACCGATTCGATCAACGCTGCCTGGCAAAAGGCGACTACCAACCCCGACCTCGCGTTCTACAAGGTCCAGTCGAGCGCGTATAAATACAGCTGGCTGCTGATCCCGCTGAGCGTGCCGTTCGTGTGGATCCTGTTCCCGTTCAGCCGGCGGTTTCGGATCTACGACCACACGGTGTTCGTGACCTATTCGCTGTGCTTCATGCTGATGATGCTGGCGGTGATGACCGCGATCAACGTCTGGACCACGTTGTCGTGGCTGATGCCGCCGCTGGCGCTGTACGTGCCGTTCCACCTGCACCGGCAGCTGCGCGAGACTTACAGCCTGTCACGCACCGGGGCGCTGTGGCGGACCATGGCGCTGTCGCTGTTCGGGATGATTGTGCTGACCCTGTTCGGCATTACCGTGCTGGCGCTATCGATGACCTGAGCGCAGCCGCGCTGCGCTCAGGTTCAAGTGATCAGGCCGCCACCCCAACAAACCGCTTGCCGGCCTTGGGAATGGCTGAGCCCTTGATCGGGGTCAGCTTGCTGCCAGCAGCGTCAAGGTCAGGCCGGTCGATCTTGCCGGTATCGATCAGCTGGCGGATTTCATCGCCGGTCAGCGTTTCCAGTTCGAGCAGCGCGTTGGCGATCAGGTGCAGCTGGGCGACGTTGCCCTTGATCACTTCGCGCGCGCGGTTCAGCCCGCCTTCGACCAACCGCTTGATTTCCGAATCGATCAGCTTGGCGGTTTCGTTCGACATCGAATGCCGCACGCTCTGCGAATAGCCCAGATAGCCGCCGCCGCCTTGATCGTCCTCATATTCGAGCGGGCCAAGCTTGTCCGACATGCCCCAGCGCAGCACCATCGCGCGGGCCAGTTTGGTCGCCTGCTTGATATCGCCCGATGCGCCGGACGAGACCTTGTCATAGCCGAAAATCTCTTCCTCGGCGATGCGCCCGCCCATCACGGTGGCCAGATCGGCGAACATCTTGTCGCGGTGATAAGAGTAGTTGTCGCGCTCGGGCATCGAGACCACCATGCCCAGCGCGCCGCCGCGCGGGATGATTGTGGCCTTGTGGATCGGGTCACTGGCCGGCTCGTGCATCCGCACCAAGGCATGGCCCGCTTCGTGATAGGCGGTCATCTTTTTCTCTTCGGCGGTCATCACCAGCGAGCGCCATTCGGTGCCCATGATGATCCGGTCCTTGGCCGCTTCGAATTCGGCCATGGCGACCAGCCGCTTGTTGCGCCGCGCCGCCATCAAGGCAGCTTCGTTGACCAGATTGGCCAGGTCCGCGCCGGACATGCCGGGGGTGCCGCGCGCCAGGGTGCGGGCCTCGACATCGGGGGCCAGCGGCACCTTTTTCATGTGCACCGCCAGGATTTTTTCGCGGCCTTCGATGTCGGGCAGCGGCACGGTGACCTGCCGGTCAAACCGGCCCGGGCGCAGCAGCGCCGGATCGAGCACGTCGGGGCGGTTGGTGGCGGCGATGATGATGATGCCTTCGTTAGCCTCAAACCCGTCCATTTCGACCAGCAACTGGTTCAGCGTCTGCTCGCGTTCGTCGTTCGAATTGCCCAGGCCCGAGCCGCGATGACGGCCGACTGCGTCGATTTCATCGATAAACACGATGCACGGCGCGTTGCGCTTGGCTTGATCGAACATGTCACGCACGCGGCTCGCGCCGACGCCGACAAACATTTCGACAAAGTCCGAGCCGGAAATGGTGAAGAACGGCACGCCGGCTTCACCCGCAATCGCGCGGGCCAGCAGGGTCTTGCCGGTGCCGGGCGAGCCGACCAGCAGTGCGCCCTTGGGGATCTGGCCGCCCAGCTTGGAAAAGCGGCTGGGATCTTTGAGGAATTCGACGATTTCTTCCAGCTCTTCGCGAGCTTCATCGATCCCGGCGACGTCGGCAAAGGTCACGCGGCCCTGCTTTTCGGTCAGCATCTTGGCTTTGCTCTTGCCAAAGCCCATCGCTCCCGAGCCGCCGCCCTTCTGCATCTGGCGCAGCAGGAAAATCCCGAGGCCAAGGA
>JANNYT010000212.1:0-1663 GCA_031410255.1 Novosphingobium sp. | reverse complement strand
CGGATCAGGTTGGTAGCGTCAGTCAAGTCGCCGTAATGCAGGCTGAGCTGCGGCGCGGGGGCGTGCGGATCCTCATAGATCTCGTCGATCCGGCTGGTGTTGAACGATGAACTGCGGCGTTTGATGCCGTGGACGCGGTAGCCTTTTTCCAGCAGCAGGCGCGCCAGATAAGCGCCATCCTGCCCGGTGACGCCGGTAATCAATGCGGTTTTACTCACGGTGCTTCTACTTTCGGAAATAGCTGGATTATCTGCGCGATAGCACGCCTGACCGGTTCGTGCTGCCCCTCATTGGTCTTGCCCAGCCGGACCACGGTGATGCCATTGCGGCGCGACACCACCACGAATTGCCCCAGGTGGCCGTTCATCGAGAAGACCTCGCCGCCCAGCCCCGGCCACATCACCGCTTCGCCCGGGCCAGCGCGGTTGAGCCAGGTCTGCGCGCCATATCCGGGGTTGCGCGGATTTGGCGTAGTCATGAAATCGATCCACGCCGACGGCACCAGCTGCGCGCCTTTGACCGCGCCGTCGTTGCGCAAGAATTCGCCGAACCGCGCCCAATCTCGCGCAGTGCCATGGATCAGGCTGCCGCCGATCAGGGTCCCGGCCAGATCGTATTCGGGGACCATGCTCTTCATCCCGATCGGTTCGAACAGCCGGGTGCGCAGATAATCGCCAACCGCGCGGGCGCGCTCAGCCGGGTCAGCGCTGGTGGTCAAGGTGCGCGCGGCCAGATCGGCCAGGATCACCGTGGTGGAAGACGAATACTCCCACTTGGCGCCCGGCTCGGCCTCCAGCGGCTGCGCTTCGGCATAGGCGGCCATATTGTCGCGCCCATCGAGGACCAGCATCCGCACGGTATCGGCTTCATACGGCGGATCGCTCTCCTCGGTGTGCTTGAGGCCCGAGCGCATCTGCAGCAACTGGCGCAAAGTGATCTCACCGCGCGGATCGCCGCTGCGCTGCCAGGCCGGGATCGGCACGCCTTCATCCAGCCGCAACCGGCCATCGGCGACCAGCATCCCGATCATCACGCCGGTCACGGTCTTGGCCATCGACCATGACACGAAGCGGGTATTCTCATGATACGGCGCGGCAAAACGCTCGGCCACGATCCGCCCGTTCTGCAGCACCAGCACTGCGCGGGTATCGGCGGTATCGGGCGCGGAAAACAATCGGTCGACCGCGCGGGCCAGCGCTTCGCGCGGCACTCCGGGCTGGTCAACCACCGCCTTCAAAGCCTCAGCGCTCAGCGGCGCGGGCGGCGGCGGCGCGGCCTTTTCACTGCCGCAACCGATCAGGGCTGGCAGCGCAAGCAGCGGCAGGATAAGGGACAAGCGGCGCGCAGACATCGCGCGCATCCCTCGCCCAAAGGCATAGCAATGGCAACCGTAAACCCGCCCCGTGCTCCGTCATCAACGCTGCGCCGCCGCGTACTATGGCTGGGGCTGGCCTTGGTCGCAGGGCTGCTGGTGTGGTTCTGGGGACCGGCCAATGCCTATGCCCAAACCGCCGCCGCGTTTGGCGCACGGGTGGCCTGCTCGTGCCGCTATCTGGGCGGGCGCGAGCTTGGCGATTGCCGCAAGGATTTTGAGCCCGGGATGGGGCTGGTGATGCTGTCTGAGGATGCGCCGACCAAAAGCGTCACCGCGCGGTTTCCCTTG
>JANNYT010000211.1:0-2042 GCA_031410255.1 Novosphingobium sp. | reverse complement strand
CAGTACCCCGGCCTGCGCGAGCTGGAATTTCACGACCGCGCCGCATGCCCCTGGCTAGCCGATCTGGAAGCACAGACGGACATGATCACGCGCGAGATGGAACAGGCGGCGGCAGCGACCAGTGCCGAACTGGTCCCCTATGTCCAGTACGCTGAAAGCGAGCCACTGGCGCAGTGGAAGGACCTCAATTTCAACCGCGACTGGACCGCGATCCACTTGATCGACCGCGGCCAGGTGATCGAGGCCAATGCCGCGCTGTGCCCCGGCACCATGGCTTTACTGGAGGGCTATCCGCAGCCGTGGATCGAAGGCTGCGGTGCGAATGCGATGTTCTCGCTGCTCGCCCCGCAGACCGTGATCCCGGCGCATGTCGGGGTCGCCAATTTTCGCCTGCTGTGCCACTTGCCGCTGGTGATCCCGGGGCGGTGCTGGTTCCGGGTCGGCGGCGAAGTGCGCGAATGGGAGCGTGGAACGGGCTGGATTTTCGACGATTCGATCGAGCATGAAGCCGCCAACGAAACCGATCAGCTGCGGGTGATCATGATCTTCGATCTGTGGCACCCCGATCTTTCGCCTGCCGAGCAATCTGCGATTCGCGCCATGGTCGGCGCGGCGGCCATGCCGCTGGGTACGCTTTGACCTTCGGCATTGCGCTGCACCGTCCGTTGTTCAAACGCGCGTTGGTGTTGGCCGTGGCGACCGGGCTGGGCTTCGCGACATGGCTGCGCGAGGCTTTGCCTCCGCCAAATCATCAACTCGCCTTACGCCTGACGCCGCTCGATTTGGGGCCGACGCCGCTCATGGCCGGGCCATTCAAGCTCAGCCATGCATGGCAACTGACCAGTCCCAACGATAATTTCGGTGGCTATTCGGCGCTGGTCCGTCCTGCTGGGGGCCGGCTGCTGGCATTGTCCGATCGCGGTTATTTTCTCGATTTTGCCGCACCGGGCACACCTGCCGGAGCCGTCGGAATCGGTCCGGTGCTCAAAGATCAGGTGCTGCTGAAACACAACCGCGATGTTGAGGCGGCAGCCTGGGATCCTGCCAGCGGCCAGTTGTGGCTGGCGCTCGAGGGCCGCAATGCAGTGATCCGCCAGCACCTCGACATGCGGCCGCTGGCCTGGCGGGTGATTCCGGAGTGGTCGCACTGGGGCTCCAACACCGGGCCAGAGGCGCTGGTCCGGCTCCGCGACGGCCGCTTCGTGGTCTTGTGCGAATGCTTCACCGGCTGGTTCGAGAATGCAGCGCATCCTGCTTTCCTCTATTCGGGCGACCCCAGCGCGGGGAGCATCGGGCAAGGGTTTTCCTTCATCGGAGCAGAGAACTACCGGCCGACAGATGTCGCTGAACTGCCCGATGGCCGGGTTCTGATCGTGATGCGCCGCTTACTGTGGCCCGCCCCGGCGCGCTTTGCGGCCAAGCTGATGCTGGCCGATCCAGCGCAGATTGTGCCCGGTCAGCCGTGGCAAGCGATCGAGCTGGCCGACTTGTCAGCACCGCTGCCGGTCGATAACTTTGAGGCTCTGGCGATTGAGCCCCGCGCTGACGGCAGTATCACCGCCTGGTTGATGAGCGATGATAACGAAGCCGTCAGCCAGCGAACGCTGCTGTGGCAACTTGATTTCCGCCTGAGCGACCTGCCGCCAAAACAAAAGGCGCCCGGATAACCGGACGCCCTGTTGTTTGTTTGGCTGACTGAGAAGGCGGTTTAGGCGGCCTGCAGCTTCTTCAGCTCGCGCTTCACTTTGACCGCGGTGGTCGAAAGCTTCTCATCCGAGGTCTTGAGCAGCCAGTTATCCAGCCCGCCGACATGCTCTACCGAACGCAGACCATTGGTCGAAACGCGGAACTTGAAGCTGCGGTCCAGGGCTTCAGACATCAGCGTAACGTTCTGCAGGTTAGGCAGGAACACGCGCTTGGTCTTGTTGTTGGCGTGGCTGACGTTGTGGCCGGTCTGGCGGCCCTTGCCGGTCAGTTCGCAAATACGGGACATGTCAAAACTCGCTTGAATAATGGGAAGCCGTTGTCGGGCGAAGGCGCGC
>JANNYT010000210.1:0-16937 GCA_031410255.1 Novosphingobium sp. | reverse complement strand
CCGCTCGGCATTCTGCTGGCCGAAGCCTACCCCGACAACCTCGCGCGCCGCCGCAGCGCTGATGGCGAGGAATGGCTGACCTCGGGCGGGCGCGGCCTGCAGCTCGATGCAGCCTCACCGCTCGCCCGCGCCGACTATCTCGCGGTGGGCGAAGCGCAGGGTGTGGCAAAAGGCGCGCGGATCACTGGCGCTGCGGCTTTGACCGAGCCAGAGCTCACGCGCTGGCTCGCGCCGCGCATCCAGCGCCGCACAGTGCTGCGCTGGATTGCGGATGAGCGCCGGGTCGAGGCGCTGCTCGAAACGCACCTTGGCGCGATCACGCTGTCGCGCGGACCCGATCCATCGCCCGATCCGCAAGCGATCCGCGCGTTTGTAGCGGGACGCGTGCGCAGCGATGGCCTCGCCTTGCTGCCGCTGTCGGCCACGAGCAATGCCCTGCTGACCCGCGCGCGCTTTGCCGGGTTGGAGGCTTTGTCCGAGCAGGCCTTGCTGGCCGATCTCGACGATTGGCTAACCCCATTGCTGACCCGGCGGATTGATGACTTAAGCCCTGCCAAGCTGCACGACGCCTTGCGCGCGCGGTTCGACTACGCAGCACAGCAACAGCTTGAGGCGCTGGCTCCGGCGCAATTTGTCAGCCCGGCTGGAACGGCCCACGCGATCGACTATGCCGATCCGGGTGGGCCGTCGGTCGAGCTGCGGGTGCAGGCACTGTTCGGGCTTGATACGCAGCCGCAATTTGGCCGCCCGGCGCAGGCTCTGCTGCTGAAGTTGACCGATCCCGGCGGCAAACCGGTCCAAACCACGCGCGATCTGCCGCAGTTCTGGCGCGGTTCGTGGCGCGATGTCCAGCGCGACATGAAGGGCCGCTATCCCAAGCACCGCTGGCCCGACCAGCCGTGGACCGAAGCGCCGAGCCTGAAGACCAAGAATGCGTTCAACCGCACGACCTAAGGTTCGGCATAAGCGGGACTTGATTTGCGCGGCGTTTCGCGACAGTGCATTCGCCATGCCCGCACGGATCTATCAGCGCCCGAAAAACGCCATGCAATCGGGCCGTGCCCGCCTTGGCGAATGGATCCTCGATTTTGCCCCGGCTGAGGCCAGGCAGCCCGATCCGCTGATGGGCTGGGCCGGTTCGGGTGACACCCAGGCGCAGGTCCAGCTGACCTTTGACAGCAGCGCCGCAGCCTTGGCCTATGCCGACAAGTACGGGATCGTGGCCGAAGTGCACAGCGTCCCGCCGCGCCGCCTCAAGCTGCAGACCTACGCCGACAATTTTAAGTAAAGCTGGAGCGGGCCCGCTGGCTGCCCGGGTCGCGCTGAGGCAGTCGGCAACGCCCGCTCCATGACCCATTCCTTGCGAAACAGGCCACTTTCGACTGCCCCCTAGAGCGGTCTGACGCTGCATTAGGGCCATTCGTACGCGCAGACTTGCGCAAATGTGACACGCGCGGCATATGCGCCGCCGGGAGTCGGTCGGACGTTTGCGTCCGCCAACTTGGTCAGGTCCGGAAGGAAGCAGCCACAACGGGTTGCGGCGGGTCGGCCGGCTCCTTTTTCACAAGCTCGGGAAAGCCCTTCGACAAATGCAGGGGTAGCGCCTATTTTGTGCGCGATGGATGATTCCCCCGAACAATTTGACCACGAACCCGGCGATGTCGCGCTGTCTGCCGACGAGCTTGAGGCGGCCGGGCAGGAATCGATGTTTGGTGCGCCTGCGCCTGCGCCTGCATCAGAACCGCCAGCTACCGCACCTACCGGTCAGACCCAGCCCTACCGCGTGCTCGCGCGCAAATATCGACCGCAGACTTTTTCCGAGCTGCTGGGGCAAGACGCGATGGTCCAGACGCTGGGCAATGCGATCAAGCGAGACCGGCTGGCGCACGCCTTCCTGATGACCGGCGTGCGCGGGGTGGGCAAAACCAGCACCGCGCGGCTGATTGCCAAGGCGCTCAACTGCATCGGGCCAGATGGCAATGGTGGCCCGACCATCGATCCGTGCGGGCAGTGCGAGCCTTGCATCGCTATTGCCGAGGGCCGCCATATCGACGTGATCGAGATGGACGCCGCTAGCCACACCGGGATCGACGACGTGCGTGAGATTATCGAGGCGGTGCGCTATTCCGCCGTCTCAGCGCGTTACAAAATTTACATCATCGACGAAGTTCACATGCTCTCACGCCAAGCCTTCAACGGCCTGCTCAAGACGCTGGAGGAACCGCCGCCGCACGTGAAATTCCTGTTCGCCACCACCGAAGTCGACAAGCTGCCGGTAACGGTGCTGAGCCGCTGCCAGCGGTTCGATCTGCGGCGGATTCAGGCACCCTTGCTGGCCGAGCATTTCGCCCGGATCTGCGTGCGCGAGAATGTCTCGGCCGAGCTGGAGGCGCTGGCGATGATTGCTGCCGCGTCGGAAGGCTCGGTCCGCGATGGCTTGTCGATCCTCGATCAGGCGATTGCCCATGCCGATCTGGGCGGCGCTGGCCAGGTCACCACCGAACAGGTCCGCGACATGCTGGGGCTGGCCGACAAGGGCGCGCAGCGGCGCTTGCTTGGCGCGCTGCTGGCGGGGGAGAGCAGCGTGCTGCTCGACTTGATCGATCACCAATTTGCCCTGGGCGTAGAACCGCTGGCCTTGATGCGCTCCGCCATGGAACTGACGCACCGGATCACCGTGACGCAGATCGGTAAAGGCATGGTCGATGCCGCTTCAGCCGAAGAGCGCGCGGCGATCGAGGAATGGGCTGGCATGCTGTCGGCTGGGCAGCTGCACCGGCTGTGGCAATTGCTGCTCAAAGGCTATGACGAAGTGCGCGGCGCGCCCGATCCGCTGATCGCGGCCAAGATGGCGCTGCTGCGGGTCCAACATGCCAATGACTTGCCCGATCCCGGCACCTTGGCCAAGCAGCTGGAAGACATTGCCGCGCGCGGCCCGGTGGCAGCGGCAAGCAGCACAGATGCCGCGCCATCAGCCCCTGCGCCGGTGGCGATGGACTGGGCCGCGCTGGTCAATCACGTTGAGCAATCAGGGCAATTGCGGCTGGCGCAAGTAATGCACGATTGGGTCCGAGTTGCGGATCTGCAGCCCACCGAACTGACTTATGCGCTGGTGCCCGGCTATCCCGGCGATCCCAGCGCGGAACTGCGCGATGCGCTGCTGCGTGCCACGGGTGAGCGCTGGCAAGTGACCCGGATTGAAGGCGATGCGCAGCCGGCCTTGCGTGAAACCGCCGAGGCCGCGCGTGATGCCAGCCGCGCTGCCGTGCTGCGCGATCCGCTGGTCCAAGCCACCTTTGCCGCATTTCCCGGCGCCGAACTGGTCGAAGAAAGCCCCGATGCGCGCGTTGCGGCGCCGGTTTCAAAATGGAGAAGCTGACGTGAAGTCAATGGAAGAGATGATCAAGGCGGCGCAGCAAGCGGCGGAGACCATCCAGAAACAGATGGGCGAAGTGCAGGGCAAGCTCGATTCGATCGAGGTCGAAGGCCTGTCCGGCGGCGGTCTGGTAAAGATCCGTTGCACCGCCAAAGGCCGCGTGATCGGCGTGGGAATCGACGACAGTTTGCTGGTCCCCGCCGACAAGGGTATTCTGGAAGACCTGATCGCCGCAGCCTTCAACGATGCGCGCGGCAAGGCCGATGCCGTATCGGGTGACGAAATGGCGCGGCTGCAGCAGGGCATGGGCCTGCCCCCGGGTTTCAAACTGCCTGGGATGTAACTAAGCTGCGGCCTAGCGCGCGCGCTCGATCACAACTCCGCCCTTCACAACCCCGTCCACGCCCTCAAGCTCACGCACATCGGCCAGCGGATCGCCGTCTACCGCGACGAAATCGGCGTAGCGGCCCACCGCGATCTGGCCCACATCCTGATCCCAACCCAGCGCCATTGCGGCGTTGAGCGTGGCGGCGCGGATCGCGTCGAGCGGGGTCATGCCGTATTGCACCATGGTAGCGAACTGGTGCGCCGCCAGGCCGTGCGGCATCACTCCGGCGTCGGTGCCAAAGATCATCCGCACCCCGGCGCGGTATGCCTTGCGGAAGTTATCGCGCTGTAACTGGCCGATTTCGCGGTCCTTGCGCAGGCTATCGTCCAACACGCCGTTCTTCTTGCCTTCAGCCTGTGTGTAATCGGTGTTGTAGATGTCCATTGCGAACCACACCGGTTGCTTGCGTTCTACCGCCAGCTTAATCCCTTCATCGTCGACCAGGCTGGCGTGTTCGATCGTATCGATCCCGGCACGGATCGCGGCTTTGATCCCCGCCGCGCCGTGCGCATGAGCCGCTACGCGCAAACCAGCCATGTGCGCTTCATCAGCCACGGCTTCGAGCTCGGGGGCAGTCATCTGCTGCTGGCCGGGTTCGTCATTGTGGGAAAAGACCCCGCCGGTGGCGCAGATCTTGATCACCCGCGCGCCATACTTTTTCTGGCGGCGCACTTGGTAGCGAAAGTCATCGGGCGAATCGGCCACACCTTCGGCCTTGCCGGGCTTTTCCATGCCAGGCGGCAAGCCGGTGATATCGCAGTGCCCGCCGGTTACGCCCAGCGCATAGCCCGCACCGACGATCCGTGGGCCGACTACCCGCCCTTGATCGACCGCTTGTTGCAAGCCAATGTCATTCCAGTGGGCCGAACCAACATTGCGGACGGTGGTGAAACCGGCATCCAGCATCGCCCGGCCGTTGGTTGCGGTCATTACCGAAAAGAAGCTGTCGGTATATTCCAGCCCGCGCCAGCCGCCGATATCGGCCGGGCTATCAAGGTGGACGTGCATGTCGATCAGGCCGGGGAGCAAGGTCTTTTCGCCCATGTCGATGTGTTTGGTGTCGGCAGTCCACCGCACAGTGCGGGCATCGGTGATGCCCGTGATGCGCCCGTCCGCGCCGACGAAAATCGCCGGATGTTCGATGTATTTGCCGGTGGTGACATCAAGATAACGTGCTGCAGTGATCACGGTCTGGCGCGGTGCGGGGGCTTCGGGCGCGGATAGCGCCGGGGCGCTGAGCGCCAGCGCCAGGGCTGCCAAGGTGGTCATGCGCATGCTGTTCGAATCCCCTGTTGTGCAGCGCCTATCCTGCTGTCCGAAAACGGGCTTGGCAATGGCGCTACTTTGCGCGATTGTTGGCAAGGGTCGCGCCGGGGAGAATGTCCGATGCACCGTGCTGTCCTGTCGCTTGCTGCCTTGTTCCTCGCTTCCAGCGCAATTACGCAAGTGCCCAAGGATCAGCTTGAGCGGCCGCCTGCTGGCGCGCAGCATTTCGTGATTCAGTCGACCGGCGGCAAACACGGGGAAAGCTGGTCGTGGACCTTGCCCGATGGCACCCGCAAGGGTCGCGAAAGCCTGAACCTGCGCGGACAGGTGTGGGAAGTGGATTACACCGGTAAACCTGGCCGCGACGGCCTCCCGGCCAGCATTGCCATCCACGGCGTCACGCCGCAGGGCGATGCGGCAGAGACTTTCAGCCTGACGGGCAGTGTCGCCAACTGGCAAAGCCCGATCGACAAGGGCAGCACCGATGCAGCCACCGGCAAATTCTACACCACGCTGGGCGGGCCGATCGATACCAGCGCGTGGTTTATCGAACGGCTGCTGGCCAGCCCGGGTCATGCCATGAAACTGCTCCCCGCGGGCGCGGCGCACGCGGAAAAGCTGACCACGATGGTCGTGGGCAAGGGCAAAACCGCCAAGCCGATTACGCTGTGGCAAGTGACGGGCATTTCCAACACGCCGGTGCCGATCTGGACCGATGCCAGGGGCAAGTTCTTCGCAGTGACTAATGGCATGGGCTGGCTGCCCGATGGCTATGCGGGCGAACAGGCGCGGATCGAACGGGTCCAATCTGCGGCGCTCGGCGCGCAGGCGCCGCTGCTGGTCAAACGGCTGGTGACGGTTCCCAAAACGCCGGTGGCTTTCACCCATGTCAAACTGTTCGATGCCGATAACCAGAAGTTCCTGACCGACCAGACCGTGGTGGTCAGTGGGACCAAGATCGTCGCGGTCGGCGCGGCGGGGTCGGTCAAGGTTCCGGCGGGCGCGAAGGTGGTCGATGGCGTCGGCAAGACCTTGCTGCCCGGTCTGTGGGATTGCCACATGCATATCGGCGATGACTATACCGGACCGCAAGAGCTTTCGCTCGGGGTTACCTCGGTGCGCGATCCCGGTAACGATAACGCCAAGACTATTGACCGGCGCAAACGGGTGGCGGCGGGGCAGCTGCTGATGCCCCACGTCTATGCCAGCTCGCTGATCGACGGGAAGGGGCCTTATACCGCGCAAGTCGCCAGCGTTGCCACCAGTCAGGCCGAGGCAATTGCGCTGGTCCGCAAGGCCAAGGCTGACGGCTTCACCGGGGTTAAATTCTATGGCACGTTCGATTACCATTGGCTGCCCGCCGCGATTGCCGAGGCGCATCGGTTGGGCCTCCACGTTCACGGTCATATCCCACATGGTATCCGGCCCAGCGTCGCAGTGGCCGATGGCTATGACGAAATCACCCATATCAACTGGATCGTGATGGAAGGCGTGCCCGAAGAAATCCTGCCGGTCGACAATGGTATCGCCCGGTTCGAAGGGCCCGGCCGCTATGCCAAGGACATGGACCTGCACAGCCCGGCGATGACTTCGCTAATCCAGACCATGGCGCGCAAACACATCTACTCTGACCCCACGATGGTGACTTTTGAGGGGCTGTTCGTGCCAGATAACGGCGACCTTTCGCCAGCCTATGCGCCATTCGTCGGGACCTTGCCCGCCAATGTCGAGCGCAACTTCCACTCGGGCGGGTTCGCTGTTCCGGCCGGACTGACCCGCGCTGATTACCGCGCCAGCTGGACCAAGATGATCGAGCTGTTGGGGCTGATGCATCAGGCCGGCGTACCGATTGTCACCGGCACCGATGGCAGTGGGATCGAACTGATCCGCGAGCTGGAGATTTACCTGCAGGCCGGGTTTACTCCGGGCGAAGCGCTGGCAGCGGCCACGATTGTGCCCGCCCGGCTGGTCGGTATGGACCGGACGACCGGCTCAATCGTCGCGGGCAAGACCGCCGACCTGGTGCTGGTCGATGGCGATCCCGAAGCGCGGATGGGCGATATGCGGCACACGCGGCTGGTGATGCTGGATGGCAAGCTGCTCGATGCCGATGACCTGCGCAGCGCGACCGGGTTTTCCGGTCGGCCGCACTAGCCTTTACTCGAACTTGGCACCTTAGCTGGTTCCCCGCGCGTTAGGGGAGCAGCCAGATCAGGTCGATTTTCTGGTCGCGGCAAGCGCACGCCATCCACAATCCAGCGCTTACCCCCCATTGCGCCGGGCTAAGGCCGCCCCCATATCCCGGATCGAACCTGGCGTTCATCTGCAATGCGGTATTTGGGCCAATTGCGGCAGTCGCCGATTGGATAGACCTATGAAACTGTTTCCGCTGCTCCCTTTGCGCGATATCGTCGTGTTTCCCGGTATGGTCGTGCCGCTGTTCGTTGGCCGTGAGAAATCGGTTGCGGCGCTCGAATCGGCGATGCTGACCGAGGGTGAGAAGGATATCTTCCTGCTGGCGCAGCTCGATCCGGGCTGTGATGATCCCGAGCAGGACGACCTATTCGATATCGGCGTGATCGCCACGGTTCTGCAACTGCTCAAGCTGCCCGATGGCACGGTGCGCGTATTGGTCGAGGCAAAGCAGCGCGCGGCTTTGCAGACCTTGCGGCTGGAACAGGGCGCGGGCGGGGAAATGACTGTCGCGCAGGTTGAGCTGCTTGAGCCGGTCAGCGTATCGGGTAACGAAGTCTCCGCAATGATGCGCACAGTTGTTGAGACCTTTGGCGAATATGCCAAGCTCAACAAGAAGCTGCCGCAGGAAGCGGGTGAAAACCTGGGCGAAATCGTCGATGCCGCGCTGCTCGCCGATGCGGTGGCCGCGCATATTCAGGCCAAGGTTTCGGATAAGCAGACCATGCTGAGCGAGAGCGATCCGCTCAAGCGGCTGGAAATCGCCTTTTCCTTCATGGAAGGCGAACTCGGCGTGCTGCAGGTTGAGCGGCGCATTCGCGGGCGGGTCAAGCGCCAGATGGAGAAGACCCAGCGCGAATATTACCTCAATGAGCAATTGAAGGCGATCCAATCCGAGTTGGGCGGCGGCGATGGCGAAGAAGCCAACGAAATTCAGGAGCTGCAGGACAAGATCGACAAGCTCAAGCTGTCAAAGGAAGCGCGCACCAAGGCCAATGCCGAGCTCAAAAAGCTCAAGACCATGCAGCCGATGAGCGCCGAGGCGACGGTGATCCGCAATTACCTCGACATTCTGCTGGGGCTGCCATGGGGCAAGAAGAGCAAGCTCAAAAAAGACATCGCGGCGGCGCAGGCCGTGCTTGATGATGATCACTACGCGCTCGACAAGGTCAAGGACCGGATTGTCGAGTACCTTGCGGTGCAGGCGCGGACTAACAAACTCAAGGGGCCGATCCTGTGCCTGGTCGGTCCTCCGGGTGTGGGTAAGACTTCGCTCGGCAAGTCGATTGCACGCGCCACGGGGCGTGAATTCATCCGCCAGTCGCTGGGCGGCGTGCGCGATGAAGCGGAAATCCGCGGTCACCGCCGGACTTACATTGGCTCGCTGCCGGGCAAGATCATCTCCAACCTCAAGAAGGCGGGGGCCAGCAATCCGCTGTTCCTGCTCGACGAGATCGACAAGCTGGGTCAGGATTTCCGCGGCGATCCGGCTTCGGCTTTGCTCGAAGTGCTCGATCCCGAACAGAACGCGAAGTTCCAGGATCACTATCTTGAGCTCGATTACGATTTATCGGACGTGATGTTTGTCTGCACCGCCAACAGCCTCAACTTGCCGCAGGCTCTGCTTGACCGCATGGAGATCATCCGCCTCGAAGGTTACACCGAGGACGAAAAGCTGGAGATCGCAACGCGGCATCTGCTCGACAAGCAGATTGCGGCGCACGGGTTGAAGGACGGCGAATTTACGCTGGAAACCGAAGCACTGCGCGACTTGATTCGCTATTACACCCGCGAAGCCGGCGTCCGCACGCTTGAGCGCGAGATTGCCCGGCTGGCCCGCAAGAGCTTGCGCCAAATCCTTGAAGGCAAGGCGACGTCGGTCACCATCACGCCCGACAATCTTGGCGACTATGCCGGGGTCCGCAAATACAAGCACGGGATGTCGGAAGACGAGCATCAGGTCGGCGCGGTTACGGGGCTCGCCTGGACCGAAGTGGGCGGCGAATTGCTGACCATTGAAAGCGTCACCGTGCCCGGCAAGGGCATGGCCAAGACCACCGGCAAGCTTGGCGACGTCATGAGCGAAGGCGTGCAAATGGCGTTCAGCTTTGTGAAGGCGCGCGCGCCGGCCTATGGGATCAACCCCAGCATCTTCAACCGCAAGGACATCCACATCCATCTGCCCGAAGGCGCGGTGCCCAAGGACGGTCCGAGCGCGGGCGTTGGCATGGTTACGGCGATGGTCTCGACCCTCACCGGCATCGCGGTGCGCAAAGATATCGCGATGACCGGCGAGGTTACGCTGCGGGGCCGGGTGCTGCCGATCGGCGGGCTGAAGGAAAAGCTGCTGGCGGCACTGCGCGGCGGGATCACCACGGTGCTGATCCCCGAAGACAACCGCAAGGACCTGGTCGAAATTCCCGCCAATGTGCTCGCCGGACTGGAGATCATCCCGGTCTCGCACGTCGACGAGGTGCTTGAACGCGCACTGGTCGAACCGCTGGTCGCAATCGAATGGAGCGAGGCCGATGATCTGGCCAGCCAGCCGGTGGTAGGGGCTGCAGGTGGGCCGGGTACGTCAACCACGGCACACTAGTTCGGGTGCGCCAATAGCGAATCACAACGCGCAATTGTCGATGCTGCATTGCGGCAATTGGTGCGGCCCGTCCCAACTTGGGCTTATTGGCCTGAAAATGGCGGAAATAGGTGGATAATCTGCGGTGAACCGAGCGCTTTGCCTTTGACAGTCCCTGCAAAAGCCGCTCAATTCCCCGCCAGCTTTACGAGCCGAATCAAAAATTATTCTAAGTACAATCCAGCAAGGTAAGGGGGATCCCAACATGAACAAAAATGATCTGATCAGCGCAGTCGCAGACTCAAGCGGCATGACCAAGAGCGACGCGACCAAGGCCGTCGAAGGCGTTTTTGACGCGATCTCTGGCGCGCTCAAGGCTGGCGACGAAGTTCGTCTGGTCGGCTTCGGCACCTTCTCGGTCGCCAAGCGCAAGGCATCGACCGGTCGCAACCCGCGCACCGGCGAACCGATGAGCATCAAGGCTTCATCGCAGCCCAAGTTCAAGGCTGGCAAAGGCCTCAAGGACGCTGTCAACTAAGGTTGATGGGGCAGGGCTTCGGCCCGGCAAATTCAGGCGCCGCTGCAGTCTTCGGACCGCAGCGGCGTTTTGCTGTGTGGGGCTAGTGTCAGGTCTGCGCCTTCACCGCCAGCGGCTTGCTGGAGAACGACACCACCTTCGAGAATATCCACGCGAGCAACAGCGCTGCGCCCAGGGCCAGCGCCCGCACCCACGGCTCGCGGCCCAGCAGCTCGGAAATCCAGACCAGCACGGTCAGGTGGACGCAATAAAGCGGCAGTGAGAAGTTGCCGAGCCATTCGAGCGCGGGGCGCAGGCGGGCGGGCGGGCTGCTCATCGCGGTGGCCCACATCAACGCGGGCAGGAACAGGATCACGAACAGCAGGTCGCCGGTCGCGGCGCGCAGCGGCAGGCTGGGCACCAGCATAACCACCAGCACCGGTAACGCCGCGACCAGCCACCAAGGCAGCGCAGGAGTGCGGAAACCCTCAAAATACTTGCGGCCGATGAACACGCCGAGCACATAGGACCAGCCGACGCGGGGCAGCGCCATCCACCAGGTTTTCCAGGTCGGCGCGCTGACCCCCATGGTGTCGTTACCGTGGAGCTGGACAGTGTAAACCAGCCAGGCCCCCATCACGGCAGCCAAGGCGAGCATCCACCCGGTCGAGACCCGGCGCAACACAGCGGCGTGTAGGAAGTTGGCCAGCAGCTCATAAAACAATGTCCACTGCGGCCCGTTGTAGCGATAGAATGGCCCGGCCCCGGCCAGACTGGGGATCATCAGCAAGTCGAGCGCGAGCATCCACAGCAATGTCAGCGGATCGGCCATCCCGATCACCACCGCGCGCACTACGGCCACCCCGGCGCCTACCGCGACCAAGGGCAGCAACCGCTTGTAGCGGGTCCAGGTGAATTGCACCGCGCTGATCCCCGTCGCCAGCTTCTTCTCGGTCGAAACCGCCAGCACGAAGCCGCTGAGCAGGAAAAACAAGTCGACGTAGAGGTATGCACGGCCAAACGGCCCGCCGATGTGATAGACAATATCGAGGTGGTAGAACACGATCATGAACGCCGCCACGCCGCGCAGCCCGTCAAGCTGGGCCATGCGTGATGAATGCGCTGGCGCTGGGCCCGCTGCCGCCTCGGTGGTCATCTGGTTGGTTCCTCCCCTTTGCAAGCGTTACAACAGCTTGCGGCGCAAAGATCAATTGTCGGCGCGGATGCTGGTAATTTCGCCTCCACTGGACGCGGTGCGCGGCAATGCCTATATGCCCCGGCGATGAACCGGATTTTCCTAGCCTTGCTGGCGCTGTTTGCCGGACTTGCCACGCAAGTCGCTCCGGCGGCTGCGCGGGTGGGCGGAGGAACCGAGATCGGCGCTTCGGCCAGCCAGCGCAGCAGTGCCCGGCAAGTCGCGGTGCTGGCGGCGATCAGCGTTCCGCGCGCAGTTCCGGGTACGCTTGCTGATAGCAAGCAGGGCCAGCCACTGACTACCCCGGTGGCTCGTGCACCGCGCACCGTACAGATCCGGATCGACCGCACCCGCGAATAGCGCTGCCGTTTGATCCCTGATTTTGCTGCCGCGCGGGATGCCTTTCGCATCGGCGCGGCGCTGACCCATACTCCTTATATTGCAGGAATTTCCCATGATCGGCGCCATTGCCCAGCGCATTTTCGGCTCGTCCAACGACCGTTATGTCAAGAAACTTGAAAAGACCGTCCAGCAAATCAACGCGTACGAGCCGAACCTTGAAGCGCTGACTGACGAAGAGCTGGCCGCGCAAACCGCCAAGTTCCGCCGCCAGCTGGAAGAAGGCAAGACGCTCGACGATTTGCTGCCCGAAGCCTTTGCCACGGTCCGCGAAGCGAGCAAGCGCGTGCTCGGCATGCGGCACTTCGATGTGCAGATGGTCGGCGGCATGGTCCTCCACCGCGGCGAAATCGCCGAAATGCGCACCGGTGAGGGCAAGACCCTGGTCGCGACCCTGGCGGTCTATCTCAACGCGCTGGAAGGCAAGGGCGTCCACGTTGTTACCGTCAACGATTACCTCGCCCGCCGCGATGCGGACTGGATGGGGCAGATCTACAATTTCCTCGGCCTGACCGTGGGCGTGATTGTGCCCAATCTGGACGAAGCCGACCGCCGCGACGCCTACAATTCCGACATTACCTATGCGACCAACAACGAGCTGGGGTTTGATTACCTGCGCGATAACATGAAGCACGAGCGGGGCCAGATGGTCCACCGCCCGTTCAACCATGCGATCGTCGATGAAGTCGATTCGATCCTGATCGATAAAGCCCGCACCCCCTTGATCATCTCCGGCCCGACCGACGACAAGAGCGACTTGTACCTGTCAGTCGATGCAGTCGTGAAGCAGCTGGTCCCTGAGGACTATGATGCGGATGAGAAGACCAAGAACATTACCCTGACCGAAGACGGCGTCGAAAAGGCCGAACGGATGCTCGAGGATGCCGGGCTGCTCGAAGGGTCAAACCTCTACGATATTGAGAACACGCAAGTCGTCCACCACCTCGACCAGAGCCTCAAGGGCGTGGTGATGTTCAAGCGCGACATCGATTACGTGGTCGAGAATGGCAAGATCATCATCATTGATGAGTTCACTGGCCGCAAGATGGACGGACGGCGCTGGTCGAACGGGCTGCATCAGGCGGTCGAGGCCAAGGAAGGCGTGCACATCGAGCCTGAGAACCAGACGATGGCCTCAATCACCTTCCAGAACTTTTTCCGGATGTATCCCAAGATTTCGGGGATGACCGGCACCGCCGCGACCGAAGCTTCGGAATTCTTCGACATCTACAAGATGAACGTCGTGACCATCCCGACCAACGTCGAGGTCAGGCGGGACGATCAGGAAGATGAATTCTACAAGAACACCGCCGACAAGTTCCAGGCGATTGCCAAGCTGATCGGTGAGCGCGCCAAGGCCGGGCAGCCGGTGCTGGTCGGAACCGTTTCGATCGAAAAGAGCGAGCTGCTGTCGGACTACCTCACCCAGGAAGGGGTCAAGCACAACGTCCTCAACGCGCGCTTCCACGAAATGGAAGCGCACATCGTGGCGCAAGCCGGGCGGATCGGTGCGGTCACGGTGGCAACCAATATGGCCGGGCGCGGAACCGATATTCAGCTGGGCGGCAACACCGAATTCCGCATTGGCGACGAGCTGAAGGAACTGCCCGAAGGTTCGGCCAAGGACACCGCCAGCGCAGCGATCAAGGCCGAGGTTGAGGTTGAACGCGCGGCAGTGCTGGCAGCTGGAGGCCTCTGCGTGATCGGCACCGAACGCCACGAAAGCCGCCGGATCGATAACCAGCTGCGCGGCCGCTCTGGCCGCCAGGGCGATCCGGGCATGTCAAAGTTCTACTTGTGCCTCGAAGACGATCTGCTGCGGATCTTTGGGCCGGATACGCTGTTCAGCCGGATGATGAATTCCAACCTGGCCGACGGCGAGGCGATTGGCTCGCGCTGGCTGTCAAAGGCGATCGAGACCGCGCAGAAAAAGGTCGAGGCGCGCAATTACGACATCCGCAAGCAAGTAGTTGAATACGATGACGTGATGAACGATCAGCGCAAGGTGATCTATGAGCAGCGCGCCGATATCATGGACGCCGAAACGCTCGACGATGTGGTCGAGGATATGCGCCACGATACCGTCAATGCGCTGGTTGGCGATGCCTGCCCGCCGGGATCCTATCCGGAGCAGTGGAACGTCGAAGCGCTTAAGACGCGTAGCATGGAAGTGCTGGGGCTCGAATTGCCGATCGAGAGCTGGCTGGGTGAGGACGGGATCGAACCGCACGATCTGGAAGAGCGGTTGGTTGCCGCCTCGGATGCCAAGATGGCGGCCAAGGTTGGCGAAGATAAGGCGATCTGGCGGCAGGTCGAAAAGCAGATCCTGCTCGACCGGCTCGATCACTACTGGAAAGAGCATTTGGCCACGCTCGACGCGCTGCGGCAGGTAGTGTTCCTGCGCGCCTATGCCCAGAAGCAGCCGATCAACGAGTACAAGGAAGAGGCCTTCGGGCTGTTTGAAAAGATGCTGGAGGCGATCCGCGAGGACGTCACCAAGATCCTGATGAACAGCGAGTTGCGCATGCCCGACCCGGTCGAATTGCCCGAACTGCCCGATTTTCTGACCAGCCACATCGATCCGTTCACCGGTGATGACGATGCGATGGGCCGGACCCCGGGTTCCGAAACCATGATGGACGCGCTGACCGGGACGGCGGCACTGGCCGCGCCTATGGGCATGGCCGGCGGGGTCGATCCCTATGCTGACATGGGCCTGTCGCGCAATGCGCTATGTCCGTGCGGATCAGGGCAGAAGTACAAGCACTGCCACGGCGCCGCAGGGTAACGCGCCGCGATGGATTGGTTGACCCCCGCCTTCTTCGTCACCGCGCTGCTCTATGCGTCGGTGGGGTTCGGCGGGGGCTCGACCTATACCGCGCTGCTGGCTTCGGCGGGGTTCAATTATCAGCTGCTGCCGATCATCAGTCTGGTCTGCAACGTCGTGGTGGTCAGCGGCAGCACGCTGCGCTTTGCCCGTGCGGGGACGCTGCCGTGGCGGCGGGCGTTGCCACTGGCACTGATTGCCGCGCCGCTCGCGTTGCTGGGCGGGATGACCCCGATCAAGCAGGCGACGTTCCTGATCCTGCTGGGGCTCAGCCTGGTCGGTGCGGGCCTTGCGCTGCTGCTGCCACGCTCGCCAGACGTTGACACCGAACCGCGCCCGCTGGCCCGCTGGATGCCACTGGCGGCGGCGCCGCTGGGCTACCTCGCGGGGCTGGTCGGGATCGGCGGCGGCATTTTCCTCGCACCGCTGCTGCACTTCACCCGCTGGGCCAACGCCCGCGCGATCGCCGCGACCACCAGTGTGTTCATCCTGATCAACTCGCTGGCGGGGCTGATCGGTCAGTTGAGCAAGGGCGGCGGGCCTGAGCGGTTCGGCATCGCGCTAAGCGGCGCGCTGCCGCTGCTGATCGCGGTGGTGCTGGGCGGGCAGATTGGTTCGCTGCTGGCGCTGCGGTTTTTGCCTGAGCGGGTGATCCGCTGGCTGACCGCAGCACTGACGATCTGGATCGGCGGCAGTCTGCTGTGGAAGCAGCTATTTGGAGCAGTTTGAAAAACTGGCTCCCCGAGTTGGATTCGAACCAACGACCAAGTGATTAACAGTCACCTACTCTACCGCTGAGCTATCGGGGAGCGGTCCTTGCGGACAGGTGTGGGCCTATAGCAGTGCCAATCGGTTTGGCAAGCGGGCCTTCGTCAAAATTGGAATTGTTCGGCAAAAATCCGCTCTTCCAGCGTCTTGCCCGGATCGAATAGCAAGGTCAGTTGCTGCTCGCGCGAGACTTTGACCTTTACCGCCACGATATCGCGCAGCTCGCGCTGATCGGCGACCACCGCGACCGGGCGCTTGTCCGGATCGAGCACGCGAAAGTCGATCTCGTAGTGATCGGGAATGATCGCGCCACGCCAGCGCCGGGGGCGGAATGGACTGATCGGGGTGAGCGCCAGCATGGCCGAGCCGAGCGGCAGGATCGGGCCGTTGGCTGACAGGTTATAGGCAGTCGAGCCGGCTGGTGTCGCCACCAGAATGCCGTCGCAGAACAGTTCGGGCACGCGGACCTTGGCGTTGACGGCGATCTCCAGCCGCGCGGTCTGGCGGGTTTCGCGTAGCAAGGACACTTCGTTGATCGCGGCGATAGTCTGTTCGCGCCCGCTGCTCATCGTCGCGGTCATCTCCAGCGGATTGACCGCCAGCGGCTTGGCCCGCGCTACCCGCTCGGCCAGCGCGCGGCTGCTTTTGTGGCGATTCATCAGGAAGCCGACTGTGCCCAGGTTGAGTCCGTAAGCCGGGATCACGCGCCCCACATCGAGCATCTGATGCAGCGCATGGAGCATTGTCCCGTCGCCGCCAATCACTACCGCCACCTCGGCCTCTTCAACCGGCACGAAGTCACCGTCCTGCCGCAGCACTTCGGCGGCTTCCTGGGCGCGGTCGGTATCGGAAACCAGCAGGGCGAGGCGGGGTGTCTTGGGCATCGCCGCGGGTCATAGGGCAGGCGCGGGGGACTTGGCAAATGGATCACCATTTATCCATGACCCTCAAAGACTTTGGTAGGAGCTTGGTGCTATTAGCGGCAGCGATGGGTGAGCTACCAACCGACGATCCTGCCGCGCGCAGTGACCCGCTGACCGGGCTGGCGAGCCGCGATGCGGCGGCCGAGCGGCTGGGTAAGTGGCTGAGCCGCGGGGACAAGGTCCATGCAGTGCTGATCGGACTGCGGCGGTTCGATGCGGTGAACCTGGCCTATGGCAGCAGCGCCGGTGATGCCGCGCTGCGTGAGATTGCCCAGCGGCTCAAGCAATTTGCCACCACTGAACTGGAGGGCGAATGGCTGGCTGCACGCAGCGGTGGCGATGCGTTCCTGCTGCTGACCACCGAGCCGTGCAGCCGCGAAAGCTGGCAGCTCGCCGCCGGACAATTGCTCGATGCGCTGGCCCGGCCGATCGCGACCGCCTGGGGCACGGTCCGGCTATCCCCGCGCGCGGCATTGCTGCGCGGGATCGTGGGTGACAACGCGCCAACAG
>JANNYT010000209.1:0-5724 GCA_031410255.1 Novosphingobium sp. | reverse complement strand
GTATCAGCGGCCCTTGGGAAGTCCGCCGGTTCCCGCGCCACGCGCGAGAGGCCGCCACTTAGTTGCGGCCCCCCAGCTTGGCAAGCCCATAATTGGGCCGGGTTAATCAGGTTTCAGCAGCGTCCGCGTCGCCGTCGATGCCGACGCCGAGATCATCGTCGCCGCCCAGATCGACGTCGTTATCCGGCGAATCGCCGTCCTCGTCGATGTCGAGATCCTGCTCGGCCAGATCGGTGTCAGCAACCTCGGCGACCTTCGCCTTGATCTCTTCATAAGGGATCGGCTGCTTCGACTTGAGCACCGGATCGGCCTGCCAGACATAGCCGCATTCGATGCAGGTGATCGGATCGTCCTTGCCCAGATCGTAAAAGCGGGTGCCGCATTTCGGGCAGCCCTGCTTGGAGCCCCATTCAGCCTTGACCATAAAATTCCTCACATGCGCCGCACTGCTACTCAAGGCGGCGAAAAAGCTAGATACGTATTGGGAGGCAGATGCGCCAGTCCCAGCGCGGGGCGCGCCTTGCCATAGCCCGCGCCCGCTGTCAAAGCGCGCGCGTGAACAATAGTGCTTCCCTGCCCCGCCCGCGCCGGTTCCTGCCGAGCGGACCGCTGCGCGGTACGATCCGCGTGCCCGGTGACAAATCGATCAGCCACCGCTCGATCATGCTGGGTGCGCTGGCAGTGGGCGAAACGCGCGTTTCAGGCCTGCTGGAGGGCGAGGACGTGCTGGCCACCGCCGCTGCAATGCGCGCGATGGGGGCACAGGTTGAGCGGCTGGGTGACGGCGAATGGCGCGTCCACGGTGTCGGCGTAGGCGCGCTGCTGCAACCAAAGACTCCGCTCGAGATGGGCAATTCGGGCACATCGACCCGGTTGCTGATGGGGCTGATCGCCAGCCACGCGATCACCGCGCAGTTCGTGGGCGATGCCAGCCTGTCGGCCCGCCCGATGGGCCGGGTGATCGAACCGCTCAGCCAGATGGGCGCGGCGTTTGAGGCTAGCGAAGGCGGCCGCCTGCCGCTGACCCTGCGCGGTGCCTCGCCCGCAGTGCCGATTGAATACCGCCTGCCGGTCGCCAGCGCGCAAGTCAAAAGCGCCATTTTGCTCGCGGGCCTCAACACCGCCGGGATCACCACGGTGATCGAGCCGGTCCCGACCCGCGACCATTCCGAACGGATGCTGCGCGGGTTTGGGGCGGACCTGAGCGTCGAAGTCATCAATGGCGAACGCGTTATCCGGATCGTCGGAGAAGCCGAGCTCAAGCCGCAAATCATCGAAGTCCCCGGCGATCCCTCCTCGGCTGCATTCTTCATCGTTGCCGCGCTTATCGTGCCGGGCAGCGAGCTGCTGATCCAGAACGTCGGCCTCAACCCGACCCGCGCCGGGATCGTCACCGTGCTGCGCCAGATGGGCGGGAGCATCGAGGAGCTAAACCGGCGCGAGGTCGGCGGCGAGCCGGTGGCCGACTTGCTGGTCAAGCATTCGGCGCTGACCGGGATCGAAGTCGATCCGGCGCTCGCCCCGAGCATGATCGACGAATTTCCCGTGCTGTTCGTCGCCGCCGCGCTGGCGCAGGGGACCACCGTCACCAGCGGCCTCGATGAATTGCGGGTCAAGGAAAGCGACCGCTTGGCTGCGATGGCCGCCGCGCTGACCGCAGCGGGGGCGAAGGTAACCGAAACCGACGACGGCCTGACCATCGAGGGCACCGGCGGCGAGCAACTGCGCGGTAGCGCCAATTCGCGGGCCAAAACGCACCTCGATCACCGCATTGCAATGAGCATGGCGGTGGCGGGCCTTGCCAGCCGCGACGGGGTAGAAGTGGACGATACCCGCCCGATCGCAACCAGTTTCCCGATGTTTGAGGTGCTGCTGGCCGGACTGGCGGCATGACGTTCGATGCGGCCAACATTGTCGGCCTGGTCGGCAGCGTGATCTTCATCGCAGCTTTTGCCTATGCCAACGTCGCCGCGCAGTTTGACAAACTGTGGTTCAACCTGGCGAACCTGATCGGCGCGGTGCTGCTGTTGTGGTCGCTGTCGGTGCACTTCAACTTGGCCGCATTTGTGCTTGAGGTCGCCTGGGCGCTGATCGCCTTGATCGGGCTGATCAGCGCGTTGCTCCAGCTGCGCAAGGGCAGCCAGCCATGATCATCGCGGTCGATGGCCCCACCGCCTCAGGCAAAGGCACCATTGCCAAGGCGCTCGCCGCGCATTTTGGCTTGCCGCATCTCGACACCGGGCTGCTGTACCGCGCGGTCGGGCGGCAGTGCGCGCTGAATGGCGGCAACCCTGACGATCCCGACGACGCTCTGGCCGCCTGCGCCTTCCCCGACCACCTGCTGGCCGATCCCGAACTGCGCAGCGAAGCCAGCGGCGGGTTCGCGAGCCGGGTTTCGGTCCACCCCGAAGTCCGCGCGGCGCTGTATGACCGGCAACGCAAGTTCGCCACCCAGCCCGGCGGCGCGGTGCTGGATGGGCGCGACATCGGCACCGTGATCGCGCCTGAAGCAGAGGTGAAGCTGTTCGTGGTCGCCTCGGTTAGCGCAAGGGCCGAGCGGCGTTTCAGGGAAATGCAGGCCGCCGGGCGCACGGTCGTATTGGCCGAGATCGCCGCCGATCTGGAAGCCCGCGATGCCCGCGACCGTACCCGCAGCGAAGCGCCGCTGGTGGCGGCCAGCGACGCGGTGTTGCTCGATACCTCGGACGTGGGGCGTGACGCCGCGATTGCGCGCGCGATCGAACTGGCCGAGGCTCGGCGAGGCTGACCAGCACCGCCAAATCCCTTGCTTTTTCCCCAGTCCGAGCCTAAGCGCGCCCGGTCCAACACAGCTTCGGCTTTGAAAGACGCTGCGCATGGCAATCGGCCCGCGTGGCAGATCGGCTTCTTTGGCCCGTGTCCGGCAATCCCGCCGCCACGGAGAAAGACCGGCGGAACCAACCGCCTGGCCGGAAACGACAGAGTACAGGAACCTCAATTTATGGCATCATCTGCCAACCCCACGCGCGACGATTTCGCCGCGCTGCTTGACGAAACTCTCGGCGGTGCCGCCGATGGCGGCTTTGAAGGCCGCGTCGTCAAGGGAACGATTACCGCGATCGAAGGCGATAAGGCCGTGATCGATGTCGGCCTGAAAAGCGAAGGCCGCGTCCCCCTTAAAGAATTCGCCATGCCGGGTCAGCCGCATGGCCTCAGCGTCGGCGATGAAGTCGAAGTCTACGTCGACCGCGTTGAAAATGCTGACGGCGAAGCAATGCTCAGCCGTGACCGCGCCCGCCGCGAAGCCGCATGGGACAAGCTGGAAAATGAATTTGGCGAAGGCAAGCGCGTCGATGGCGTGATCTTCGGCCGGGTCAAGGGCGGCTTCACCGTCGATCTTGATGGCGCCGTGGCCTTCCTGCCGGGCAGCCAGGTCGATATCCGCCCGGTCCGCGATGTGCAGCCGCTGATGGATATTCCTCAGCCGTTCCAGATCCTCAAGATGGATCGCCGTCGCGGCAATATCGTGGTCTCGCGCCGCGCCGTGCTCGAAGAAACCCGCGCCGAACAGCGTTCGGGCCTCATCTCGGGTCTCGCCGAAGGCCAGATCATCGATGGTGTGGTCAAGAACATCACCGATTACGGTGCATTCGTTGATCTGGGCGGCATCGACGGCCTGCTCCACGTCACCGACATGAGCTACAAGCGGGTCAACCACCCGAACGAAGTCATCAACATTGGTGACACCGTCAAGGTCCAGATCGTCCGCATCAATCAGGAAACCCAGCGCATCAGCCTGGGCATGAAGCAGCTGGAAAGCGATCCATGGGAAGGCGTCGTCGCCAAGTACCCAGTTGGCGCCAAGCTGAGCGGCGTGGTGACCAACATCACCGAATACGGCGCCTTCGTCGAACTGGAATCGGGCATCGAAGGCTTGGTCCACGTCTCGGAAATGAGCTGGACCAAAAAGAACGTCCACCCCGGCAAGATCGTCTCGACCAGCCAGGAAGTCGAAGTGCTGGTGCTCGAAGTCGACAGCGACAAGCGCCGCATCTCGCTCGGCCTCAAGCAGGCCCAATCGAACCCGTGGGATTCGTTTGCGGACAAGCATCCGGTTGGCTCGACCGTCGAAGGCGAAGTCAAGAATGCAACCGAGTTCGGCCTGTTCATCGGGCTGGATGGCGACGTCGACGGCATGGTCCACATGTCGGACATCGCCTGGGGCATCTCGGGCGAAGACGCGCTGGCACTGCATCGCAAGGGTGAGCAGGTTTCGGCCATCGTGCTCGACGTTGATGTTGAGAAGGAGCGCATCTCGCTTGGCATGAAGCAGCTTGAAAAGGGCGCTCCGGCAGTTGGCAGCACCGGCGCTTCCACCGCGGGCGGCGCAACCAGTGGGCTCAAGAAGAACGACGTGGTTACGGTCACCATTCTCGAAGTGCGCGATGGCGGACTCGAAGTGCAGGCAGGCGACGACGGCGCGACCGGCTTCATCAAGCGGAGCGACCTTGGCCGCGACCGCGACGAGCAGCGTCCGGACCGCTTCCAGGTCGGGCAAAAGCTCGATGCAATGGTCACCGGGTTCGACCGGTCCAAAAAGCCCAACTTCTCGGTCAAGGCGCGTCAGCTCCATGAAGAGAAGGAAGCCGTGGAGCAGTATGGTTCATCGGATGCCGGCGCTTCGCTGGGCGACATCCTGGGCGCCGCACTGAAGGCCAAGAAGGACTGATCCTTCGCTTCAGCCGGTCAAATGCAAGGCCCGTCCGGAACAATCCGGGCGGGCTTTTGCTTTGGGGGAAAGCCGGTATGGTGAACGCAGGAGTAAACCATGCTGCAAGTTCACCAGTTCCCCTGCCTGTCTGACAACTACGGCTTTCTGCTGCACGATCCTGAGAGCCTAGAGACCACCTGCATCGACACTCCCGATGCTGAGGCTTATTTGCGCGAAGCAACTGCCAAGGGCTGGCAGATCACGCAAATCTGGAACACCCATTGGCACCCCGATCATGCCGGCGGTAACGCAGCGATCAAGGCAGCAACGGGCTGCACCGTTACCGGCCCCGCCGAAGTCGAGAAGCTGGGGACCGCGCCCGACCGGGTAGTGGTGGCGGGCGACACGGTCATGCTGGGTGATTTCGCCGCGCAGGTGATCGACGTGTCAGGCCACACCAACGGCCACATCGCCTACCACTTGGCCGAGGCCGAGTTGGCCTTCGTCGGTGACGCGGTATTCGCGCTGGGCTGCGGGCGGATGTTTGAAGGCGAGCCAGCGCAGTTCTGGGCCAGCCTGAGGCGGATCAAGGCGCTGCCCCCGCAGACCCTGCTGTACTGCGCTCACGAATACACTGCATCGAACGCCCGGTTTGCGCTCCATGCCGATCCGGACAACGCCGCGTTGCAAGACTATGCCACGCGGATCACCAAGCTGCGCGAGCAAGGCCTGCCGACCGTGCCCACGCTGCTGAGCCGAGAGCTTGCCACCAACCCGTTCCTGCGCGCTGACGATCCGATACTGGCGGAACGTTGGGGCGGCGGTGATGCAGTGGCGACATTTGCCGCGCTGCGGGCGGCGAAGGACAGCTTCTAAACGATGAAAGCTCTGCAGGTTGAATCCCTGTCTACCGATCTCTCCGGAGTCGGACTGACCGAAGTCGATGCCCCAATCCGTTCGCCCGGCGAAGTGCTGGTCGCCATCCGCGCGGCCTCGCTCAACTTTCCTGACTTGCTTATGACGCGCGGCGAATA
>JANNYT010000208.1:0-6203 GCA_031410255.1 Novosphingobium sp. | reverse complement strand
AATTCCCGCGACCTGCGGTGCCAGGGCGCCGTAAATCCGGGTCCATTCAGGCGCATCGCCGCGCCCGGCGAAGGGAATGCCGGTGGCGATCAGGCTTTCGTCGAGATGCCGCCGTGATGAGACACGCAAGCGGCGGTCCTGTTGCCAGGCCCCGCGTGAGCGTTCGGCCCAGAAGCTTTCATCGGTGACCGGCTGATAGACCAGCCCCGCGACCACATCGCCCCAGCCGCTGCCATCTGCCTTGCGTTCCTGCACCGCGATCGAAATCGCGAAGTGCGGGATGCCGTGGAGGAAGTTGCTGGTCCCATCGAGCGGATCGATAATCCAGCGCGGGCTATCGGGGTTGCCCTCGATCACGCCGCCTTCTTCCAGCACGAAGCCCCAATCGGGCCGTGCCAGCAGCAGTTCGTCATAGATCGTGCGTTCGGCGTGCTGATCGGCCTTAGAGACGAAATCAGCAGGTCCCTTGCGGCTGACCTGCAGATGTTCAACTTCGCCAAAGTCACGGCGCAGACGCTGCCCGGCTTTGCGCGCGGCTTTTTCCATCACCCGGATAACGGCGGAGATAACTGCCATGATTGCGCTCAGTCAGCCTTGCGCACGTAAGCGCGCTCGTAAACGTCGACCACGATGCGGGTGCCGCTGCCGATATGCGGCGGGACCATCACGCGCACGCCGTTATCGAGCAGCGCGGGCTTGAAGCTGGACGAGGCGGTCTGCCCCTTCACCACGGCATCGGCTTCGACGATCGTGGCTTCGACCTGCTCAGGCAGATCGACGCTGATCGGGCGGTCTTCCCACATTTCCAGAGTTACTTCCATGCCGTCTTGCAGGAACGCAACCGCGTCACCCAGCAAGTCGGCGGGCAAGGTGATCTGCTCGTAATTGTCTTTGTCCATGAACACGAGGCTGTCGCCGTCGACGTAGAGGAACTGGAAATCCTTCGTGTCGAGCCGGACTTTCTCGATCGTGTCCTGGCTGCGGAAGCGCACGTTGGTCTTGCGCCCGTCAATCAGGTTCTTCATCTCAACCTGCATGAAGGCGCCGCCCTTGCCCGGCTGGGTGTGCTGGGTCTTGGCAACTTTCCAGATGCCTTTTTCGTATTCCAGAATATTGCCGGGACGAATGTCCACGCCGCTGATCTTGGCCATGGGTGCTGCCTTCAAGCTGAGAAAGAACTCCGGCTTGTCCGCCGGAACGCCGGGCCTTTAGCGCGCCGCGCGCATCGCGGCAAGGTCTGGCGACAAAGCAGTCTGGAGCCGCGGTTCATTCCCTGCTAATCCCGTCTGCTTGAAAGGCCCCGTCATGAAACACGCACTGACTATCGCACTGCTGATGCTTGCTGGCCCGGCGCTGGCCGTGCCCGGCGGCCCGATCAGCCAGCTGTCCCCCGGCGCTTACCAGTGCGAGCAGCCCGGTGATGCTGCCGGCGCGGTCGGCCTGCGCGTGGCGGAAGAGGATTTCTTCATCGTCAACGCCAATACCTATCAAACCGCTGGTGGCCGCGGCACTTACCTGTTGACCGGCAATGTGCTGGAAATGACCAGCGGGCCAAAGCTTGGCCAGCGCTTTCACCGCGTCAATAACAGCTTCCTGCGCCAGTTGGACGCAAGCGGCGCTGATACGACGCTGCGCTGTGTGCGTCGGGTGATCAACAACAGCTAGATGATTACAGGACGCTTGGCCGCGGTCTGCATGCGGCTGTAAGCGAACCAGACCAGAGCCCCAAACAGCACCAGTCCCATCGGGGTGGCATAGGGATTCGCGCCAAATCTGGCCAAGGCATCGGGGTTGTTGGTCGCCGCGACGATCCCGGCATAACCGACATTGAACAGGCTATCACCGACGATCATCCCGGTGGCAGTCAGCACGCCAATCCGTTCGGCAAAGGCCGGATTTGTCTGCTGCGCCGCCCAGCGGTTGTACACGTGGCCCAGCACCGCACCCACGATCACGAAAGCGGTCACGTCCATCGGCAAGTACATTCCCATGCCCACCGCGAGCGGCGGGAGCGATCCCTTGCCGCTCTTGCGCAGAAGTTCATCGACCAGCACCGCGCCGACGCCGATCGCTGCGCCCAGCCCGATCAGGTTCCACTGCAAGGTCCCGCCCAGCACGCCTTGCGCAATCGCGGAGATCAGCGCGGCTTGCGGTGCTGCCAGCGCATCTGGCCCAGCCCCCGGTGCGCCTTGGAACCCGAACGTGGTGTTGAGCAGATCGAGCAGCGGCGGAATGACGATCCCGCCGAATATCACACCCAGCACCAGCGCAACCTGCTGCCGCCACGGGGTCGCCCCGACCAGTTGCCCGGTCTTGAGGTCCTGCAGGTTGTCGTTCGAAATCGTCGCTACCCCGAACACGATTGCGGTAACGAACAGTGCAAAGGCGACCAGCGCCTTGGTTTCCTCGGCGGTATGGTTGCGGCCAAGCACCAGGACCAGCAGCAACGAAATCCCCAGCACTGAGAGGATACCCACTCCCGAGATCGGGCTGTTCGAAGCTCCAATCAGTCCCGCCATGTAGCCCGTGACCGAAGCGATCATGATTCCGGCGACCAGCACGTAAAGCACGCTGACCATCAGGGTGAGGCCCAGCGACTGGGCAATTGGGCCGTTCCCGGCAAACCACCACAGCAGCGCAGCTATCGGCACCATCAGCGCAAGGATTGTGCCGAACACAATCCCGACCGGCAGATCGCGCTCGGTCAAGGCCAGGCCGTCCATCCCGTCCCCAGCCGCCTTGCGCGAGCGGTTAGCGGCAAGCGCGGCGGTGATCCCGCGCACGATCGGCCCGATCACTTTGAGCAAAGTCCAGATCGCCGCCACGCCGATCGTGCCTGCGCCGATAAACCGGACTTTCTGCCGGAATATCGTGCTGACAAAGTCGGCCAGCTCGGTCCCCACCGGCGGGCCGCCAGCGGTCAGTTGCGGCAGGATGATAAAGAAGCTGATCACGATCCCGGTCAACATGGCGAGCCCAACCGCCAGCCCGACCAGATGGCCGACCCCGATCAGCGCCAGCGACAGCCCGGTGGAAACCGAAGTCGCCCCGCTGCCCAGCGCAAAGGTTTTGCCCGCGCCCTCTGCCACCAGCTTCATCTTGGCCAGCAGCGGATAAATCACCGCAATCACCGTGCCGAGCACCACTGCGGCGAGCCCGCGCTTGTTCTCTTCCGCTCCGCCTACGCCCGCACCAACCTTGAGCACTTCGGCCGCAGCCACGCCTTCGGGATAGGGCAAGTCTGACCCGGTAACCAACGCGCGACGCAGCGGGACCGAGTACATCACTCCCAGAATTCCGCCGATCACGATCACCAGCAGCGATTGGATATAAGGGAAGTTCATCCACCAACCGATCATGATCAGCCCCGGCAGCACGAACACGATCGCCGATAGCGTACCCGCCGCCGAGGCAATCGTCTGGACAATGTTGTTTTCCTGGATCGTCGCGTCCTTGAACGCTTTGAGCACCGCCATCGAAATCACCGCTGCCGGGATCGACGTCGCAAACGTCAGCCCGATCTTGAGGCCGAGGTAAACGTTCGCGGCGGTGAACACCACGGTCAGCAATGCGCCCAGCACCACACCGCGCAAGGTCAGTTCACGGGGAGCAGGTCCGGGCATCGATCACACCTTTCGGTTAAGTCCGCAGCGGCCGGGCCGGCGCGGAACCTGACAAAGCTGACAGGGTCCTGAAAACGAAAAACCGGCCTGGATCACCCCGTGAACGGATTGATGGCACAGTTGCGCCGGGTAGGAAAGCCAGCGGTGTCAGCGCCGCATCAGCAGCGGATAGGGATTGATCGCGCTGCTTGGTTCGTACCACTTGGCCGCTTCGGTGGTCTGCTGGACCGCAAAGTGCAGATGCGGCGCGGTCGGGCTGGCGTTGCCGGTGCTGCCGACGGCGCCGATGACCTGGCCCTGCACAACATGCTGGCCCTCGCCCAGCCCGGCCGCATAGCTATCGAGGTGCGCGTAATAGAGGATGAAGCGCCGGTCATCGAGCCGCAGATAAATCGTCAGTCCGCCCGCCGCCGAAGTGTAGAGCTTGGCCACCGTGCCTGCTGCCGCGGCCAGGACCGGCGTGCCGCGCGGGGCCATGATATCGATCGCATCGTGGACCCGCACCCCGCCATCGCGCGCCTGCGTAAAGGTGTCGGTCAGCTGGCCCGGCTGGACTCCTTGCACCGGAATTATCAGCATTTGTGCTGGGGTAGCGGGGGTAATGCTCAAGGCTACCGGAGCATAGCCAGCTACGGGTTGCGGCGGTGGCGGCGCAACCGCTGTAGCGGCGGCGGGGGCCGATCCGCTTGCGATGGCGGGCGCATAGTCGGCCCCTGCACTCCTCGGCCAGTATTTATACGCGGCGATTCCCCACCCCAGCGACGTCACCAGAAACGTTGCAGCGATTGTGCGGAAGATGGACTGGACCGCCACGCTCAAGCCGCGAAGGTAACTTTGGTGCTGACCGAGACCATCTGCGCCAGCCGCGCTACATCCCAATTGGTCAGCCGCACGCAGCCATGGCTCTCCGCCCGGCCAATGGTTTCGGGATGCGGGGTGCCGTGGATGCCGTAATGCTCTTTCGACAGGTCGATCCAGACCACCCCGACCGGACCGTTCGGCCCCGCTGGCAAGGTCGCCTTTTCTGATCCAGCCTTGGCATCCCAGAACAGCTTGGGGTTGTAGTTGAACGTTGGATTGCGGCTGACTCCGGTGATCTTCCACTCGCCCAGCGGCAGCGGATCGTGGCTCGATCCCATCGTCGCCGTGTAGACCGCGATCAGCTTGCCCGATCCGTCGTACGCCTTGAGCGTGCCCTTGGACTTGCTGACCAAGATGCGCGCCGCCTTGGGCTGTTCGCTGCCGACGCCCAGCATCGTCAGCGTGGTCTGCCAGCCGCTGTCGCTGACCGATCCCGCCGCGATGGCATCGCCGCCCACGTTGGGCACGCGCACTTGCTGACCGGCGGCGAATACTGAAACCGGCGGGGCATCGGTGGCTAGCGCCGTTGCGCTGGCGGTCGGACTGGCGCTGGCGGCGGTGAGCGAACCAGCGGGGACCCCCCCGGGGTTAAGCAGCTTTAAGGTCTCAACTGTAGTGTGGAACCGCTCGGCCAACTTTTCATCCAGGCTTTCATAGCCCAGCGCGGTCAGCTTTGACTGATCTTCGGGACCTTTGGGAATCTTCAGGAACGGCCCGGCGGCAAAGTCGGCCGGGATGGTCACGATCCGGGTGGCGGGGATCGTTTTCCATTGCTGCAGCGCCGCCGTGGTCGGCTCATCCAGCTCGCCGGTGACGGTCAGGTTATTCGCTTCCTGAAATCCCGACACGGCGTTGCGGGTGGACAGCCCAGCCTTGCCATCGACCACGCCGGGGGTGAAGCCCAGCCGGTCGAGCACCACCTGGGCCTGCATCAGCGCGCGCGGATCGCTGTCGGCCAGTTCCTGCGGCGCGGCCGCATTATCGTGCGCGGCCAGTGGATCGTTGTTAGCTGCCGCCGCATCAGATGCCGACGCGCTGCTCGCCGCCCCATCGGGCGCGGTGCCATCGCTAAGTTTGCAGGCGGCGAGCGCCAGCACCAGCGGAAGCGCGTAATAGATTGGACGCATCAAGGTCACTCCCACGGGCGAGCAGCAGGCAGCTCAGCCCTTTGGTGACTAACGCTCCAGCCGCGATTACGCTCCCGCAGCGGCGTCCAATGGCGGCGCGGCGGCGATGGCGGCGGCAAAATCGCGTACCGCCTGCGCTTCATCCCCGCCCCACACCGCATTGCAAACCGCGATGAAATCGGCCCCGGCGGTGACCAAAGGTGCGCAATTGGCCGGGGTGATCCCGCCAATCGCGACGCAAGGCAGTTCAAAGATTCCCTGCCAGAAGGTCAGCAGCGCGGGTTCGGGGCGATGCTCGGTCACTTTGGTTTGGGTGGGGTAAAATGCCCCGAATGCGACATAGTCGGCCCCCGCTTCGGCGGCCTCCATCGCCAGGTGGCGGCTGTCATGGCAGGTCACCCCGATCTGCGCGTCCTTGCCCAGCCGCTCGCGTGCGTCAGCCACCGCCCCGTCGGACTGGCCCAGATGCACTCCGTCCGCGCCGAGCCGCTTGGCCAGGCTGATCGAATCGTTGATGATGAAGGTCACATCGCGGTCGGCGCAGATCCGTTGCAGCGGTTCGGCCAACCGCGCTGCCTCATGGTCGTCGATA
>JANNYT010000207.1:0-4585 GCA_031410255.1 Novosphingobium sp. | reverse complement strand
TCCGCTGCACATCGCCGCGATGACCGATCACGGCGGCGGCCTGGTCGCAGCGGTGGCCAAGGATACGATGGTGGGCGTGCAGTTCCACCCGGAGAAGAGCCAGGCTTATGGCCTCGCGCTGCTCTCCGATTTTCTGGAGTGGCGGCCTTGATCGTATTCCCTGCCATCGACCTCAAGGGCGGCCAAGTCGTCCGCCTCGCCGAGGGCGACATGGCCCGCGCCACTGTCTACGGCGACGATCCCGCCGCGCAGGCCACGCTGTTTGCCGAAGCCGGGTCGCAGTTCCTCCACGTGGTCGATCTTGACGGTTCATTCGCAGGGCGCGCGGAAAACCGCGATGCGGTCGATGCAATCATCGAGGTATTCCCCGGCCACATCCAGCTGGGCGGCGGAATCCGCGATGCTCGCGCGGTCGAAGGCTGGTTCAATGTCGGGGTTGCCCGCGTGGTGATGGGCACCGCCGCGCTGAAAGACCCGCAATTCGTCAAGGACATGGCCCGCGACTGGCCGGGCGGGATCGTGGTCGCGGTCGATGCCAAGGACGGCATGGTCGCCACCGAGGGCTGGTCAGAGGTTTCGGACGTGCCGGTGGTCGATATGGCCCGCCGGTTCGAGGACGCTGGGGTCGCCTCATTGCTGTTCACCGACATCGGCCGCGACGGAATGCTCAAGGGCTGCAACATCGACGCCACGCTCGATTTGGCGCGGCGCACCCGGCTGCCGGTGATCGCCAGCGGGGGCGTGAAGGGCCTCGACGATATCCACATGCTGGCGCTGCATGCGCATGAAGGCATCGAAGGCGTGATCACCGGGCGCGCGCTGTATGACGGGCGGCTCGATCTGGCAGCAGCGATTGCGATGGCGGAGCGGGCGTGATGGCGTTTGTGTTGGCCTTTGCATTGGCGGCGCTTGCACTCTGGATAGCGTTCAAAACGCTGTGCGAATTCCGTAATGGCCTCGCGAAATTCAATTTCTGGTGGACCTCTCCAAAGCTTGAAGCCGTGCGGGCGGATGATTCATTTGGATTTTGGCTGATCATTTTGTCCAAGTTTGTTGTCTCAGCTATCATGCTCTTTTTCGCTTCAAGTTTGGTTCGCGCCGCATGACCGTCCGCATCCGCGTCATCCCCTGCCTCGACGTGCGCGATGGGCGCGTGGTCAAGGGTGTCAACTTCGTCGATCTCAAGGACGCCGGCGATCCGGTCGAGCAGGCACGTGCCTATGACGCCGCCGGGGCCGACGAGCTGTGCTTCCTCGATATCAGCGCCAGCCACGAAGGGCGCGGGACCTTGCTCGAGGTGGTGCGGCGCACTGCCGAGGTATGTTTCATGCCGCTGACCGTGGGCGGCGGGGTGCGCTCGGTCGAAGATGCGCGGGCGCTGCTGCTCGCCGGAGCCGACAAGATCGCAGTCAATTCTGCAGCAGTAGCGCGCCCTGAACTGGTCGGCGATATTGCGCAGAAAATGGGCAGCCAATGCGTGGTCGCCTCGGTCGATGCGCGCAAGACTGCCACCGGCTGGGAAATCTTCACTCACGGCGGGCGCACCGCCACCGGGATCGACGCGGTCGCGCATGCCGTGCGCCTGGCGCAGCTGGGCGCGGGCGAACTGCTGGTCACCTCGATGGACGGCGACGGGACGCAGGCGGGCTATGACCTGGAACTGACCCGCGCGATTGCCGATGCGGTATCGGTGCCGGTGGTGGCCAGCGGCGGGGTTGGCACGCTGGCTCATCTGGTCGAAGGGGTGACCAAGGGCCACGCCAGCGCGGTCTTGGCCGCCTCGATCTTCCATTTCGGCACCCACACCATCGGCGAGGCCCATGCCGCCTTGCGCGCCGCCGGATTGCCCGCGCGGGGTTAGATTACAGTTTCATGAACTGCCGGGCAGCAGTCCCACGCTGGGACGGCTGCGGCAAAGCGCTTGTTGCACTGCATCAAACCGCGCAGGCGCGCAGCATGAGCAGGGGTATCTTCAGAATTTCGGTGGCAGGCGCGGTGTTGTGGGTGGCCACGGCCAGCCCGGCCTTGGCCAGCGGCGGCTTTTCGATCCCTGAGCCGACCGACATCACTTTGCTCGCGCTGGGGCTGGCCGGGCTGATCATCGGCCGCCGCGGAGCAAAGCGCCGCCCCCCCAAAGACTGACTTGACCGGCGCGGCCGCGCGCCGCATTCCCGCCACCATGGACACACTCTCCCGCCTCGCCGCGACCATTGCCGCGCGCCGCGACGCCGACCCTGAGGTCAGCTGGGTCGCCAAGCTTCACGCCAAAGGCGTGCCGGTGATCGCGCGCAAGCTGGGCGAGGAAGCCATCGAAACGATTGTGGCCGCACTGACCGGCACCCGCGAGGAACTGGTCGGTGAAGCCGCCGATGTATTGTTCCACCTGCTCGTGCTGCTCGACGCCAAGGGCGTGCCACTGAGCGAGGTGCTGGCCGAGCTGGAGCGCCGCGAAGGGACCAGCGGGATCGCCGAAAAGCAGACGCGCAACTGACATGCCGATCGACGCCACCCTGCCCTATGACGACCAGAACATTTTCGCCAAAATCCTGCGCGGCGAGATTCCCAACCGTACGGTTTATGCAGACGAGTGGGCGCTGGCCTTCCACGATATCAACCCGCAAGCACCGGTCCATATTCTGGTGATCCCCAAAGGTGCCTACGTCAGCTGGGACGATTTTTCTGCGCGCGGAAGCGCGGACGAAATCGCCGGGTTTGTGCGCGCGGTGGGCCAGGTCGCGCGCGATCTGGGTCTGGTCGCGCCAGGTTACCGCCTGCTCGCCAATGTCGGCCAGCACGGCCACCAGGAAGTGCCGCATCTGCATGTGCACCTGTTCGGCGGGCGGCCGCTCGGCCCGATGCTGGCACGCTAAGGCCGCAAGCCCCTTGCCCAGCGACTCGCGCTGCGGCTAAAGGTCGGGCCGCATGACGTCATTTCCGGCCCCGCCCTGCGGCCTCATCGAAGGCCAGGTCCACCATTTTGCGGTGCGCGCCTATTTTGAGGACACCGACCTGTCTGGGGTGGTCTATCACGCCAACTATCTGCGCTGGTTTGAGCGCGCGCGGTCCGACTTCGTCCGGCTGCTGGGGATCGATCAGCGTGCGGTCAACGAAGCCGGACAAGGTGCCTTTGCGGTGGCCGACCTGTCGATCCGCTACCTCGCCCCGGCGCGGCTGGATGATGGCGTGTTGATCGAGACCACTTGCACGCAGCTGCGCGCCGCATCGTGCCGGATGCGCCAGAAGGCCATTCGTGAAGACGGCGTGCTGCTGACCGAGGCCACGCTGCGGGTCGGCTTTGTCGCCCCCGATGGCCGCCCGCGCCGCATGCCAGACGCCTGGCGCGCGGCCTTTGCCCCGATTATTACCGAAGGACCTGCATGACCCACATTTCGCTCCTCGCCGCCGCTGCTGGCGCTGCACCCAAGGTGACCTCAGGCCATCTCAACCCGGTGAAGCTGTTCCTCGACGCCGACATTGTGGTGCAGGTGGTGATGGTCGGGCTGATCCTCGCCTCGATCTGGGTCTGGGCGATCATCGTCTCGTTCGGCCTGCGCTACGCCGGGATCAAGGCCCGTAGCGACAGCTATGAGCGCGAGTTCTGGAAGGCCGCCGACATCGACGCGTTTCAGGCCGAGCGCGGCAAGAACGACATCCCATCGGCGCGGGTTGCTGCCGCAGGTTTGGCCGAATGGCGCCGCTCAACCAGCGGCAAGGTGACCGACCGCGAAGGCACCCGCCAGCGGCTTGCAGGCGTAATGGACAGCGCGATTGCGCAAGAGGCCGAGCGGCTGGCCGAGCGGCTCAACTTCCTCGCCACGGTCGGGGCGGTGGCGCCATTCGTGGGGCTGTTCGGCACGGTCTGGGGGATCATGAACAGCTTCTTCCAGATCGGGCAGCAGCAGAACAGCTCGCTCGCGGTGGTCGCGCCGGGAATTTCGGAAGCGCTGTTCGCGACCGCGATCGGCTTGTTCGCCGCGATCCCGGCGGTGATTGCCTACAACCGCTTCGCGCACCGGGTCGATCAGCTCGAAGCCCGGCTGCAACGCTTCGCTGACCGCTTCCACGCCAGCCTCAGCCGCGAGCTGGAGGCGGAGTAAGTGGCGATGATCGGACGATCCCGCCGATCCCGCCGGGGCCGCGCGCCGATGGCGGAGATCAACGTCACCCCGCTGGTCGACGTGATGCTGGTGCTGCTGATCATCTTCATGGTCACCGCCCCGCTGATGAGCGCCGGGGTGCCGATCGATTTGCCTGACAGCGCGGCGAACCCGCTCGATCAGCCGCAGCAGCCGGTCAACCTGGCGATCACCGCGGACGGCACGATCTACCTCGACCGGGTCCCGGTCAGCCCCGCCGATCTGGCTGACCGGCTGGGCGCGCTGCCGCGCGGTGCCGACGGCAAGCTGCCGCAAGTCAACCTGCGCGCCGACAAGACCCTGGAATATGGCCGGGTGATGGGGGTGATGGGCGAGCTGAGCCATGCCGGGATCAGCGCGATTTCGCTGGTCACCAACAGTTCAGTTAGCGCGCCGTAGCGATTAACCATGGCAGCACGCGCCCTAAACCGCGAAGAATCGCTTGGGCT
>JANNYT010000206.1:0-2828 GCA_031410255.1 Novosphingobium sp. | reverse complement strand
CCACCACGGCGTGGCATTGCCCAGGATCAGCGCGCCAAAGCAGATCATCTGGAAGGTGGTCTTCCACTTGGCGAGCTGGCTGACCGGAACCGAGACCTGGATCCCGCCCAGAAATTCGCGCAGGCCCGATACTGCAATCTCGCGGATCAGGATCACGAGGCCCGCGATCACGTGCATATCGCCTACATAAGGCCCGCGCAGCACGCCTTGAGCGGCCAGCACCAGGATCACTGCGGCAATCATGATCTTGTCGGCGATCGGATCAAGGAATGCGCCGAGCCGGCTGACCGCGCCGTATGACCGCGCGACGTAGCCGTCGAAATAATCGGTGATCCCCATCAGGCAATAAAGCCCGAACGCCAGCCCATAGCCCAGCCGCCATTCGGGCCACCACAGCAAGGCCGCCAGCAGCGGCACTGCAACGATCCGCGACAAGGTGAGCAGGTTGGGCAGGGTCAGCATCGTAAGCACCCTACCCCGCTAAGCCGCCGGGCAAAAGGGGCAGTTAGCGCTTGTTCACACGGGGGCAGCCGCTAGGGTCGCGCCAAACCGGGGCCGCAAAGCGAATTCATGACCACTCAGACGCACCTGATCCACAGTCGCAGGTTCCTGCCGCTGTTCGTCACCCAACTGCTCGGCGCGTTCAACGACAACCTGTTCAAGAACGCGATGGTGCTGTTCGTGGTCTACAGCGTGCTGACTGGTGAGAAAGACGAAGGCCTGTTCAGCGCAGTTGCCTCGGGCTTGTTCATCCTGCCATTCTTCGTCCTCTCCGCAATCTCGGGCCAGCTGGCCGACATGCGCGACAAGGCGCGGATCATCCGCATCGTCAAAGCCTGCGAAATCATCATCATGCTGGTTGGTGCGGCCGGTTTGCTGATGGCCTGGCAAGGCCTGGCGGTGAAGACCGTGGCAATCCCGCTGATGCTGCTGGGGGTGCTGGGCATGGGGATCCATTCGACCTTTTTTGGCCCGATCAAATACGCGATCCTGCCGCAGCATCTGCATCCCGATGAAGTGCTGGCCGGGACCGGACTAGTCGAGGCGGGCACATACATTGCCATTCTGGCCGGGACCATTCTGGCTGGCTGGATCCCCGTGCAATGGGCCGCGGCCGGCGTGATCATCACCGCGGTAGTCGGTTATTTCACCAGCCGCCAAGTCCCTGCTGCCCCGCCGCATCATGAGCCCGAGCCGCTCGATTTCCACCTGATTCGCGCCTCGGTCGATCTGGTCCGCAATACCAGCCACGATCGGCGGGTGTTCCTCGCGATCATGGCGATCAGCTTTTTCTGGACCATCGGCACGGTGCTGTTCGTACAATTTCCGCCGCTCGCCAAGAACGTGCTGAGCGCCAGCAAGGAAGTGGCCAGCCTGTTTCTGGTGATCTTCTCGATCGGGGTGGCCTTGGGCTCAATCTCGGTCAACGCGCTGCTTAAGGGCACCGTATCGGCGCGCTATTCGCCTTCATCAGTGGTGATGATGGGCCTGTTCGTGGTCGGGTTTTATCTGGTCTGCCAGCAGTGGACCCCGCTGCCAGATGCGGCCTTGCTCGACGTTTCGCACTTCCTCGCCCAGCCGTTGGCAGTGCCGCTGCTGCTGTGCCTGCTCGGGATTTCGGTATCGGGCGGCATGTTTGTGGTGCCGCTTTATGCGTTCCTGACGACCTTCGTCGATAAATCGCAGACCTCGCGCACCATCGCGGCGAACAACATCGTCAACTCTTTTGCGATGGTGGTCGGATCATTGCTCGCCACAGCGCTGTCGCTGGGCGGGGTGCCGATTGTCCAGCAAGTGCTCCTCAGCGCGGCGATGTGCCTGGTATCGGCCTGGATCGCGCGCAAACTGGTGGCAGCGGAGCAGTCAGCTCAAGCGATATAGAGCGAGACCGCGACGAAGCAGGCGCAATAGGCCGCGAGGAAATCGCGCAGGTCGCGCTGCCAGCCCGGCTTGCTCCGTTTGATCGGCTGCGGCGCTTCGCCGCGCCGCACGTGGGGGGGAAGACTGGCCAGGAATGGATGGCGAGCCCTGTCATCGGTGAGTACAAGCGACCTTCTCATGAGCGGAGGGTTAAGAACTTCTTCACCATCCCGCCAGCCGGAAAATCGCGGTTAACGGCGGCCTTCCCGAAGTGGCACAGTAACCATGGCACAGGTCAATATGCCCAGCCACGTTGCGGCCCGCCGCCGCAGCCGCTAAAGCCCGCGGATGACCGACAAGACGACAGTTAACGGCGGGCGCTTGCTCGTCGATTGCCTCATCGCCCAGGGCGCTGACCGCATTTTCACCGTGCCCGGCGAAAGCTTTTTGGCCGTGCTCGACGCGCTACACGATGCCCCGCAGATCGAAACGGTGATTTGCCGGCAAGAAGGCGGCGCCGCGTTCATGGCCTGCGCCGACGGGGCGATGACCGGGCGGCCAGGCGTGTGCTTCGTCACCCGCGGCCCCGGCGCGACCAATGCCAGCATCGGGGTCCACGTGGCGATGCAGGATTCGCAACCCATGCTGCTGTTCATCGGCGATGTCGATCGCGGGATGAAAGACCGCGAAGGCTTCCAGGAAGTCGATTTCAGCCAGATGTTCGGCCCGCTGGCCAAGCTGGTGTTGCGGATCGACGATCCGACGCGGATCCCTGAATATGTCGCGCGGGCCTGGTCCGTCGCACAGTCGGGCCGCCCGGGTCCGGTGGTGATCGCGCTGCCAGAGGATATGCTGCTCGAGCAAGTCAGCGGCGCCGTGCCGCGCCCCGCGATCACTCGCCCGGCGCAAGCCGTCTGCACTGACGCGCTGGGGGTGCTGATGGACATGATCGACGACGCCGCCGCGCC
>JANNYT010000205.1:0-12058 GCA_031410255.1 Novosphingobium sp. | reverse complement strand
GAGGGCACTGCCATAGAATGCGTTCGCCATCCAGCTCAGTGGGTCGAGCGCTATGCCAATCGCAGCCGACTCAGCCGATTCTCTGGTACGGCCGACGGCGCCAAAGTGAAGGCCGATTATCACTTGAGCTTCGGGCGAATTCTGCCCGATCCGTTGCAAGTGCTGGACTACCGCATGATGGCCGAGAAAGTCTCCGAATGGATCAAGCCGCCAATACTCCGCCAAACTAGCGCCGACATTCTCCGGATCGAGCGTCATGCTGCGATGGATTTCCTCGGCGATCACCGCGTCAATTGGCGCTCGCTCTGTATAGGGGGCCAGCATATTTGAATATTGGTGCTGGAGCGCCAGTGATCCCCAGGCAGCGCCGAATTCCGGTGCGATCTTGACCGCAGTTTCGAGCAGGGCGATTTTGTCGCGAATGTGCTCCGGGTTGGTATCGTAATCCTTGCCGCGCAGGTAGAGATCGTAGGCCAGCGGATCGACCTTCTCGGTCTTCGCCGGAAAGAACGCGGCATCGAGCGCATCGGCGATCGCTTCGGAAATCTCGTCCTGGACCGCAAAGATGTCTTCGAGATCGCGGTCGTACTTGTCGGACCACAGTGTGGTCTGGCTTGCCGCCTCGGTGAGATGCGCGGCGATCCGCACCCGGTTGCCCGAGCGGCGGATCGAGCCGTCGAGCACATGGCTTGCACTCAGCGCCGCTGCCGCCTTGGGCTTGTCGCTCCCGCGAAACTGAAAGCTGGAAGTCCGCCCGATCACTCGCAACTTCGACCCGCGCATGATCCGCCCGAGAATGTCGTCCGACACGCCGTCGGAGAAGAACTCCATCTCGGCATCGCTCGAAAGATTGTCGAACGGCAGCACGGCGAGCAAGGTTTCGGGCGCCGGTGCCGATTTGGCCGCAACCGCCGCCAGCGACGGCATCGGCGCCAGCACCGCGCGCTCCCGCCCGACAAAGCCGCGCACATCACCCAGAAACGCCAGCCACGCCCGGTCCCCCGCATCCCCCGTCCAGTGCGAGAGTTCAGCCGTCTGGGTCAGTTCAAACATGATCGGCCGCTCGCAGGCCTCGATCATCACCGGCACCAAAGTCTTGCAGCGGTCCGCAATCGTCGCCTCGGCCCGCACCCAGCGCGACACGACTGAACGCGGCGACCACAGCACCACCACCGCCTTGGCCCCGCGCAGTGCTGCCTCGGTCACCTCGTCATAAGCCTCGCCCGAACGCAGCGCGGTGTCCCACCAGACGCTGAGGCCTTCTGCCGCAAAGGCATCGGCGAAGTGCTTGGCGACGGCCTGATCCTCGCGGTTATAGGAGAGGAAGATCTGGCTCACGGCCCGGGCGATCCTAGGCCTGCCACAGCACTTGGCCGGGCAGGATCGTCATGTCATATTCCACCACCGCGCCCAGCAGTGTCTGGCGGGGGGCGATCCCGAAATCGGTGGCGACTGGCGAACTGGCGAGGTCTTCAAGCACCATGTCATATTCGGTCAAATGCGGCAGCGAGTCAAAGCCGGTAACCTCACCCAAGGTGCCGGTGATCGCCTGATAGCAGGCCTGCGTGCCGTCGGCGATATCGCGAAATTGCTTGAGGAACAGCTGCGGTATGCGCTGGTGCAGCAGATCGCCGAGCAGATCGGCATCGAAGCCCAGGCTGTTGTGCCAATCGCGGTCGTCGGCGACCATCAGCTCGAACAACTGGCGCGCTCCGCCAGCGAAGGTGCGGGCATCCTTGCTCAGCGCGCTGGGCTGGCTAGCGGTCGGGCTGAGCGTCAGCAGGCGTTGGTACGACTCCTGACTGTCCGCGCTAAAGCTCTTGGTCGCGAACAGATCGACGGTCAGGCTCTGATCGTGGCCGGGATCGCCGGGCAGCGCGATGTTTCCGGCCTGCTTGAAATAGCCGAAAATCTCGCGCCCCGCCGCAATCGCCACCGGGTTGTTGAGCACCAGATAGGGCATCGTCATGGCGAAATGCGTGGCGACTTGCACGCCGCCGCGCTGCTCGATCCGCACTGCCGGGATCCAGAAGGTCAGCTCGCGTTCGCTTGACCAGCCCATCTGCGGGGCATCGACAAACCGGCCTTGCCCGATATCGACCACGCTCATCATCATATACGATGACAGCGGCAGCACCCGCACCGCGCCTTTGCTGGGCGTATCGAACATGGCCTGGCACCACGCGGTCATTTTGGCGCGGTCGGCTTTGAGCAAAAAGGCCCACATCGTGGTCTGGTTGAGCGTGATCGGGCCGGGGAAAGTGGCCGATCCGGGGTGTTCGACAAATCTGGGGAGTGACGCCATGGCGGGGCCCTTTGTGCTGTATAGCGCGGCGTCGATCCGCGCGATCTGGTCGGGCCAGCCCGAAATGGCGCGGCTGGCGAGCTTGCCCGAAATCGTCGTCGCCTCGAACGAGCCGAGGTTCTGGCCGTTCTGGATCCAGTCGCCGGTCAGAAACAGGTTGGCGTAGGTCGAGCCATCGGTGCGCAGACGGTGCCGGGTGCTGTCGGCCACGGTCAGGGTGTAACGCTCGCCCGGATCGACGTTGATGCGGTTGTAGCTGCTGACCAGTGTGCCCGCGCTCGGCCCGCCCTGGCCAAAGCGCTTGGGCCAGAAAATGCGCGCGTCGCTATCGAGATAGGTCGCCGCCAAGGTGCCCGCCAAAGCCTGCTGCGCGGCGGGATAGCCGGTCTCGCTGGCGGGCGGGGGATAGGGCAGGCAGGGCAGCGGCCCGCAGGCGATCTGTTCAGCCACCACCCCCGCATTGGCTGGCCAGCATTCGGTCTTGAGCACTTCGGAAATGTCAGCCCACGAATTGAGGTTGCTGGCATCGAACCCGCCGACCATCGCCGGATGGTCCCAGCCCAGACCCGCCTCGTCCTGCGCGGTCCAAGTCTGCAAGCTGTGCGTGGCGACGGTCTGGACCGCGCCCGCCATCGCCTGCCACGCGGGCTTCTGCGCGATCAGCCCGGCGCAGATATCGCGGTGTGCGGCGGGCGGGATTGCCAGCACCAGCAGGTCATAGTCGGTCCCGGCGGTGATGGTGAGTGGCTGCAAGGCGTCGGGCCAAGTGGTCCATTTGCTTTCGAGGTCGGCCCCGCTCGCCGCCAGCGCCGCGCCATCGGCCAGCTGCCTATAAAGCGGCCGGTCGGGCCAGACCCGCTGGCCGCTGGGCAGGGTTGTCAGCGGATCATAGCTGCCGCCCGCCAGCTGGACCTGCCGGCCGATCTTGACCGAAGCGATCTGGCTGCCGTCGCTGGCCGGCACCAACGCATCGACCCGGCTGAAAAATTCAAACTTCACCCCGCGCGCGGTCAGCACATCATACAGCGGCTGGACGATCAGATCGCCGGTCGCGGTGTTGAACTTCCAGATGATCGAGCCCTGATAGGTCGCGGTGTTGAGCAGGCTGAGGAACAGCGTCCCCGCCTCGACATTGCCGTAAGTCTGCCAGTTGCCCTCAGGATAGGCGAAGATCAGGTCGTAGAGCGAACGGACCAGGGCCGAATCGATCGTCGCCTCGCCCGCGCCGTGGGCCTTCAGCCAGGCCCGGTAATCGAGCCGGTTAACCGCTTCGAGGTGCGCGGCGGGGTCGAGCAGCAGCCCATCGCGCAGCCCCCCGATCAGGTTGGCCAGCCCCAGATCGAGCAGGATCCACAGCCGCCGCAGCTCGTTGTTCCCCGCCAGCGCCGCGCCGATCCGCGTCCCGATCCACATGCGGGCCTGATGCAACAGGTCGGCCAGCGTAAGATGATCGGCGCGGTCATGAAGCGCCGGATCGGGATCGAGCCGATTGATCAGATCGACCGCCGCGCGCAGCAGATCGAGCCCGAGGTGTTCAGCCTGCTGGCCCAGCCAACTCAGCACCCGGTCCAGCACGCGGCGCCACCACGGCGCAGCGGCATGCCCGGCCAGCACAGCGGCGTGCGGGCCTTTCAATTCGCCCAGCAGCCATTCGATCGCCTGCACAATCCGGCCCATCACGCTGGGCGGCGGATCGATCCCGGGGGTGCCGGGGAACACTGGCAGCGTGAAGACCCACGGGATCCACTGGCCGTCCACTTGCTCCATCAGGCTCATCGCCGGGGTCTGGGTATAGCCTTGGCGCCAATCGGCGAACGGCGGGTGCGCGGCCTGCGCATAAAGCGTCTGGACCATCCCGAAGGCGTTATCGTATTGCCCCATGAACACGTGCAGCCCGTGTTCCTGGATCCGCTGGCTCACGTCGGCATTGCGCCCGGTTGCGCATTTGCCGCCCAGCCGCCAGCCGAGCTGGTAGACGGTTACCTCATAGCGGCCCTGCTGCTCGGGCGCGGTCAGGTTGAAGGCTGTGACCAGCCCCGAAAGTCCGCCACCCAGAATGGAAACCCTGGTCTTGCTCAAGCGACAATGCCCCTGCGCGAGAGGTGGTGCGACCCAGCGCGCTACAAAGGGTATTTCCCCTTACGAGTCTAGAACTAAGCGCCGTTGTGGTGCGGCCACAGCGGCATATCGGGGTTCTTGGCGAACAGCGCGAAAGTCGCAAACAGGAACGGAATCCCCATCGCGAAGGGTGAGATCAGGTGGATATCGCTGACCTTGGGATTGCCCAGCCAGGTATCGACCAGGGCCATCGCGCCGAAGGCCGCGACTGGCATGAAGGCGACCACCTTGCTGTGCCCGCCGCGCCATGGATCGCGGGTCAGGTTACGCTCGATCAGCCGGTAGATGAAGAACACCGCAAAGGCCGTGAGCAGCCAGCCGCGATAGTTGAGCCGGGGGACGCCGAAATGCTCGCCGCCATGGACCCAGACCCAGGCCGGATGGCCGATCAGGGTTTCATCGAGCGCCACCGGCAGGCAATCGATCTTGCCGGTCGCGCAAGGGTGAAAGCTCATGATCGGGTCCATCGTCAGGTCCCAGGCGGTCATGACCATCGCGCTGAGGGTGGCCGACCACAGCAGCCAGACCACGCGCCGTTCCTCGCCCACCGGCTTGCCTTCGGTCAGCAGGTTGGTGACGACATAGCTGGGGTAAAACATCATGTACCAGGCGAACGGGATCAGCAGCGGGATCGTCCCGAACAGCTTGGGTCCGAGCACGCTGGTGTAGTAATAGGGCCCGAACAGCACCCCGGTCTTCTGGCCATAGAATTCGGCGGCAAAGCTCAGGCAGGTGCACAGCGCCAGCAGCAGCAGCGCGCGCCGCCAGCCCAGTAGCACGGTGGAATGCGCGAACGAAAACACCGCGAAGCCCGGAACCAGGATCGACCACGGCAGCCGCTCGATCGGCAAGTTGAACCCGCCGGTGGCGATCCCGGCGTAAAACAGCCACGCAATCAGCACGAGCAGCAGCAGCCAGACTGACGCGGGCGTGCGGCTGAATAGCGATCCTGGTTGGTCCGGCATAGTAGTCCCCCTAGGCCGATGATCCCGCGTCACGCCCGGCAATGCAAGCGCAATGGCGCTTAGCCAAGCTCCGAGCGGAACTTGGCCAGCCGCGCCACGGCTTCATCCAGCACTGCATCTTCCTTGGCAAAGCACAGCCGCAGATAGCCGGTTTCGGGTGCTTGCGCGTAAAAGGCCGAAACCGGGATTGAGGCGACCCCGGCTTCGCGGATCAGCCGTTCGGCGATCACTGCATCGTCTGCGGACAGACCTGATGCAGCCAGATCGATGGTGACGAACCATGTCCCGTTGGCCGGCAGCACTGCGAATCCGGCGGCTTTCAGCCCGCCGACCAGCCGCGCCTTGGCCGCCGCGTAACGCGCGCGGTGCGTCTGGTGCCACTCTGTCGGCAAGGACAGCCCCTCGGCCACCGCCCATTGTAGCGGGGTCGCGGTGGTGAAGGTCAGGAACTGGTGACGCGCCGCGATCCGGCTGGCCAGCGCGGGCGCGGCGACCGCCCAGCCGATCTTCCACCCGGTCAGCGAGAAGATCTTGCCGGCCGAACCAATCTTGACCGCGCGCTGCGCCAATGCGGGCAGGCTGAGCGGGGACAGGTGCGGCGTGCCATCGAACACCATGCCCTCCCACACTTCGTCGCACAGCACCCACAGATCGTGCGTTTCGGCCAGCGCGCCGACATGTTCAAGCTCGGCCCGGGTCAGCATGGTGCCGACCGGATTGTTCGGCGTGTTGAGCACGATCCCGCGCGTCCGGGGCCCGATTGCTGCGGCCAGTTGATCCAGCGGCAAGGTCCAGTGCGGCGGGGTCAAGCTGATCAGCCTGGCGGTTCCGCCGGCCCATTGAATGAGCGGCAGATAGGCATCGTACAGCGGCTGAACCAGCACCACTTCGTCGCCCGGCGCGATCAGTGCGAGCAGGCTGGCGGCGAGCGCCTCGGTTCCGCCCGAGGTGACCACCACGTGCTCGGCGCTAAGCTCCAGCCCTTGTTCGCGCCGGTAATAGTCCGCAATTGCGCCGCGCAGCTCGGCCAGCCCCCGCATCGGCGGATACTGGTTGGAGCGTTCGCCCAGCGCGCGCTGGGCCGCCGCGATCAGCTCGGGCGGTTCCTCCATTTCGGGAAATCCCTGCCCCAGATTGATCGCGCCCAGTTCACGCGCCAGAGCGGACATGCGTTCGAATACGGTGGTCGGGGGAAGCTCTGCCATGGGCGGAGGATTACCGGGCTCCGCCGTGTTTGGCTAGCGCTCGTGCGGTGGCAGGCCGACCAGATAGATCAGCCCGGCGGCCATCAGCAGCAGCACAATCGCAGCGCTTTGCGCCGCCCAATAGCCGTGCAGGCGGTCAAAGCTCAGCCCGACGCTGATCACCCCGAAGGCGGTGCCGATCCAGCCGATCCCGTGTAGCGCGCCAAAGATCGCGCCATAGCGTTCCGCGCCGAACCGCCGCGCGACGAAGTAGGCGAAGATCCCGATATCGGCGCCTTGCAGCATCCCGATCAGCGCCGCGCCGAGCATCAGCGGCAGGAACTGGCCGTGCTGGGTCAGCAGCAGAATGAACCCCAGTGTCGGCAGCGCATTGAGCGCGCAGGCGACCAGCCGCGGCTCATACCGATCGAGCAACCAGCCGCCGCCCAGCTTTCCCACCAGTTGCCCGATCGCGAAGCTGGAAATTCCCAGTGCTGCCACTTGCGCGCTGAGCCCGCGTTCCTGCAGCATCGGCGAAAGCTGGCTGATCGCGGAGGCGGTGGCGATCGAGACGCAGACATTCGCGCCGACCAGCAGCCAGAAATGGCCGCTGCGCAGGTAATCGCGGTTCGGCGGACCGGCCGCTGGCGGCGCGCCGTGGGTTGAGGCATTGCGCGGCATCAAGGCCAGCACCAAGGGCAGGCCCAGCACCAGCGCGATCAGCGCGAGGACCAGAAAACCGCTGCGCCAGCCGTGCTCGGCCAGCACCTGTTGCAGCCACGGCGGCACAAACACCGTGGTCAGCGATATCCCGGTCCCGACCAGCCCCAGCGCCAGCCCGCGATTGCGCGCGAAATGGGCATTGATCGGGCGGGTCAGCAGCACGGTCGCGCTGCCGCCGCCGATGAACCCGATCAACGCGGTGCCCAGCGCCATGCTGATAAAACCGTCCGCCCAGCGCCACAAGGCCAGCTCGGTCGCGGCCATCGCCAGGGTGCAGATCAGGAACAGCCGGTGAAAGCCCTGCCGGTCCGCCAGCCAGCCGATCACCGGTGCGCCCAGCGCGGCAAAGATGATCATCGACTGGACGATACCGCCTTGCGCGCGCGTCATGTGCAGATCGTCTGCCATCGGCAGCACGAACAGGTTGAAGGTATAGAACAGCAGCGAGATGCCGGTGGCGTTGGCCAAGGCGGCAGCGGCCACGATCCGCCAGCCGGTGCGCCATTCAGCCCCATCTCGCACGGGGGCGCCCGGCGTGCTCTCCACTGGCGGCGCAGTCACGGGCTCGGCTCAGTCCTCCACCGCAAAGGTGATCTCGGCGTGCTCGCTCAGCCGCTTGACCAAGGCTTCACCCAGCAGCGCGCCGGGGGTCGCAATCGCCCCGTCCGCCGTGCAGCTGAGCAGCGCGATCCCGGTCTCGGCCAGCATCCGGCTGGTCGAGCCATAGCCCGGATCGTAGCGGCCTTTGACCCCGTAGCGTAGCGACTTGCCATCGGGATATTCGCCAATAAACAGCACATCGTAAAAGCCGTTCTCACGCTCTTCCGGGGTGGGGCCTTCACCCGGCTTGGGCGGCTTGGCACCGAACGGGTTCTTGAGCATTTCGCCGATCGCATGCGCGGCCTTCTGGCCCAACTCGCCGGCGCTGGTCAGCATCATCTCATCATAGCGGAAGTCTTCGCCGTAAGGATGCCCGAGCAGGAAATTGGTGCGGTGGACGTTCTTGGTGTTGATCGTCGCCATGATGAACGGCGCGGCCCATTTGCCGACGCTTTCCTCATATTCGGGCACCAGTCCCTTGGGCTGGCTCGGCCCTTCGAAGCCTGGGGTCAGGCCGAACGAACTTTGCAGGATCGGGATCAACTTGGGGTTCCTGCCGACCGCCTTCATCGTCTCGGTCAGGCTGGCCGCAGTGCCGCCGCTGAAGGTGCCCTGCATTGCGCGCACCCGGCCTTTGACCCGCGGCGCAGGTGCGCCAAACCGGGCCGTGGCTGCTTTCTGCAGCATCAGCACGCCCAGATCGAACGGGATCGAATCGAACCCCGATGAGAACGCGATCCGCGCCCCGCTGGCCTGCGCGGCGGCGTGATACTTGTCGATCATCTCGCGCATCCAGGCGGGCTCGCCGCACAAGTCGGCATAGTCAGTCCCGGACTCGACGCAGGCTTTGACCAGCGGTTCGCCGTAAAGCTGGTAAGGTCCGACCGTGGTCAGCACGACGCGGGTGCTTGTCGCCAGTGCGGCCATGCTAGCGGGATCGTCCGAATTGGCTTCAATCAATGGGGTATAGGCGGGCGCGCCGATCAAGTCGCGCACTTCCTCAAGCTTGGCCTTGCTGCGCCCAGCCATCGCCCACTTAGGGCCGCCGGTTTTGTAATGCGCCGCCAGATATTCAGCGACCAGCCGCCCGGTATAGCCGGTGGCTCCGTATACCACGATATCGAACGGACGGTCAGCCTTGGCGGTCATCTTGCTCTCCATTGCCCCCGAATCCCTGGGTCCGGGCTCAGCCCAGACTGCATGGCTTCGGGGGCAATGTCGAACAGGTTCTGCCTGCCGCTACGGCAACCGCAGCGCGTCAGGCGGCCTTGCGGGCGTCCATGCTCATCGCCCCGGCGCCATGCGCATAAAGCGTGAGGAAACCGCCCGCGAGGCCGACGTTCTTGAGGAACATGACCATCTGCGTCTGATCGGCAAAATTGTGGTGAAACAGCAGCGCGGTCAGCAGGCAGAAGCCCGCCAGCAGCAGCGCCGCGATCCGCGTCTGGAAACCAACCAGCACGGCGAGGCCAGCCAGCAGTTCGAACGCCGCCGCCGGCAGCGCGAGGAACCCGGGCACGCCCGCGCTTTGCATATAGGCACCGGTGCTGGCCAGATCGCCGAATTTGCTCGCTCCGCCCATGATGAACATGATCGCCAGAAACAGCCGCCCCAGCGGCGCCGCAAGATTTGTCATTGTGGTATACCCCTTTATTTTGGCCAAGGTGCTGGCCAGCGTCCCGGGGTGAGTTTGACGCCGCTGCGCCAAAGCGCAAGCCGCTTGTTGCCAAAGCTTGTGGCCCTAAAGCTTGGGCAAGGTTACCCCGCGCTGGCCCATGTATTTGCCCGCGCGGTCGGCATAGCTGGTCTCGCACGGCTCGTTGCCTTGCAGGAACAGGAACTGGCAGGCGCCTTCGTTGGCATAGATCTTGGCGGGCAATGGCGTGGTATTGGAAAATTCCAGCGTCACATGGCCTTCCCAGCCCGGCTCGAGCGGGGTCACGTTGACGATGATCCCGCAGCGCGCATAGGTGCTCTTGCCAAGGCAGATCACCAGCACATCGCGCGGCACCCGGAAATATTCGACCGTGCGGGCCAGCGCGAACGAGTTGGGCGGAATGATGCAGACGTCGGTTTCGCGGTCGACAAAGCTGGCCGGATCGAACTGCTTGGGATCGACCACCGCGCTGTTCACATTGGTGAAAATCTTGAACTCGGGCGAAACCCGCGCGTCGTAGCCATAGGATGACAGGCCGTAGGAGATGCAGCCGTCGGCGCGCTGCGCCTCGACAAACGGCTCGATCATGCCGTGTTCGAGCGCCTGCGTGCGGATCCATTTGTCGGAGAGAATCGCCATAGCCCCGCTGATTGCCCCGGCCTGCACAGCGCTGCAAGCTGCGCTGGCGCGCTTGTCCACGTTTGCCGGGCTGGCGGAAGATAAACTGGCTTTGGCCCCGTCGCAGCGCCGTGGTAGAGGCCCGCTCATGAGTGCAAGCAAGGTTGTGGGCGGATTGAATGCGTACGGACAAGCGGCGTCGCGCTGGTTGCGCGCGATCCCGCGGCTGTACCGTATGATCCTGCTTACCGGGGTGATCGTCGGGATTGGCGTGCTGCTGGTCCAGACCACGATGGCGCAGCGCACGGCGCGCACCGCCGCGCTGTCCGAGGCGCAAACCCAGACCGCGTTGGAAGCGCTCGGCCAGTCGCTAACTGACGCAGAGACCGGGCAACGCGGTTATCTGCTGACGCTCAATCCCGGCTATCTTGAGCCCTATGAACGCGCTCGCAAGCAGCTGCCCGATCAGCTCGCGGCGGTCAAAATGCTGTTCATGCAGAATACCGATCCGGCGATCGCTGCGCATGTCGGCGCGCTGGAGGGGCTGGTCGCGGGCAAGCTGGATGAATTGAGCGCGACGATCACTGCCGCTCGCAATGGCGATCAGGCGGGCGCGGTGGCGATCGTCAGCAACAATCGCGGCAAGGCCGTCATGGACCAGCTGCGCGGCCATTTGACTGCCTTGTCGCAGGTCCAGCAAGTCCGGCGCGACCATGCGTTTGCCGCGGCCTTTGCGGCCGAGGGCTGGCTGGTGCCGCTGCTGCTGGCCTTGTGGCTGACTGTCGCGCTGGTGATCTGGACCGGTTATATCGGTGAGCGTGAGCGCGCATTGGCCGAAGCCGAAGCTGCGCAGGCCGGGCAACTGCGCGAACTCAACGCGCGCAACGAATTGCTCGCCAGGGAATTGCAGCACCGGGTCAAGAATCTGTTCGGGGTCGCGCTGTCAGTGATCGGGCTGGCCGCGCGCCGCCCCGGGACTACGCAGGAAGTGATCGCCGATATCAGCGCTCGGCTGCACGCGCTCAGCCGCGCGCACGATGTGGCCATGGGGCCGATGGCGGACGAAGTTCAGCTGCACGATCTGCTGACCAGTCTGTGCGCACCTTACGATGACAAGGCGGCCGCGCGGATCGCGCTGAGCGGGGCGCCGGTGACCGTCCCGGCCCGGATCGTCTCGCCAATGGCCTTGGTGATCCACGAACTCGCCACCAATGCTGCCAAGTACGGCGCGTTCTCAACAGCCTCAGGGCGGATCGAGATTAGCTGGTCCGCCCCGGCGGGCGACCAGCCGCTGGTGATCGAATGGCGCGAAAGCGGCGGGCCACCGCCCGAGGCACTGTCAGCCGATCCGGCGCTAGCCGGTGGGGGCTTTGGCACGCGAATGACTTCGGCCGCGGTGCGCCAGATCGGCGGCACGATCGAGCGCGAATGGCCCGCCACCGGCGCAGTAATCCGGCTGACTGTGCCGCAGCGTTAGGTTTGGCTAAACCCCGTGATACGCCCGGTACCAATCGACAAATGCCGGAACACCGACCTCGATTGAGGTGGTTGGGGCATAGCCCAGATCGCGGCTGATCGCCGAGATATCGGCGTAAGTCTTGGGCACATCGCCCGGCTGCATCGGCAGCCATTCGATCTCGGCTTTTGTGCCGATCGCTTCTTCCAGCAGGCCGACCACTTTCATCAGGTGTTCGCTGGCGCTGTTGCCAATGTTGTAAAGCGCGTGCGGCTTGACTGAACCGCCGGCTTTTTCCGCGTCGTCATCGGCGGGCGGATGATCAAGGCAGGCGATCACCCCGGCGATGATATCATCAATGTAAGTGAAATCGCGGTACATATCGCCGTGATTGAACACCGGAATCGGCTCGCCCGCCAGGATCCGCCGGGT
>JANNYT010000204.1:0-32588 GCA_031410255.1 Novosphingobium sp. | reverse complement strand
GGGATTTCGGTGCCGCGCGAAGTGCTGCTGGTGGTCGATGCACTGACCGGGCAGGATGCGGTCAACGTCGCGCAATCGTTTACCAGCCATGTCCCGCTGACCGGCGTGGTCCTGACCCGGATGGACGGCGATGCCCGCGGCGGCGCGGCGTTGTCGATGCGCGCGGTCACTGGCAAGCCGATCAAATTTGCCGGGACCGGCGAAAAGCTCGACGCGCTTGAGGCCTTCAATCCCGGCCGGGTCGCCGGGCGCATCCTCGGCATGGGCGATATCGTCTCGATCGTCGAACGGGCCGCGCAAGCGATCGACGAGGGCGAGGCCGAACGCATGGCCGAGCGGATGAGCAAAGGCCAGTTCGATATGAACGACCTGGCCGGCCAGTTCCGCAACATGCGCAAGATGGGCGGGCTGGGTGCGCTGGTGGGCATGATCCCGGGCATGAAGAAGGCCAAGGCGGCGATGAATGCCGGCGGGATGGATGACAAAGTGCTGGTCCGGATGGAGGCGATCATCGGCTCGATGACCCCCAAGGAACGCACCCGGCCTGAATTGCTCAACGCCAAGCGCAAGATCCGCGTCGCCAAGGGCGCCGGGATGCAAGTGCAAGACGTCAACAAGCTGATCAAGATGCATCAGGAAATGGCCACCACGATGAAGCGGCTGAAGAAGATGGGCGGGCTCAAAGGCCTGGCTGGAATGTTCGGCGGCGGTGGTGGTGGTTTGGGCGGCGCTGGCGGCATGGGCGGCGGCGGCGGCTTGCCCGGCCTCGGCGCGCTGCCTTCCAACATCAGTGATTTACTCAAGAAATAACATTCACAAGATTCAATTGATTTCTCAGAAAGGTAATCCAAATGTCTGTAGCTCTTCGTCTTTCGCGTGGCGGTTCCAAGAAGCGTCCGTATTACAAGGTGGTCGTTTCCAACAGCCGCGCCCCGCGCGACGGCAAGTATCTTGAGCAGGTCGGAACCTATAATCCGCTGCTGGCCAAGGACGATGAAAACCGCGTCCGGCTGATCGAAGACCGGATCAAGTACTGGCTGGGCGTTGGCGCGCAGCCAACCGACCGCGTCGCGCGGATGCTCGACAAGGCCGGAATCAAGGAACGCGCCGCCACCAACAACCCCAACAAGGCTGAGCCGGGCAAAAAGGCCAAGGACCGCGTTGAGGACAAGGCCAGCAAGGCTGTCGCCGCCGCCGAAGCCGCCGAAGCCGCCAAGCTTGCTGAACAGGAAGCCGCTGAAGCTGCTGCCAACGCTCCGGTCGAAGTGCCGGCTGAAGAAGCACCTGTTGAGGAAGCCCCGGCTGAAACTGCCGCTGAAGCCCCTGCAGAGGTCCCGGCTGAAGCGCCTGCCGAAACCCCGGCTGTCGAAGCTCCGGCCGAAGCGCCCGCTGAACAGCCTGCTGAGGCCCCGGCAGTAGAAACCCCAGCCGAAGTCCCAGCTGAAGAGCCCGCCGAAGCTCCTGCTCCTGAAGCTGCTCCCGAAGCCGCACCGGCCGAAGAAGCTGCCACCGAAGCAACCCCTGACGCCGATGCCGGCGACAGCGTTGACGCCCCTGCGGGCGAAAGCGCGCAGGACCCGGCTGAGGGCTGATCTTGACTGTGGACCGCCCCGTTACGCTGGCCGCGATCAGCGGCGCACACGGCATAACGGGCGAGGTCCGGCTGAAACTGTTCGGTGAAGGCGTGGCGGGACTCAAGCCCTTCCGCGCCTTCAACGACGGTCAGCTAGTGGTCGAAAAGCTGCGCGATGATGGTAAGGGCGGCGCGGTCGCCCGGTTTGCCGGGGTCTCCGACCGCAATGGTGCCGAGGCCCTGCGCGGTATCGCACTGACCGTGCCGCGCTCGGCGCTGCCCGCCCTGGATGAGGGCGAATACTACTACGCCGACCTGATTGGACTGCCCGCCGTTTCAACCGACGATGTGGCATTGGGCACATGCGTGGCGGTCGAAAACTTTGGCGCTGGCGATGTGCTCGAAATCGAGTTGCCGTCAGACGGCGGAGCAAAGGGCAAGCGCTTCATGGTGCCGATGCGCGCCGAAGCAGTGCCCGAATGGAATGACCAGCGGCTGGTGATTGAAACAGCATTTGTCATCATCAATTGATTGGCTATGGTCGCCCGATGGCGATGCTGGTTCCATTGTTGTATTTCGCAGTTCTGCCGGCGCTGATCGCCGTGATCATGGCAAACGTACTTGCAGTTTTCTTGCCAGGGCGCAGTCTGCGCCGCCGCAGCGTTGTTGCCGCACTGTGCGCCGGGTTTCTCCCCGCATTGTTGCCCGTGCTGATCCTGCTGTTCGTCGAAGACACTGGGTACAACGGAGTTGCGGTGGCCGCATTGGTTGGCGTGGCCCTAATTACCGCAGTTTTGATCGGCTTGCCGGTGGCGCTGCTGGTTCGGCGCGGCAAAGAGGCACCGCAGCCACTGGCAGGGACATTCGAGTAGCCGAAATGATCGCGGTCTTTTCTGACATTCACGGCAATCTGCCCGCGCTGGAGGCGTGCTACGCCGATGCGCAGGCGCGCGGCTGCACCCAGTTCCTCAACCTTGGTGATATCCTCTCCGGCCCGCTGTGGCCGCGTGAGACGGCGGACTGGCTGATGCAGCATGATTGGGCCACCATCGCGGGCAACCACGACCGCGAGCTGGTGCGGGGCGATCCTGCCAGCATGGGCCGGTCTGACATATACGCGATCGGTGAACTCGATCCGCACCACCTCGATTGGCTGCGCGGCTTGCCCGCTGACCTGCAATGGCGCGAGGATATTTACCTGTGCCATGGCAACCCCGCCGATGACATTCACTACCTGCTGCACCGGGTTGAGCCGGACCGGATCCGCGATGCTGATGCCGCAGAAATTGCCGAGATGCTGGGCGCGCGCGGCACCCATGTGGTCGGCTGCGGACACTCGCACCTGCCGCGTCATTTGACGCTTGATGATGGCCGGCAAGTGTTCAACCCCGGCTCGGTTGGACTGCCTGCTTATGCCTGGGAATATCCGCATGTTCACACGATGGAGCTTGGCTCGACCCATGCGCGCTATGCGCTGCTGAGCGGTCACGGCGAGGGGTTGGAAATCGATCTGATCGCGGTCGACTATGACAATCAGGCGGCAGTTGATCAGGCGCAGCGCAATGGCCGGATGGACTGGGCGGTACCGCTACGCACCGGCTTTGTCGACTGACAGTAGCTGATCGAGTTCCTGCGCAAACCGCTTGAGCTCAAAGTTTTGCGGATCATCGTGGGCATCAGGAATGCCGTCATCCACCGTGGAGTGAAACCCCGGGATTAGCCAGTGCCCGGCGCGGCCGCTGGCGTAGATATAGAGCGCGGCGAGCATGCGGTACTGCGCAGCACTGAACCCCGGCTTGGGGCCCTCGGTTTGCCCGCGGCTGGTCGCGCCGGGCAGGAACCGGCGCGGTTGAACCGTCTCGATATGCACGAACCGCCCGCGCGCGGGTACGCCGATCACCCGGCTTTCCAGCTTGGTCGCGCGCCACGGTTCGCTGAAATCGTGCCCGGCCCAGATCTGCCCCTGCCGGTTGAGGAAGATGTGAGCGACCGGCTCGGCGCCAAGATACGAAGCGAAGCTGTTGACCGCCGGATCATTGTCGAGGTGTTTGGGGAAGGGCGCAGTGTCCAGAAACGGCTCGCTGGTATCGTGGATGACGAAATAGAGCGCTGGTAGCCCGCTTTCGGTGACCGAGAGCGGCAGGTTCCGATTGGCCAGCGCATAGTCGCGGTAGGGCTGCGGAAAAACTGCCACTGCCGCCGCCTGCTGCGCCGTGCTGGGCCCGCCGTCCGCCGCCATCAGCCGCGCTAGCACCGGCGGCAGCGGTTGCGGCGACTTGGCCCCCAGCGGCTCGACCTTGCGTAGCAGGCAGGTGGCCTGCTCGACCGGAGAACCCGCGAACGTCAGCGTTTCACGGTCAAACTGGCAGCCACCGATGAGCTCGGCGGAGGCGGGGGCGGCGAGAAGCAGCAGCGGAATCATCGACAGGCGCAGGCTAATCATCCTCCTAGGATGGACGTTCAAATGCGATGCATCAAATGCTGATTGAAACGCCATTTGGCTTGCCGATGCACAAACGCATATCATGGAGTTGTTAGGATCTTCGCATGAATGAGTTGAGCGCATACGCGTTGCTGGCCGCACCGTAGCTGATCTCTTGGGTTCTACTGCTTTGCGCCATGCCCAAACGCCCAATCGTGCGCTCGTTGGCCGCAGCCATGGCTGGCGGCATGGTTTGGGGCGGGCTTGTGTTTCGGGGCGACTGGGCGGAAGGTTTTTGCTGCCGCGAGTATCCGGCAACTCTTTGGACCGAGAAATGGGTGTTCGTACTGGACATCGCGCTATTTGCGTTACCGGGATTGATCCCTATTGCGGCCTTGGAATTGATTAGACTGTTCACCCGCAAATGACCTTCGCCGCCACCATCCTCACCCTTTACCCCGAGATGTTCCCGGGACCGCTGGCCGTGTCGCTTGCGGGGCGGGCGCGGGAGGAGGGGAAGTGGTCGCTTGAAACTGTGCAGATCCGAGATTTCGCAATCGACAAGCACCGCACTGTCGATGACACGCCGGCGGGTGGCGGGGCGGGGATGGTACTGAGAGCCGATGTACTGGGCGCGGCGATCGATCATGCCAAAGGCCAAAACCCGGACAGCCGAATCATCGCCATGACCCCGCGCGGGACGCCGCTCACCCAGGCCCGCGTGCGCGAGCTTTCCAGCGGCCCAGGCGTCATCATCCTGTGCGGGCGGTTTGAGGGGTTTGACGAGCGGATTTTCGCCGCGCGCGATGTGGAGGAGGTCTCGGTCGGCGACATTGTCCTGTCGGGCGGCGAGCCAGCCGCGCTGATGCTGCTTGATGCTTGCATTCGCCTGCTTCCCGGCGTAATGGGCGCGGCTTCTAGCGGGGCCGAGGAATCCTTTGAACAGGGATTGCTTGAATATCCGCACTATACCCGGCCCCAGCAATGGGACGGGCGCACGATTCCTGAAGTGTTGCGATCAGGGGATCATGCGAAGATTGCGGCGTGGCGCAAGGCACAGTCCGAAATCGACACACGGTTACGCAGGCCGGACCTTTGGGAGCGTCATCAGGACGCTCGGGTTCAGTCTGCCTCTGGCGCGCGGCATAACAAGAAGGACCTGGGTTCATGAACCTGATCCAGCAGATCGAGGCCGAGGAAGTAGCCAAGGCCGCCAAGGAAATACCAACGTTCCGTCCCGGCGATACCGTCCGCGTCGGCGTGCGCGTGGTCGAAGGTGAGCGCACCCGCGTTCAGGCTTTCGAAGGCGTGTGCATCGCCCGTTCGAACAAGGGCATCTCCAGCAATTTCACCGTCCGCAAGATGAGCTTTGGCGAAGGTGTGGAACGCGTGTTCCCGATCTACTCGCCCAACATCGACAGCATCACCGTGGTCCGCAAGGGCGTGGTGCGGCGGGCGAAGCTCTATTACCTGCGCGGCCGCACCGGCAAGCGCGCGCGTATTGCAGAGCGCCGTGAAGCTCGTCCAGAGAGCTAAGCGACTAGCATCAGGCCGCTAAACCGGCTTAAGCAGGCGTCCCGGTTTCGGCCGGGGCGCCTTCTTGCTATTTGGGAACCCTGCTTTGCCATGCGCTTGCTTCGCCTTATCGCCGCCGCCGCGCTTTGCGCCGCGGCGGCGCTCCAATCGGGAAACACGCAAGTGACCACGCCCGCCGCCCCGCTGCTCGATGTCGAGCGGGTGTTCGCCAGCCCCAGCCTGAACGGGGCGGTGCCGCGCGGGGTCAAGCTGTCGCCCGATGGCCGCTGGCTGACCGTGCTGCGCAGCCGCAGCGATGACCGCGAACGCTATGACCTGTGGGGTTTTGACCGCAACAGCGGCCAGTGGCGGATGCTGGTCGATTCGGCCGCGCTGGGATCAGGCAAGGAATTGTCCGAGGCCGAGAAGATGCAGCGCGAGCGCCAGCGGATCGGCGATCTGAAAGGGGTAGTGACCTACGAATGGAGCGCAGACAGCAGCGCGGTGCTGGTCCCGCTGGATGGCGACTTGTTCCTGGTCCGCCTCGATGGCAGCATCCAGCGACTGACTGACACGCCAGAGGGTGAGCTGAACCCTGCACTTAGCCCCAAGGGCGGATATGTCTCCTTCGTGCGCAGCCAGCGTTTGTGGGTTGGTAAAGTTGGTACAACAGCAAAGCCCGTGACGCCGGTGGAGGCAGCCGATACGGTCCATTGGGGCGAGGCCGAGTTCGTCGCGCAGGAAGAAATGGCGCGTACGACCGGCACTTGGTGGGCGCCCGACGATAACCGGATCGCGGTCGAACGGTTTGACGATGCGCCGGTCGGGATCGTCACCCGCACCGCGATTGGGGCGGAGAGTACCAAGACCTTTCAGCAGCGCTATCCCGTAGCCGGATCGGCCAATGCGGTGGTCTCGCTTTATGTGATGAAGCCCGATGGCACCGCGCGTGTCCAGGTTGATCTGGGAACGGACCACGACATTTACCTCGCGCGCGTCGACTGGGCGCCCGATGGCCAGACGCTCTACGTCCAGCGCGAAAACCGCGCGCAAACCCGGCTCGATCTGCTGGCGGTGGACCCCGCCACCGGTGCGTCGCAGGTGCTGCTCAGCGAGCAGGCCGCGCCGCGCAGCTGGATTAACCTGAGCGACAATTACCGCCTGCTCAAGGACGGCAGCATTGTGTGGTGGTCTGAGCGGGACGGGTTCGGCCACCTTTATCGCTACCAGCAGGGGCGCTGGCAGCAGCTGACCAAGGGCGCTTGGGTGGTGACCGCGCTGGCCGGGGTCGATGAGGTAACTGGCCGGGTGTTCTTCACCGCAACCAAGGACGATGTGCTGGCCCCGCAGGTCTATGCGCTCGATCTGGCGCACCCGGACAAGGTCACCCGTCTGAGCGAGCTGGGCTATGCCCACAGCGCGGCGATGGACAAGAGCGGGCAGACGCTGCTGATCAGCCGATCATCACCCAGCCAGCCGCCGCAGGTCTATGCGGCCGATGGCACGGGCAAGCGGATCGCCTGGGTCGAGGAGAACAAGCTCGATGCCGGGCATCCCTACGCGCCTTACCTCGCCAGCCACCGCGCAACCACTTTCGGCACTATCAAGGCCGCTGACGGCACCGAATTGCATTGGAAAATGATCACGCCCAAGCTGGACCCGGGCAAACGCTACCCTGTGTTCTTCGAACACTACGGCGGCCCGCACGCGCAGACCGTTACACGCGGTTGGGGCGGAGGCTTGGCGCAGGCGATCGTCGCGCGCGGTTACATCTATTTCGAAGTGGACAATCGCGGCAGCGCCAACCGCGGGACCGTGTTCGAATCGGCGATCTTCCGCGCGATGGGTAGCGTCGAGGTGGCCGATCAGAAGGCGGGGGCGCTGTTCCTCAAAGGGCTGCCCTACGTCGATGGCGCGCGGATCGCGACTTACGGCTGGTCCTACGGCGGGTACATGACGCTCAAGATGCTGGAGGCCGATCAGGGACTATACGCCGCCGGGATCGCCGGCGCGCCGGTGACCAAGTGGGAGCTTTACGACACCCATTACACCGAGCGCTACCTTGGCGATCCTAACAAGGAACCGGCGGTCTATGCTTCGTCTGATGCTTTGACAAATGCCGGCAAGATCCGCGATCCGCTGCTGCTGATCCACGGCATGGCCGACGACAACGTGGTGTTCGAAAACAGCTCGATGCTGATCGGCAAGCTGCAGGGCGAGGCAGTGCCGTTTCAGATGATGCTCTATCCTGGCTATACGCACCGCGTCTCGGGCCCGAAGATCGGGGTGCACGTATGGCACACGATTTTCGACTTTCTGGACCAGGCGATGCCGGCCAAATGACCTATCTCCCTTGCGCCGTCATGGCGATGGGCTAGGGCCTGCGTCGAAGAACGACGGAGTATGGAAATGGGTTACCGGGTAGTGGTCGTGGGCGCGACCGGCAATGTCGGGCGTGAAATGCTGACCGTGCTGGCCGAGCGCGAGTTTCCGATCGACGAGATCGCGGCGGTCGCCTCATCGCGCTCGACCGGCGACGAGATCCATTTTGGCGACACCGACCGTATGCTCAAGGTTAAAAGCCTTGAACATTTCGATTTCACCGGCTGGGACATTGCGCTGTTCGCGGCCGGATCGGGCGTGGCCAAAGACTATGCGCCCAAGGCGGCGGCGGCGGGCTGCGTGGTGATCGATAACAGCTCGTACTGGCGGATGGACCCCGACGTGCCGCTGATCGTGCCCGAAGTGAACCCCGATGCGATCGATGGCTACAAGGCTAAAATGATCATCGCCAACCCCAATTGCTCGACCGCGCAGATGGTGGTGGCGCTCCAGCCGCTCCACGCGGCAGCAACGATCAAGCGGGTGGTGGTGGCGACCTATCAATCGGTTTCGGGCGCGGGGAAGGACGGGATGGACGAACTGTTCCAGCAGAGCCGCGCCATTTTTGTCGGCGATCCGGTCGAGGCGCTCAGGTTCACCAAGCAGATCGCCTTCAACGTGATCCCGCATATCGACGACTTTCTGGACGATGGCTCGACCAAGGAAGAATGGAAGATGGTGGTCGAAACCAAGAAGATCATGGGTGCCAAGATTAAGGTCAGCGCGACCTGCGTGCGGGTGCCGGTGTTCGTCGGCCATTCCGAAGCGATCAACGTGGAGTTCGAGGACGAGATTTCCGCTGAGCAGGCGCAGGACCTGCTGCGCGAAGCCCCCGGGATCATGCTGATCGATAAGCGCGAGGACGGCGGCTACGTCACCCCGATCGAATGCGTCGGGGACAGCGCCACTTACGTCAGCCGCGTGCGCGAAGACCCCACCGTCGACAATGGCCTGTCGCTGTGGTGCGTATCGGACAACCTGCGCAAAGGCGCCGCGCTCAACGCAGTGCAGATCGCGGAACTGCTGGGGCGGCGGCATTTGAAGAAGGGGTAGTGGCAGATGGGCGATGTGCTGAGCGGCGGGTGTCTGTGCGGGGCAGTGCAGTACACGGTCCGCCAGACCATGCGGTTTCGTCCTTATGCCTGCCATTGCACCGATTGCCAGACCCGCAGCGGCAGCGCGTTCGGCATCCAGCAAAGCGTGCTGACGGGCGATCTGCGAGTTGCCGGAGAAGTGCTGCGCGGCGAGCATGTTCAGCCCAGCGGGGCGGTGGCTGGTATCTTCGCCTGTGCCAAATGCCTGACCCGGATCTACACCGACAACGATCGCCGCCCCGGCATCGTCAATCTGCGCGCCGGAACGCTCGATTCCAGCCGCGATTTGGTCCCAGCCGCTCATCTGTGGACGGACAGCAAATTGGCATGGGTGGTCATTCCTGATGGCACAATCAACCTTGCCGGCCAGCCTGCGGATCAGGCCGGCTGGTTGGAGATATTCAAGCCGGAACCCGTTGTTGTCGGCGGCTGATCTTCCCATGCACTTGTCTCGCCGCTAGAGTGCGGGAGGAACAACAAAGGTCCCCCAATGCGCTACGAACTCACCGGCACCACCATGCAGACCGTCTCGATCGATCTGGCGCAGGGCGAATCACTTTATAGCCAGACCGCGAGCATGGCCTGGATGAGCCCGTCGATCCGGATGGATACGCACACCGGCGGGGGGATCTTTGCCGGGATCAAGCGGGCGCTGGCGGGCGGCGGGATCTTCATCACTGAATTCACCGCTGAGCGGGCCGGGCACATCGCCTTTGCGCCGCGCTTTCCCGGGCACATCGTGGCGATGGCGCTGGCCAGCGGGCAATCAATCATCTGCCGCAAGGAGACGTTTCTCTGCGCTGAAAAGTCGGTGACGCTGGAGATTGCCTTTCAGCAGCGACTGGGCGCGGGGTTCTTCGCGGGCGAAGGCTTCATCATGCAGAAGGTCACCGGGCCGGGCACGGTGTTCCTCGATCTGTCGGGCGAAGTGATCGAAAAAACGCTGATGCCTGGCGAGCAATTGCTGGTCCACGCCGGGCACGTCGGGATGCAGGAGCCATCGGTCGATATCGACATCAAGATGATGCGCGGCTTTCGCAACATATTGTTCGGCGGCGAGGGACTGTTCCTCGCCACGCTGACCGGGCCGGGCAAAATCTGGCTGCAATCGATGCCGATCATGAACCTGGCCGAAGAGATCGGGCGCTACCTGCCGCTGGGCAATCGTGAAGGCGGATCGACAACGTCGATCCTCGGCACCGGCGCGGCGGCGGCAGCCATGGGCGGGATCCTGGGCAGCATCATCGGCGAATCATGACCACAACGACCTATGAGGGCTGTGGCGGGGCCAAGCTGGCCTTGCACCGGCTGGGGGCCGGACGCCCGCTGGTGCTGCTCCACGGGCTGTTTTCCAGTGCCGAGATGAACTGGATCAAATGGGGCCACGCCGCCACTCTGGCTGCAGCCGGATTCGAAGTACTGATGCCCGATCTGCGCGCGCATGGCGGCAGCGCCGCGCCGCACGATCCTGCAGCTTATCCGCCCGACGTGCTCGCGCGCGATCTGGACGCGCTGGTTTCACATCTCGGCCTGACCGATTACGATCTGGGCGGCTTCTCGCTCGGTGCGCGCACGGCGGTGCGCGGGGTAATCGGCGGGTTGATGCCGCGCCGACTTGTGCTGGGCGGCATGGGGCTTGAAGGGCTGGCCGGGTGGTCCGGGCGGCAAAGCTTCTTTGTCGATGCGATCGACCGGTTCGATCAGGTCAAGCAGGGCGATCCGGGCTACCTTGCGGTACAATTCATGAAAAGCATGAAGGTCGATCGCACAGCGGCGCGCCTGTTGCTGGGCGCAATGACCGACACCGCGCCCACTGCCTTGCAGGCGCTGACAATGTCGGTGCTAGTGGTTTGCGGCGATCAGGACCGCGACAATGGCTCGCCCGACCAGCTGGTTGCGGTGCTGCCTTCGGCTGAGCTGGCGGTGATTCCGGGCACCCATATGAGCTGCGTGACCAAACCCGATCTGGGAACTGCGATCCGTGACTTCTTGATCCGCTAACCGCGCGGCAGGGTCTGGTCCCATTCGGCTTGGGCGGTGCCGATCATGGTCTTGAGCCGTTCGGCCTGCGCCTGCCAGGCTTCGGCCTCGGCAGCGCTCCAGCTTTCAACCAGCACGGCGGCCAATTCCGCGACTGTCAGGTCCACGAAAGCGTCGTATTCGCGCAGCGGCAAGGCACCATAGGTGCGGTGAGTGTAGATCAATTCGGCGACCAGCGGCCAGACCCACTGTTCGTCGCTCGCCAGCCCATAAAGAATCTGCAGCGTCTCATCGGTCATCCGCAGCGACGTGGATTCAGGGCACAGAAACGCCGCGCGGCGCGCTGGAAACTCGGCAAAGAACCGTTCGTAGAGGCCGTGCCGCAATTCCACCCCGCTTGCCGCCAACTTGAGCAGGCTCTGCTCCATCAGCGCAGCGGGTGCGAGCGTCATCGGAACGGCGGTTCGTTGAATGCGCGCAACTTGCGGCTGTGCAGGCTGGCCCCTTCGGCGCGGAGCAGGTCGCAGGCAGTGATCCCGATCTGCAGATGCGCCGCGATGGCCTCTTCGTAGAAGCGATTGGCTTGCCCGGGCAGCTTGATCTCACCGTGGAGCGGCTTGTCCGACACGCACAGCAGCGTGCCGTATGGGACGCGGAAGCGGTAGCCCTGCGCGGCGATGGTCGCGCTTTCCATGTCGATCCCGATCGCCCGGCTGAGGCTGAGGCGCTGCGAGCTATGCGTATAGCGCAGCTCCCAATTACGGTCGTCGGTGGTGGCGACGGTGCCGGTGCGCATCCGCTTTTTGAGGTTCGCGCCGATATCGCCGCTGACCATCTCGGCCGCCTGCGCCAAGGCAATCTGCACTTCGGCGATAGCCGGGATCGGAATTTCGGGCGGCAGCACACTGTCCAGTACCTTGTCATCACGCAGATAGGCGTGGGCCAGCACATAGTCGCCGATCCGCTGGGTATCGCGCAAGCCGCCGCAGTGCCCGATCATCAGCCAGGCTTCGGGACGCAAGACCGCCAGATGATCGCAGATCGTCTTGGCGTTCGAAGGCCCGACCCCGATGTTGACCAGTGTGATCCCTGATTTGTCCGGGCGGGTCAGGTGATAGGCCGGCATCTGGTGACGCCGCCAGGCGGTGTCAGACAGTTTGGCGCGGGCGTTGCTAGTCTGCTCGGTCAGTTCCAATCCGCCAGCCCCGGTCAGCTTGTCATACTCGCCCTGGCCCAGTTGCAAAGCCGCCCAATCGACGAATTCATCGACATAACGGTGATAGTTGGTGAACAGGATAAAGCGCTGGAAATCGTCCACCGGGGTGCCGCTGTAATGCGCCAGCCGGGCCAGGCTGAAATCGGTGCGCAGCGCGTCGAACAGCGCCAGCGGCAGGGTTTGGTCGGGGCTGGTCACTTCGACCCCGTCAGCCAGCTCATCGCCGATCAGGGCCAGCTCGGTGGTCGGGAAATGCTTGGCCAGATCGGGCGGGCTCAAGCTGCCGAGGCCCGAGCTGGCGTCGATCACATAGGGAAACGGGATTTCCTGCGCCGAGCGGCCGATCTCGATCTCGATCGCATAGTCTTCCGCAAGCAGTTCGATCTGTTCGATCAGATAGTCGGCGAACAAGGCCGGCCGGGTAACCGTGGTGGTGAAGGTGCCACTCTGCGGCAAGCGGCCAAAGGCGCGGGTCAGATCCGGGCGGGTCTCAACTCCGGCATAGCTCAGCCGGATTTCCGGATAGCACCAGGCGCGCGAGACACGGCGATCAGCGGGGGGGAGGGTGCCGCTTGCAGCAAAGGCGGCGATATCGCCTTGCAGGGTGGAAACGGCTTCGTCGTAAACGCGGACCAATTCCGCGATGTGCTTTTCTGTCATCTTCATCGCGGGTTTATAGCTCCGCGAGCATTACATTTCAATTGCGGCCAAACTCATCACCTGCGCACTAATCGGAAGTACGCAAATTGCCGCTGAGCGCCAAAACTGCCAGCAAAACGCCGAACATCGCAAAGAAGACTGTTCCACCGATATTGCCGAGCCAGCCGACCATCGGATTGATAACCAGGTCCGCGAAAAATCTCATGCGGCCATGCACCTCGGTCCAAGGCCCGTAATAGGACAAGACAGCGAAGATTGTTCCGAGGAACAGTGCGCTGAGTGCGGCGCTTAGGCGATTCATCGCTATCTTCCCGTTACAATAGTGGGGCCAACCAACGATCTAGTTGATAGTTGTTAATTTCGCGTAGCGAACGGGCTGGCAGAACGGTCCGATGCGACAACGAAAAAGGGGGCGCCTGCAGACGCCCCCCTTTGAGTTACCAGAAACCGACTGATCTGGGATCAGGCTTCGTCTTCCTCGGCTTCACCTGCATCCGCAGCTTCGGCGGCCGGGGCTTGATCGGCGCGAGCCAATTCTTCCTCGGTCATTTCGCCGCCGCCGCCTTCGAATTCGGACATGGCATCGGCTGCCACATCGTCTTCGAACATGGCCTTGATCACGTCGACCCCGGCAGCCTGCTGTTCGGCTTCGTCAGGCGAACGGGCGACGTTCACCTTCACGTTGACCGCAACTTCAGGGTGCAGCGTCACTTTGACTTCGAACACGCCGATCGTCTTGATCGGGCGTTCGAGCACGACCATCGCTTTGGCAATGCCGGCGCCATCGGCGTTGAGTGCATCGACGATGTCGCGCACCGAAACCGAGCCGTAAAGCTGGCCGGCGTTCGACGAGGCGCGGATCAGTACAATCGACTTGCCTTCGACATTGACCGAATGAAGTTCAGCTTCGCCGCGGCGCGAGGCGTTGTCGGCCTCGATCTTGCTGCGGTTGGCTTCGAACAGCTTCTTGTTGGCGGCATTGGCGCGCAGCGCCTTTTTACCGGGCAGCAGGTAGTTGCGCGCGTAGCCATCCTTGACGGTGACGACATCACCAATGGTGCCGAGCTTCTCGATCCGTTCCAGGAGAATGATATCCATGCGATTTCTCCCTTACTTGACGAGGTAGGGCAGCAGGCCCAGTTGACGGGCGCGCTTGATGGCCTGGCCCAGCTCACGCTGCTTTTTGGCCGAGACCGCGGTGATCCGCGAAGGCACGATCTTGCCGCGTTCGGACATATAGCCCTGCAGCAACCGCGTGTCCTTATAGTCGATCACCGGTGCGTTCTTGCCCGAGAACGGGCAGCTCTTGCGGCGGCGGAAAAATGCGCGAGCCATTATCAATACTCCTCGCGTTCGCGGCGCTTGGTGCGCTCACGGTCGTTCTTGCGCATCATCACGCTGGGGCCTTCCTCGTGCGTTTCGACGCTGACGGTCATCCAGCGGATCACGTCTTCGTTGATCCCGGTCTGCCGTTCCAGCTCGGCCACGACGCCTGCGGGGGCATCGATGTTGAGCAGCACGAAGTGCGCCTTGCGGTTGCGCTTGATCTTGTAGGCCAGGTTCTTGAGGCCCCAGGTCTCGGTCTTGGTGACCTTGCCTGCGCCGGCTTCAACAATCCCGGTGGCGGTGGCGGCCAGCGCATCGACTTGCGCTTGGCTCAGATCCTGGCGGGCCAGGAAGACATGCTCGTACAGCGGCATGCATGTGCCTTTCTTGCATTCTAACCGATCGCTGGCTGATCCGCACGATTGCGGGGCCCCTCCGGCTTTCTTGGATTTCCCGGCATTACTGCGGGAAGCGGCGGGCCTTAGCCACTTGCCACTGCATTGCAAGGTAAAAGCTCTGTGCCGCAGCTTGTTCCTGTGATAGCCCTTAGCTGGGCCGCAAGAACTTTTCGCAGATTTTGGGGATGTGGCATGAAAAAGATATTGATCGCTGCGGCACTTGCCGTGCCGCTGCTGGCCGCGCCAGCTCAGGCCAAGGACGGCGAAGTCTACATCCAGCTGGATGGCGGTTTGATGAAGATCCGCGACGTGCCATCGACCTGGTCCGGGGCGACTTATGATCCGATGGTCACCTTCAAGACCGGCTACGATGTGGATGGTGTGCTGGGCTATGATTTTGGGCGATTCCGGCTCGAAGCTGAAGTGGCTTACAAGTATGGCAAGGTTGCCTCGATCGATCCACTGGCGCTCACCCGGCTCAGGATTACGCCGGGCTCTGTGCCGTTTGAGCGCGCTTCGGCCTTTAGCGGCATGGGCAACCTGCTGGTCGATTTCGATCTGCCCAGCGGGGTGAATTTCTACCTCGGCGGCGGCGTGGGCTATGCCACGATCAAAGAACGGGTCGGGGCCGGAACCACCACCTTCTTCGATGGCAGCGACAACAAATTCGCCTGGCAAGGCCTGGCGGGGATGCGCGTGCCGGTCGGCACCAATGTCGAAATCGGGATAAAGCTGCGCTATTTCGATGCTGGGACGGTGCAATACACCATGTTCCAGAGCCCTTATTCGACCAAGTTCCGGACCACCAGCGCGCTGGCTTCGCTGGTCTATAACTTCGGCCATGCATCGGTGGTGCCGCCGCCGGTGATCGTCGTGCCGGAAACTCCGCCGCCACCTCCGCCACCGCCGCCACCCCCGCCGCCGCCAGTGTGCAACAAGGGGCCGTACATCGTGTTCTTCGACTGGGATAAGTCGGACATCACGCCTGAGGCATCGGCGATCCTCGATTCGGCGGTCACGGCTTATGGTAACTGCAGCAGCGTGCCGATCATGCTGGCGGGCTATGCCGACCGTTCGGGCGCGCCGACTTATAATCAGGCCTTGTCAGAGCGCCGCAATGCCGCTGTCACGGCCTATCTGACCGCTCACGGCATTCCAACTGGCGCGGTTTCCAGCCAAGGCTTCGGCGAAGAAAACAACCGCGTCCCGACCGCTGACGGTGTCCGCGAATTGCAGAACCGCCGGGTTGAGATCACTTACGGACCCGGTTCGGGCATGTAGTCGACTCGTTTAACGGCCAAAAATGCGGAAGGCCCGGCGCAGCGATGCGGCGGGCCTTTTTGCTGACTGGGCGGGCGCGGCGATCCGGGCGGCGCATTCAGCGCAGCTGGGCCGCCCCGATCAGCTTTCGTCAACCAGAGTAACCTGGCTTGGCACCCCGTCGGCATCGCTATAGGTTGTTCCGATCAGTGCGATATGGCCGGGACGCTGAGGATCGCTGAAGAATTCCAGTTTTCCTTTGAAGGTCTCCCAGCGCATATCGCCAGGTAGGCCATCGGCAGAATTGAACCGGCTTTTGGTAATGTCGATTCCCGCAATGGTGGCATCGGCCCAGCAACTGCCCCAGATCGTTGAGTATCCGGTATATAGCTTCCCTTCGAGCAGGAACGCTTCTTTCCAGTTGCCCAGCAGGTTCCAGTCTTGATCGATTTGGAAATCGGCCTTGATATCGGTGACGAATTCACCCGAGCTGGTAAAACTGGTCTTCTGGTGGGACTGCCCATGCCAGTGAAGCGAAAATGCGCGCTTCAGCAGAGTCCCGAACGCCGCGTTCACTTCTCCGCGCGCTGCGCCCGCGCGAAATGCCAACATCACTGCGGCGGCACCGCCCAGCGCCGATCTTCGGTTAAACTGCATAGCTTTTCCCCTGCGAACTTTTGCGGGCCTTAGTCCAATTGCAGCTACCGTGCCTTGGCTTTTCGCGACACCAGAGCCGGCATCTGCCAAATGCTTGGCGAATTTCTATTTAGGCCAGCGCAGCCAGCAGATCGCGGGCAAACTGGCTCAGCGTATCGTCGCGCGCACCCATGATCACCACGCGGTCACCGGGGCGGGCGAGGGCGACAATCCGGGCGGCGCAGTAATCGCCGCTGGGCCAGGGAATCACACTAAGCTGGTGCGAACTGCGCCACCCAGCAGACCCTATTGCTCGACAGCGCTTTCTTCTTCGTCCACTCCGGCTGCTTCGTCCTGCTCTTCGCGCTTGGGTGTTGGCGGCGTGGCCAGCTGTTCGGCTCGCAGGCGGCGGTACTCAGCCATTATCGCCGGGACTTCGGCTTCCTTGATGATCGCCAAGCTGACACCACCGCTTTCGCGCGCTGCGGCACTAAAACCATCGGCAGCATCATGGTTGATCCCACGGGCAGTATGCACATTCATGACCGCCTGACGCATAGTGGCGTTATCAGTAGTGCCGTTATCATTCGCAAAGTTCGCGATTTTCTGGGCGTTGGGGTCGGTCAAAAGCCCAGAGCCGTTGCCTTCGATCTGAGCAGCGGCATCGATGGAGTCCGCCCGGTACAGATAGACGAGACAGCCAATTGCCAGCAGCAACAGAGCCAAAAAGAAGTTGAGCGCCTTGCTGCTCATGCTGAAAACTCCGCCATGCACCGGCCAGCGGCGGCCGTGAACTACGGTAATCGCAGGAAAATTTTGCCAAACGGTTAAGGTAACCGGGCCAGCAGATTGCGGGCAAACTGGCTCAACGTATCGTCGCGCGCACCCATGATCACCACGCGGTCACCGGGGCGGGCCAGCGTGATGATCCGGGCGGCGCATTGATCGCGGCTGGGCAGGTATTCGGCCGCGCCACGGTTGTCGCGGATCAGCTGGACGATGCGTTCGCTGCCTTCGCTCTGATCAACGGTGCCGCCATAATAGACCGGATCGCACAGCAGAGTCAGATCGTCAGGGCCGAGCTTGGCCGCGATGGTCTGTGCCAGTTCCGCGCCCATCTGGCGCAGCGGGCCGTAGCCGTGCGGCTGAAAGAACGCGATGACGCGGCCGGGGTGGGTTTTCAGCGTGCCTAGCGTCGCGGCGATTTTGTCGGGGTTGTGGCCAAAATCATCGATAACCGTGATATTTGAGTGGCTTGTTCCAACAATATCGAACCGCCGGGCCAATCCTGTAAACGTAGCCAAAGCCTGCACCGCAGTGCTCAACGGGACCGAGGCGGCACAGCAGGCGGTCAAGGCGGCCAAAGCATTGGCAAGATTGTGGCGGCCCGGAACCTGCAGGACGAGCGCATGGCTAGACCCATCGCGGCGATCTTCGATGGTCGCCGAGAGGCTGGTCGGCGCTTCGACAATCGACCCGGCGGCGACTCCGATCCGCGCCACAGCACTGTCGATCCCGAAGCCGAGCAACCGCTGGGCCTGCGGGGCCAGCGCGGCGGCTTCCGCATCGTCGAGGTTGATCACCGCAATGTCTGCGCGTTGCACAAACGCCCCAAACAAGCGGCGCAATTCCTCCAGGCTCTTATGGTCGAGGCTGACGTTGCCCAGCACCGCGATGCTCGGCCGGTACAGCGCAATCGAGCCATCGCTCTCATCGACTTCAGAGACAAACACTTCGCCGCTGCCAACCCGGGCGCTGGCAAAGGGTGCATCGGGGCTGGCGAAGTTCTTCATCACCGCGCCGTTCATAATCGTGGGATTGCGCCCGGCGGCATGCATGATCCAGCCGGTCATCCCGGTCACTGTGCTTTTGCCGCTGGTCCCGCCGATCGCGATCCGCACTGGCGCGGCATTGAACAGCTTCGCCAGCAGCTCAGCGCGTGACATTCGCGGGCAGCCGAGCTCCTTGGCGCGGACCATTTCGGGCACGGTATCTTCCACCGCCGCCGAGGCGACCAGCACCTGCTCGGCCGACGTAATCCCACTGCCGTCCTGCGGAAACAGCGCAAAGCCGAGACTTTCCAGCCAAGCGAACTTTTCCGGCGTGCGACCCGCATCGCGGCTGCGGTCGGACCCGGCGACTTGCGCGCCGGCGCCCTGCAGGATCAGCGCCAGCGGCAGCATGCCCGATCCGCCGATGCCGCAGAAGAACCAGGGGTGAGAGGTGAGGTCGGTCATGCCGCTGCGGTATGCGGCCTTGTCAGCCAGCGCAACCGGGTTAGGAAGGATAGCATGACCCGCGTCGCCATCTGCGCCCCGTCGCGCTCGTTGACCGCGGCCGATGCCGCGCACGTAATTGCGCTGGCGGCAGACTATCCCGCGCTCACTCTGCAGTTCCATCCGCAGTGCTTTCTCGAACAGGGCCATTTTGCCGGCAGCGATGCCCAGCGGCAGGCGGCGTTGATCGAATGCGCAAGCGATCCGGCCTTTGACGCGGTGTGGTTCGCACGCGGCGGGTACGGCGCGGCGCGGGTGACGCAGGCGGCGCTGGCGCAGCTGGAGCCAACTGCGGCGCGCAAGACATACCTCGGATATTCCGATGGCGGCACGCTGCTCGGCGCGCTCTATGCGCGGCGCATCGGGCGCCAGGTCCACGCCCCCATGGCGGCCGATATTCGCCGCGAGGGCGGGGAAGCTGCGGTGCGGCGCACACTCGGCTGGCTGGCGGGCGAGCGAGATGGACTGGAAGGTGGGCTCGATCAGCGGCCCACGGTGGCCTTCAACCTGATGACGCTGGCGATGCTGTGCGGCACGCCGTTGATGCCCGATCTGACCGGCCATGTCGTGCTGGTCGAGGAGGTCAGCGAATACGATTACGCGGTCGACCGCTTGTTCTTCCACGTCACCGCGCAGCTGGCGGGCATCGCCGGGCTGCGGCTTGGCCGGGTCAGCGCGGTGCCCGAAAACGATGTCGCGTTTGGGCAGACGGCCGAGCAGATCGCGCAGCATTGGTGCGCACAGGCAGGCATCCCCTATCTGGGCCGGGCCGACATCGGCCACGATATCGACAACAAGATTGTGCCCTTCGGGGTTGCGGGGACATAACGCCGACCATAGGGACAGGCTCCCCTCCCGCAGGCGGGAGGGGTTTGCGAGACTTGGCAATTTGTTGCCTAGTCGCAGCGGGGTGGGCCGTAAGGCGCACGCGACATGGCGGTCGCGCCCACCCCTAACCCCTCCCGCCTGCGGAAGGGGGAACCGATTGGAGAGGACAATTCTATGAGAGCTTTCGTTTTTCCCGGCCAAGGCAGCCAAAAGGTCGGCATGGGTGCAGACCTTGCCGCTGCCAGCCCGGCGGCGCGCGCGGTGTTCGAAGAAGTCGATGATGCGCTGGGGCAGAAACTGTTCGCGATCATGCGCGATGGCCCTGAAGAGGCGCTGACCCTCACCGAGAATGCGCAGCCGGCGATTATGGCCAATGCCATCGCCGTGCTGCGCGTGCTGGAACAGGAAGGCGGGATTGCGCTTGCCGACAAGGCTGATTTCGTCGCGGGACACAGCCTTGGCGAATATACCGCCTTGTGCGCGACCGGCGCGTTCAGCCTGGCTGACACCGCGCGGCTGCTCAAGCTGCGCGGGCAAGCCATGCAGGCGGCAGTGCCGGTCGGCGTGGGCGCGATGTGCGCGCTGCTGGGGGCTGACCTCGCCAAGGCGCAGGCGCTCGCCGAGGCCGCGGCAGAAGGTGAAGTCTGCACCGTCGCCAACGATAACGATCCGGGGCAGGTCGTGCTGTCAGGCCACAAGGCCGCGATCGAGCGCGCCATCGCCATGGTCAAGGAGTTCGAGATCAAGCGCGGCATATTGCTGCCGGTCTCGGCCCCGTTTCACTGCCAGCTGATGCAGCCTGCCGCCGATGCAATGGCCCAGGCCCTTGCCGCCACCCCGCCAGGCGCTTTGACATTGCCACTCTACGCGAACGTCACCGCCGCGCTGGTCAGCGAACCTGCCGAAATTCAGCGCCTGCTGGTTGAACAAGTCACCGGCCGGGTCCGCTGGCGCGAAAGTGTGATCGCGCTGAAGGCGGCGGGCGTAGAGCATTTCGTGGAATTCGGCGGAAAAGTCCTTGGCCCAATGATCGGGCGCTCTGTGGAGGATGTGGACGTCACCAGCGCGATCTCGATGGACGACATCGAAGCTTTGTTGAAAGGACTTTGACAATGGAACACCGCATGTTTGACCTCACTGGCATGACCGCGCTTGTAACCGGCGCTGCCGGTGGCATCGGTTCGGCGATCAGCCACGCGCTGGCGCGGCAAGGCGCGCGGCTCGCTTTGTCGGGGACTAATCCGGGCAAGCTGCGCTCGTTTCGGGAGGAGTTGAACGACACGTACGGGCACGATCACGTCGAGATCACTTGCGATCTTTCGAATACCGAGCAGGTCGAGCATCTGGTGCCCGCCACCGTCGATACGCTCGGCAAGATCGATATCCTGGTCAACAATGCCGGGATCACCCGCGATAACCTCGCTATGCGGATGAAGGATGAGGAGTGGGACGCGGTGATCCGGGTCAACCTTGAGGCCGCGTTCCGGCTGATGCGCGCGGCCTGCAAGCCGATGATGAAAGCGCGCCACGGGCGGATCATTTCTGTCACCAGCGTGGTCGGCGCGACCGGCAATCCGGGGCAGGTCAACTATGCCGCGGCCAAGGCGGGCCTCGTCGGCATGTCCAAATCGCTCGGGCAGGAAGTGGCCAGCCGCGGGATCACGGTCAATTGCGTCGCCCCCGGGTTCATCCGCACCGCGATGACTGACGGGCTGCCTGATGCGCAAAAGGCCGCACTCAACGCCCGGATCCCGATGGGGCGGATGGGCGAGGGCGGGGATATCGGCGCGGCGGTGGCCTATCTTGCCAGTACCGAAGCAGGCTATATTACCGGCCAGACATTGCACGTTAATGGCGGCATGGCGATGCTGTCTTAGGCGATATGCAAACGGGGGAATGACATGCGGAAATTTACGGTAATTGCGGGGCTGTTGCTGGCTGCGACGGCACTTCCGGCTGCGGCGATGACTCCCGGTCAGGCCGATTGCCCAGTGGCTTTGGCGCCAGCAGGTCTGGCCGCAGCAACCGCTGATTCGCTCCTCAATTACAGCGATGACAAAGGGCTCGACCCAAAAGTCGAAGCGGCGCTCGATAAGCTGGTCAAGGCCTGCATCGCTCGCGAACGTGTCACCGCGGACAAACAGGAAGCTTACACCAATTACGTGATGTCAGCGCTGGTTGTCAGCGAGATGAAGGGACGGCTGGCCGCCCGGTCAGTCTCGGTCACCGTGATCGACAATGCGTTTGATATTGGACCGGGGCGGAGCAACCCGCAGTCGAAGGATCTCGACAAGGCAGCCTTTGCCGAAATCGTCGACAAGATGCGGGCCGGCGGGGTCGATATCAATACCCTTTCCGATGCCGCGTTGAATGACATCAGCACCTATGTGGCCACCGCCAGCAGCATGTACCGGTTGGCCGCGACGCTCTGATCGCCGAAGTTCGTGCGAACTTCGGGCGCTTATCCCCAGCTTACAGGAAAATCACCAACTGTGCCCTTGCCGCGCGCCCGCCCGCCGCTAAGAAAGACAGTCCGAAACGACGGCGCACCGCCGATTCCGGTTGCTTGCGCGCGCAGGGGACACGTTACGTCATGAAGGCCACAATCGAACGCGCGACGCTGCTGAAGTGCTTGTCGCACGTCCAGTCCGTCGTTGAACGGCGCAACACCATTCCGATCCTCTCGAACGTGCTGATCGAGGCGGCGGCCGATGGCACGCTGAAGGTCATGGCGACCGACCTTGATCTGCAAGTGGTTGAGAGCCTGAATGCAGTTTCGGTCGAAGTGGCCGGGGCGATCACCGTCTCGGCGCATCTGCTGTTCGATATCGCGCGCAAATTGCCCGATGGCAGCCAGGTCAGCCTGGAAACCGCCGACAACCGCATGGCAGTCAAGGCCGGGCGCAGTCGCTTCTCGCTGCCGACCCTGCCGCGCGACGATTTTCCGATGATCGTCGAAGGTGATCTGCCGACCAGCTTTGAGCTGCCCGCAGCCTTGCTGGCACAGATGATTGACCGCACCCGGTTTGCGATCAGCACCGAGGAAACGCGGTATTATCTCAACGGCATTTTCCTGCACGTGACCGATGAGGAACTGCGCGCTGCGGCGACCGACGGCCACCGGCTGGCGCGCTTCACGATTGCCAAGCCCGAAGGCGCGGACGGCATGCCCGATGTGATCGTGCCGCGTAAATGCGTGGCCGAACTGCGCAAATTGCTCGAAGAATCGCCCGGCACCAATGTCCTGATCGACTTGTCGGCCAGCAAGGTGCGCTTCACGCTGGGCGGCGAAAACGGCGTGGTGCTGACCAGCAAGCTGATCGACGGCACCTTCCCCGATTACAGCCGCGTGATCCCGACCGGCAATGACAAGCTGCTGCGGCTCGACCCCAAGAGCTTCTGGGAAGGCGTTGACCGCGTTGCGACCATCGCCACCGAAAAGACCCGCGCGGTCAAGATGGCGTTGGAGAATGACAAGGTCACGCTCTCGGTCACTTCGCCTGACAACGGCACTGCGGCGGAAGAAGTGCCGGCGGATTACAAATCGGCCGGGTTCGAGATTGGTTTCAACGCCAATTACCTCAAGGATATCCTCGCGCAGATCGAAGGCGACACGGTCGAACTGCACTTGGCCGACGCCGGTGCGCCAACGCTGATCCGGCAGGATGAGAAAAGCCCGGCGCTGTATGTGCTGATGCCGATGCGGGTCTAGTCGCGGCTTGAGTGAGGGCCCGGCCGCGACTGTCAAAGGCCGGAGCTGCGGCAGCTGCACGCTGTGCTGCAAGGTTCTCAAAGTGCCCGAGACGGCCAGCACCAAGGGCGATTGGTGCCAGCATTGCGCGGTCGGCAAGGGCTGCAAGATCTATGACGCGCGCCCGCAGCGGTGCCGCGATTTTCAATGCGGCTACTTGATCTGGGATGCGGTGCCAGACCATTGGTTCCCGGCCAAGGCGCGGATCGTGGTGGTCAGCGAACTGGGCTTCCGGATCAACTTCACGCTCGACGCCAGCCAGCCCAACCGCTGGCGCGAGGCGCCTTATTACAATGACATCAAAGCCTTGGCGCTGCTCGCTTTTCGCGAAAACCGGCAAGTGCTGGTCACCGCCGGCAGCAAGGTGATCGCGATCCTGCCCGACCGCGATGTTGAGCTTGGGCACGTTGCTGACGACGAAATCGTGGTCACCGGCCAGCGGCCCGACGGCAGCTGGGGCGCGGCCAAGGTTCACCAAGACGACCCACGGCTGGGCGCTGGCGGCATCTTGCCGCCGGGCAGTCTGGTTCCGCTCGGTTAGGAGACGGCGATGAACGACAACGCGGTCATGGCGATCTTTCCGTTCCTGTTCATCGGCATGTGGCTGGTGATCACGTCGCTGCTGGCGTGGTGGGCTGGCTGGTCCGCACTGCGGCAGCGGTTCCCCGATCGCGACGAGGCAGCGCTGCGGCGGATGCACCTGCAATCAGCCTCGCTCGGCAAAGGTTCCCATTGGAATCCGTGGGGCGGGGTCAGCTATAGCAATTGCTTGCGGATCGACATCTGCCAGACCGGGCTGCGGGTTGCGATCGGCTGGCTGTTCAGTCCGTTTGGCGGCCGGTTTCTGGTGCCGTGGGGCGCAATTACGGTCGAAGAGCGGAAATTCCTGATCTTCCGGTTCTATCGCCTGAGTTTTGGCAGCCCGGATCTGAGCGCGCTGACCATCCGCGAACGGACCTTCAAGGCGATTGTCGCCAGCGGGTTTCTGGCCCGGCCCCGGCCGGGCTGATCGCGCTTGCCTGTCCGCTCCGCGCGCGGCACAGTTCGGCCATAACAATCCCGCAGGAGAGTGCCGTGAGTGCAGTAGTCCAATTCGTCCGCAATGATCTTTCGCAATCGCGGATCGCCGAAGTCCCGCTCGCGCCGCTGGGCGATGGCGAGGTCCGGCTCGCGGTCGAGAGCTTCTCAGTCACCGCCAACAATGTGACTTACGCGGTGGTCGGCGATGCGTTCGGGTATTGGAACTTCTTTCCAGGTGAAGGCGAGTGGGGCGTGGTGCCGATGTGGGGCCATGCAGTGATCGCGGAATCGCGGCATCCCGGGCTCGCGGTAGGCGAGCGGGTCTATGGCTTCTTGCCGATGGCCAGCCACCTCGATGTGCTGCCCGATAATGTCACCGCCGGCGGCTTTACCGACGCGGCGGCGCACCGGCTGCCGATGAGCCCGATCTACAACCAGTACAGCCGCCTCGCCGCCGATCCCGAGCACGATCCCACGCGTGAGGCCGAGCGGATGATCTTCGGCCCGCTGTTCAAAACTGGGTTCTTGATTGAAAGCATGATGCGGCGCGAACAGTGGTTCGGGGCGAAGGCGCTGATCTGCACCTCGGCCTCGTCCAAAACTGCGATGGCCACGGCCAGCGTAGCGCGCGACCAATCGCCGCAGATCAAGCGGATCGGGCTGACTTCGGCAGGCAATGTTGAATTTGTCCGCAGCGGCGGGTTCTACAATGAAGTCATGGCTTACGAGCAGGTCGCCGATTTGCCGCAAGTCCCGTCAGTACTGGTCGATTTCGCAGGCAACGCCGCGCTGATCCACGCGGTACATTCCGCGCTCGATGCCCAGCTGAAATACTCCTGCACCGTCGGGGCGACGCATGTCGGCGCAGGGTTCGGTCAGCAAAACGGCACACTGCCCGGCCCAGCGCCGGTGCTGTTCTTCGCCCCCGACCACGCAGTGGCTGCGATCAAGGAGGCGGGACCAAAGGCTTTTGGTGCAGCAATTGCGGCCAGCTGGGGCAAATTCCTGAACGAGGCCGGCGGCTCAGTGCGAACCGATCGCTGCTCCGGACTGGCAGCTGCTCAGGCCGCGTTTGCGGATATCCTGTCAGGCAGCGCCGACCCGGCGGTCGGGGTGATAATTGAGCCGTAACCCCAGCCCTCAAATATCCACCACGATCTTGCCGAAGTGCTTGTTGGCGATCTGGTGGCGGAACGCGTCGGCGAGGTTTGCCAGCGGGAAGTGATCGCTGATTATCGGCTTGATCGCGTTGGCTTCGATCCCCGCGATCATCGCCAACTGCTGCGCGCGGCTGCCCACGGTCAGGCCCTGGACACGCAGGTTCTTGGCCATCAGCAGCGCGGTCTGGATTGGCCCGGCAAAGCCTGCCAGCACCCCGATCAAGGCGACATGGCCGCCGACCCGGGTGGCGACCATCGACTGGTCGAGCGTGCCCGCGCCGCCGATTTCGACCACGCAATCGACCCCAGCGCCGCCGGTCAGTTCCAGAGCCTTAGCCCCCCAGGCCGGCAATTCCTTGTAATTGATCAGTTCATCTGCGCCGAGGGCCTTGAGCTTGGCCAGCTTATCATCTGACGAGCTTGTCGCGATCACCCGCGCGCCCGCCGCTTTGGCGAATTGCAGCGCGAAGACCGAAACTCCGCCGCTGCCCTGGACCAGCACGGTCGAGCCCGGCTGGACGCAGCCATCAACGAACAGTGCGCGCCAGGCGGTCAGCCCGGCGCAGGTCAGCGTGGCCGCTTCGGCGTGGCTGTACCCGGCGGGAACACGGGTGAACCAGTGCGCCGGGGTGACCACGGCTTCACGGGCATAGCCATCGATGCCGTCACCGGGCACGCCGCGAAACGCGGTGGCGGGCGGGGTGCCGTCGAGCCAATCGGGGAAGAAGGTCGAGACGACGCCATCGCCCACTTTGAATTCGGTGACGCCGTCGCCAATCGCCTCAACCGTGCCCGCACCGTCCGACATCGGGATGCGCCCCGGTGCGGCCGGGATCAGGCCCGCGACCACCGCATAGTCGTGGAAGTTGAGCGACGATGCGGCCAGTTTGACCCGGATTTGGCCGGGGCCAGGCTGGCCGGGATCTTCGGCAGTGGCGGGGAGCAGGGTATCGAGATTGGCAGGGTTGCCCGTGCGAACTGCGGCTATGGTCATTGATTGCTCCGCTGCTTGCCCCTCCCCGGCCGGGAGGGGAGAAGAATGGTTGCTACTCAGCAGCTTCCAGCATTGCGGCGCGCTGGGGTCCGCGGATCAGGCCGCCGGGGGTCTCGCCGGTCCAGGTGCCGTCCTTGAACGTCACCACGCCGGTTTTGATCGTGCAGACATAGCCTTCAGCCCGTTGCAGCAACCGTTTGCCGCCAGCCGGCAAATCAAACGCCAGCCACGGCTTGCCCAGCTTCACCGCGGCCATGTCGATCACGTTGAGATCGGCCAGATAGCCCGGCGCGATCACGCCGCGATCATCGAGACCATAGAGCCGTGCAGTATCGTGGCACTGGCGCTTCACCGCCACTTCCAGACTGATCCGGCCATTTGGGCGATTTTTGGCGCGTTTGCGATCCCGCACCCAATGTTCGAGCATAAAGGTCGGGCTGGCCGCATCGCAGATCGTCCCGCAATGCGCGCCGCCGTCGGACAGCGAATTTACGCAATCGTCGCTGGCCTGCAACGCCTCGAGGAAATCGAGGTTGCCATCGGCGTAGTTGAGGATCGGCAGGTAGATGAACCCGGTCGCATCTTCGCGGCACATCAGGTCATAGGCGTATTCATCGCCCGACTTGCCCGCAGCGGCGGCGCGCGCCGCGACGCTGGCTTCGGCCTGCGGTTCGTAATCGAAGTCATCGTCCATTTCGAATTGAAGTGCCCAGCCGCCGCTGACCACCATAATCAGGCCGATGATGTCCTGCGGAACTTCGCTGTAATCTGGCGCTTCGCTAAGCAATTGCGCCTTGAATGCCGGATCGAGCAACTTGGCTTTCTGCTCATCCCACGGCAGGTCCATGATGGCGACCCAGCTGGGGCGTAGGCGGAACGGGTGGACGCTGCCGCGCCAAGCCATGACGATACCATTGCCGCGCAGTGCGATTTGCGCAACGATATTGGCGCCGTTGTCATTTTCGGCGCGCATCGCGGCGATCTGTTCATCGAGCGGCATTTCCTTAGCGATCGATTGCAGCGCGGCATAAGTGCAGGGCAGCCCGGTTTCGCGGTTCAATTGCCCCATCCAGCCAAATTCGTCCCATTCGCGCCGCATGTCGCTGGCCATTTCGAACACCCCGTGCCCGGCCCGGCCCATCGCCCGGCCGATCCCGATCAGCTCTTCCTTGGTGGCGGTGGTGCCGGGCACCACTTCGCCGTCGATTGAGCGGTGCAGCACTGTGCGGCTGGTCGAAAAGCCCAAGGCGCCCGCGCGCAGGCCGTCTTCGACAATCGCGGACATCTTGGCGATATCATCCTCGGTCGGCACTGCACCGGGGCGTTCGCGGTCACCAAGCACGTAAGCGCGGACCGCGCCATGCGGCACGTGCGTGCCAACATCGACCGAGCGAGGCATCGCCTCGAGCGCGTCGAGATATTCAGGGAAAGTCTCCCAATTCCACTTCATTCCTTCGGCGAGCGCGGTGCCGGGAATATCCTCCACGCCTTCCATCAATTCGATCAGCCACTTGTGCCGATCGGGCGCAGCAGGAGCGAAGCCAACGCCGCAATTGCCCATCACCACGGTGGTCACCCCATGCCAGCTTGACGGAGCCATTTCCTGATCCCAGGTGGCCTGGCCATCGTAATGGGTATGGATATCGACCCAGCCCGGCGCGACGATCTTGCCTTCAGCGGCGATTTCCTGCGCAGCATCGCCGTGGACCGACCCGACAGCGGCGATCAGCCCATCCTTGATCGCCACATCGCCAACGAAGCCCGGCTCGCCGGTGCCATCGACGATCGTTCCGCCGCGAATGATTAGGTCATAGGTCGCCATAGGTTCTCTCCTGCCGTGCCGAGTCTCGCCAGCATTTAACCGCTCGATTAAATCACGCCGATGGCAAATGGGCAAGCAGCATATGCTGCTGTTAGGTTACGCGCCGCGCGCTGCAATCATCGCGGCGACATCGACGAACTTCTCGCGCGGGGCACCGTCGCGGGCGCGTTGCTCTTCTTGCGCCTCGATCTTTTTCCAGTCGCGGAAGGTCACCACTTCGAGCGCCCGCGCTTCAGCCAGAACATCAAACCCGGAGCGGCCCTGCTTGCCCGTGCCGTTGCCAACGTCCTCGGCGATTTTTTCGACGACACCGAACCCGTCAGGCCGGTTGGTGCCGATCGTCCCCGAGGGACCGCGCCGCGCCCACCCAACGCAATAGAGCCCAGGCAGGATGCGGCCCTCATCATTGGCGAAGCGCCCGGCGCTTTCCTCAAATGGGACGCCGGGGATCGGGCTGGTCTTGTAACCGATGCAGGTGACGATCAGCGAGCAATCGATGCGGTAGATCTCACCCGTGCCGCTCGCGCGTCCGCCACCGTCCAGCTGAGTCCGCTCAATCTCAATACCGGTGACGCTGGATTCGCCCAGAATCGTCTTGGGGCTGGCGAAAAAGTCGAACTCGATTTCGATCGGTTTGTCGGCACGGTATTGTTCGGGAATAGCCGCGAAGCTGCGCAAATGCGTGACTGATTTGCGTTGGCCGGGTTCGAGCAAAACGTCGTCCGCTGCATCTGGCAAGTCAGCGGGGTCGACCCGCGGGCAAGCCCGATCGAGGTGCGCCAGTTCGCCCAGTTCCTTCGGCGTCATGGCGATCTGGTGCGGCCCGCGCCGGCCCAATATCAAAATCTGTTCGATGTTCGATTTCTGCAAGGCGTGAAGGGCATGGCCAACAATATCGCTGCCGGTGAATTCGGCAGTGGTCTTGGCCAGGATCCGCGCAACATCGAGCGCAACATTGCCATTGCCGATGACCACGGCGGTCTTGCCGGTCAGGTCTGGGCTCAGCTTGGCGAACTGCGGGTGACCGTTGTACCAGCCGACGAACGCGGCGCTGCCGAACACATTTTCAAGGCCTTCGCCGGGGATCCCGGCGGGCTTGTCGTTAGGCGCGCCAGTGGCGAGCACCACTGCATCATAGAGCCCTTGCAGCTCGGCGATGCTGATATCTTCACCGACCATCACATTGCCGACGAACCGGACGTTGCCCCCTAGCGCGGTGCCTTCGTAGCGCTTGGAGACCCCCTTGATGGACTGGTGATCGGGCGCGACCCCGGTGCGGATCAAGCCGTAAGGCACTGGCAGCATGTCGAACACGTCGACCCGGACATCGTCGCCCCAGCGCTTTTGCGCAGCTTCTGCGGTGTAATATCCAGCCGGACCAGAACCGATGATCGCGATGTGCAGCACCGGCTATGCGGCCCTGATCAGAGTGAAGGTATGGATTGTGCTCACGCGCGGCATCCCTCCCAAGCCCGTAACCGGCTTTGACCAGTGTTGTCGCGGCGTGGGCGGCTCAGGTCAACACGGGCCTGCCGCTCAGCCCACTGTTTTGGTAAAAAATCGTCAACAATCAAGCCGGCTGTCCAGCGCGGCGCGCCTCAAATGCCCGCATTGCAATGGTAAATTTAACCTAATTGCAAGCGCTGTCGTGGCAAAGCGCTGTCCATGTCCGCTGAACCACTGAGGTCGATCGAGGCCCCGATGGACGCGCCGCCCGTGCGCGAGCGGACAACTGCGGCCACAGCACCCCGCTTCAAGGGCAACGAAATCAAGGCGCAGGCGGCTCGCACGCAAGGACCAAACCGGCAGCGCGGGTCGGCCCGCAACAGTCTGGTCGATCTGATCGAGCCTAACTGGATGCTGATGGCGCCGATCTTTGTCGGGGCAATGATCCTGACCGGCATCTCGATCCTTTCCGTACCGCGCGTTTCCACCGTGATCATGGCGCTGGGATCGGTCTGGATCGCGGCACTGACCCCGATTGCCGCCCGCTTTGAACGCGAACGGCTTGACCGGGCGGACCTGCGCGGAACAATGCTGGCGGCCATGGTCGGCCTGCCGATGCTGCTGTTCGGGCTGACCATCGCGCGCTGGACCAGCTTTACCGGATCGCGCTGGGATAATTCGCTGGGCATTCTGGTGATTGTCGGCGCCTTGGCCACGATCATCCTTAACCGCCGGATTGCCAGCATTGTCATGGCGCAGGCCGCGCTGTGGAGCGGGGTCGCGATTATCGCGGGTTCGCCCGGCGCCTTTTTCGCCTTGGCGGTCGGCTGCGCGGGCGGGGTCTACATGTCGGTGCGGCAGGCCAAGGCAGATATGACAATGCAGGTGGCCTTGCTCGCGCAACAGCGCGCGCAGCTGCGGGCCGAGGAGATTCTCCACGATTTTGAGCAAACCGGGCAGGGCTGGTTCTGGGAGACAGATCGGCGCGGCACCCTGGTCTATGTCTCACCACCGATCGACGAATTGCTGGGCCGCAAGCCCGGAGAGCTGACCGGGCGGTCGCTGTCCGAACTGTTCGTGGCCGATCCGCAGGGTCTGGAAAACGAACGCACGCTCGCGTTCCATCTGTCGGCGCGCTCGGCCTTTATCGAACTGGCGATGCGCGCCGCCACCCCGGGGGAGGAACGCTGGTGGTCGATCAATGGACGGCCGCTGTACGATACCTTCGGCAACTTCGTGGGGTTTCGCGGCTCGGGGCATGATCTGACCGAAAAGCGCCGCTCCGCCGAACACGCCTCACGGCTGGCGCATTACGATTCGCTGACCGGCCTCGCCAACCGCTTGCAGATGGCGCAGACGCTGGAGAAGATCCTCGCCGCGCCCAACATCGAACACCGCGCCTGCACGGTCTTCCTGCTCGATCTCGACCGGTTCAAGCAAGTCAACGACACGATGGGGCATCCGGCAGGCGATTACCTGCTAACGCAGGTGGCCAGCAGACTCGAGCGGACGATTGGTGAGGCTGGCCGGGTTGGCCGGCTCGGCGGGGATGAGTTTCAAGTCGTGCTGCCCGGCCGCCACCGGCAGGAGGATCTGGCAGCGCTCGCCGTGCAAGTGATCCGCGACTTGTCCGAGCCCTATTCGATCGACGGCCACCGCGTCGTGATCGGCGCGTCAGTCGGCGTGGCGCTGTCACCCGATGACGGGGTGACGTCCGAGGCGATCATCCGCAACGCCGATCTGGCGCTTTATGCGGCCAAGGACGGGGGCCGGGGCCGCCACCACTTCTACGCCGCCGACCTGCACAGCGACGCCGAAGAACGCCGTCAGCTGGAACAGGACCTGCGCGATGCGCTGACCAGTGGCGGGTTCGAAGTATTCTATCAGCCGGTGGTCCACACCTCGACCGAACGGATCACCGGGTTTGAGGCGCTGCTGCGCTGGACGCACCCGACCCGCGGGCCACTGTCGCCAGCCAAGTTCATTCCGGTGGCGGAAGATTCGGGGCTGATCACGCAGATCGGTGAATGGGTGCTGCGGCAGGCCTGCCACCATCTGGCGCAATTGCCCGAAAGCGTACGCGTAGCGGTCAACGTCTCGCCCTTGCAGTTCGCCAACCCGGCTTTGCCGGCAGTGATCACCCACGCGCTCGCTGCCGCGCAGGTCAACCCGGCGCGGCTCGAGCTGGAAATTACCGAAAGCGTCTTCCTCAACGACGACGATAATACGGATGCCATGTTCGCCGCGCTGAAGCGGGTCGGGGTGCGGCTGTCGCTTGATGACTTCGGCACGGGCTATTCGTCGCTGGGCTATTTGAAGAAGGCCCCGTTCGACAAGATCAAGATCGACCAGAGCTTTGTCCGCGGCGCGACGATCACCGGCAGCCGCAACGGCGCAATCATCGCCTCGATCGTCAGCCTGGCCGAGGCGTTAGGGATGGAAACCACCGCAGAAGGCGTTGAAACGCTCGACGAGCTCGATCTGGTCCGAATGCTCGGTTGCAGCCATGTGCAGGGCTATATATACGCCAAGGCGATCAGCTTTACAGACGCTTGCGCGATGCTGGAAACCGGCCTGACGGCGATTGCGATCGGTCCGCGCGCCGCGCGCGCCTCGCGCCACACAATGCTGCGCAAGATCGTCCTCGATCACAGCGGCCAACATTACCACGGCACAATCCGCAACATCTCGGCCACCGGGGCGATGGTCGAAGGGTTGTGGAACGTGCCGCCCGGCACGATTTTCCGGATCATGCTGACCGAAGGACAAGCCGTTACCGCGACCGCGCGGTGGTGCCAGGAAGACCGGATGGGGGTCGAATTTGCCGCG
>JANNYT010000203.1:0-4227 GCA_031410255.1 Novosphingobium sp. | reverse complement strand
GTTTCCTGCTCGAACCCGCCGTTGGCGACCAGCGCGGCGACCTGGCTCAGCACCCCGGTCACCGCGATCCACAGCAGGAATACGCCGAACAGAACTGACAGCCAGCGGTGGTATTTCCGCATCAGAACAGCTCCATCGCGCCGAGGTCCGAAAACCGGTTGAGCGCGATCCACAGCATCGGCGGCAGCGCCAGCGCGGCGGCGAGCGCCACCAGCATCCCGCGCCGCTCGGCCGGGTGGCGCGCCGGATCATAGCCCAACGCGGTCCGCGTCGGCAGCGCCGAGATCCCGGCCAGCGCGCGCGCCACGAGCAGCAGGCAGCCAAGGCCTGCCATCGCCGGAGTGAAAGTGCCGATGGTCATTGCTGCGGTGCTTCGCGCAGCCGCCCGGCTTCGGTCACCGGCAGCCCGGCCTCGGTCGGCACGTAGATCAGCTGCGCCTTGCTGTCTTCCAGGGCCTGGATCTGCAGATAGCGCAAATAGCCCTCGGGTCCGCCGAGCGAATTCTGCAGGATCTTGTTGGCCTTGGCCGCCCCCTCGGCGCGGATCACCTCGGCCTCAGCCAAAGAGATCGCGCTTTCCTTCTTGGCCCGCGCCTCAAGGATCGCAACCTGGCGCGAGCTCTGCGCCTCGGCCAGTGCGGCTTCGCCCGCCAGCCGCTGCGAATAGACGCGGTACTGCGGATAGCCGAACATCAGCGCGGCCAAGGCGACGCCCGCCAGCGCGACGCCGACGACCGTGCAGCCGATGCTGCCTTGAAAGGGGTTATTTGCCGCCATCTGCCTGGTCCTGTCCGCCTGCGCCGCCTATTGGCAGCTCAGGCATTCCTCATAGTCGGTCTGCTGCGCGGCCAGCTCGATCTTGGGCGCGTCCGAGGTGTTGTCCGCCTCGACCCCGCCGGCAAAGCCCGCGCGCTGAACGCTCTTGCTGCGCAGGTAATAGAGGCTCTTGATGCCCTTTTCCCAGGCCTGCAGGTGCAAATGCATCAAGTCCCACTTCTCGACGTCGGCCGGGATGTAGAGGTTGAGGCTCTGCGCCTGATCGATGAACGGGGTGCGATCGGCCGCGAATTCGAGCAGCCAGCGCTGGTCGATCTCGAAGCTGGTCTTGTAGACGTCTTTTTCCTGTTGGCTGAGGAAATCGAGGTGCTGGACCGAGCCGCCGTGTTCGAGGATCGAGTTCCAGACGTTGTTGGAATCCTTGCTCTTGGCCGCGAGCAGCCGTTCGAGGTAGGGGTTCTTGACCACGAAGCTGCCCGACAGCGTCTTGTGGGTATAGATGTTCGCCGGGATCGGCTCAATGCAGGCCGAGGTGCCGCCGCAGATGATCGAAATCGACGCGGTCGGCGCGATCGCCATCTTGCATGAGAAGCGCTGCATCACCCCCATGTCGGCGGCATCGGGGCAGGCCCCGCGTTCGTGCGCCAGCATCAGGCTGGCTTCGTCCGCCTTGGCCGAGATGTGCTTGAACATCTTCATGTTCCACGCCTTGGCCATCGCGCTTTCAAAGCCGATGTTCTTCTTCTGCAGGAACGAGTGGAAGCCCATCACCCCCATCCCGACCGAGCGTTCGCGCATCGCCGAATACTTGGCGCGGGCCATTTCGGGCGGGGCGCGGTCGATGTAATCCTGCAGCACATTGTCGAGACAGCGCAGCACGTCTTCGATGAACACATCGTCCTGATGCCATTCTTCCCAGGTCTCAAGATTGAGGCTGGAGAGGCAGCAGACCGCGGTGCGATCATTGCCGAGGTGATCCTTGCCAGTCGGCAGGGTGATTTCCGAGCACAGGTTCGAGGTCGAGACCTTGAGCCCCAGATCGCGGTGATGCTTGGGCATCATCCGGTTCACCGTATCGGAGAAGACGATATAGGGCTCGCCGGTGGCTAGCCGGGTTTCGACCAGCTTCTGGAACAGCGCGCGGGCATTGATCGTGCTGCGGACCGACCCATCCTTGGGGCTGATCAGATCGAAATCGGCACCGTCGCGCACCGCTTCCATGAACTTGTCCGACAGCAACACGCCGTGGTGCAGGTTCAGCGCCTTGCGGTTGAAATCGCCCGAAGGCTTACGGATTTCGAGGAATTCCTCGATCTCGGGATGCGACACATCGAGGTAGCAGGCGGCAGAACCGCGCCGCAGCGAACCCTGCGAAATTGCCAGCGTCAGCGAATCCATCACGCGCACAAACGGAATGATCCCGCTGGTCTTGCCGTTAAGCCCGACCGGCTCGCCGATCCCGCGGACGTTGCCCCAGTAAGTGCCGATCCCGCCGCCGCGGCTGGCCAGCCAGACGTTCTCGTTCCAGGTGCCGACGATCCCTTCGAGGCTGTCGCTGACCGAATTGAGGTAGCAGCTGATCGGCAGGCCTCTGTTGGTCCCGCCGTTCGACAGCACCGGGGTGGCCGGCATGAACCACAAGCGGCTGATGTAATCGTACAGCCGCTGGGCGTGCGGCTCGTCGTCCGCATATGCGGCGGCAACCCGCGCGAACAGGTCCTGATAGCGCTCACCTGGGAGCAGGTAGCGATCGTCGAGCGTGTCCTTGCCGAAATCGGTCAGCAGCGCATCGCGGGCATGATCGACTTCGATCGCGAAGCGGCGTTCGTGGATCGCCTTGGAATCGTCTTGCGGCGCAGCAGCCTTGGACGCTTCGCCCAGCGCGCCAGCCAGCACAGCTGCGCCCAGCTGCTCGACCAGGGCATCGGAGCCCGCATCGCTCTTGTCAGTCATCGCCACCGCGGGAGCATCCTTCTGTTTCGTTGGCGCCTTTGGCCGGGCTTCGCCTGAGGCCAATACTGCTTCGATTTCGGCCATGCCTGGCTCGTCTCCGTTCCTGAATTCCACTCTTCGCCCCCGTCTTTCAATCGTGTCCGCGCCGCAGCGCGATGTTCTGTATTCGTTCGAATCGGTGAGCAAGCGCCCACCTTAGCAAATTGGCGGAACGAAACGAGAAAAACTTATCCCGATTCCATCCCCAGCTTCGCTCAAAACCCCGGTCCATTCGCGCTCCTGCCAGGTCCGAATCGTTCCCTTTCACGCGAACCGCGTTAAGCGACTGAATCAAGGTCTGGTAGGTCCCCCCCGAAGCTGAACCACTATCTATAGTGCCCCAACCACAAACGGGTGCAAGAGGGTAAATGTCTTGTTCACCAGTGCGGCGGGCTGCTGGCAGGCCCTGCGCGCATGCCGCGCCGCAGCGACGCGCGGGAAATCCGCCACTGCTGATCAGCGCAAGAGTCAAAATCAAAAATGAAAATAAATATCTCCGGTAAAACACCTGTCCGCGCGTTGACACGGATAGAATCGAACGCGGTAATCTTGTTGCGCAAACCGGGCGCGGCAGCACAGTTCCGCATAGGGCTTGATCGGCGCGGCGCAGGCCCCACTTTGAGCGCAACACAGCCACGAAAGGTCTACCCATGTTCAATCTGATCGGCGCCATCATTTCTGGCCTGTTTATCGGCGCGCTGGCGCGGTGGTTCTATCCCGGCGCGGTTGAGATGGGCTGGGGGATGACCATCCTGCTCGGCGTGGGCGGCTCGCTGCTGGCCGGACTGGTCGCCGGCCGCGGCAGTTATGGCGAAGGGTTTCAGCGCGGCGGCTGCCTCGCCTCGATCCTGGGCGCAGTGGCGCTGATCTTCGTGGGCCGCCACCTGGGCTGGCACTTTTAGCCTCGGCGGCCGCAACCGCGCTGCGCTGGCGCTTGCACAAGCCTGGAGCGCAGGCTAGGGCGCGCCCCTATCCAGAGCATGCGGAGCGGTGGCCGAGTGGTCGAAGGCGCTCGCCTGGAAAGTGAGTATACGCCAAAAGCGTATCGAGGGTTCGAATCCCTCCCGCTCCGCCACGCAGCCCCAGCACTGGTCCCGGTCTGGACGGGGCTGACCGCGGCGCCCAGCTGCGCGGCACCGCTGGCGGGTTTGCTACGGCCGTAAATGAACCGGCCCAGCTCGGCGCACGACTACTCCGCAATGGCTATTTTGCCGATCTGGCCGACGGAGCAATCACCACGTTTACCTTGCGAACCGATGACGAGGGCGGATCCGCCAAATCGCGATCTCAAGCGATGATCGCTATGGCGCCGATCATGCTGGGCATTGTCGCGGACGACGCGGCTACGCGCAATTATCTTGAACAGCAGCTGTCGGCTCAGCCCGACCTCGCGTTGCGTTTTTCATGCGGGCGGCTGGCCGATGCGCTGGCCGCAATTGAAGGCGAAGTGCCCGATAT
>JANNYT010000202.1:0-16048 GCA_031410255.1 Novosphingobium sp. | reverse complement strand
CGGTATCGTCGGGCTGCCCAATGTCGGCAAGTCCACCCTGTTCAATGCGCTGACCGAGACGCAGGCGGCGCAGGCGGCGAACTATCCGTTCTGCACGATCGAGCCCAATGTCGGCCAGGTTGGCGTGCCCGATCCGCGGCTTGACCAGTTGGCCGCAATTGCCGGCAGCCAGAAGATCATCCCGACCCAGCTGGGCTTTGTCGATATTGCAGGTCTGGTGCGCGGAGCCTCCAAAGGCGAAGGTTTGGGCAATCAGTTCCTCGGCAACATCCGCGAAGTAGACGCGATCGTCCATGTGCTGCGCTGCTTTGAAAATGACGATATCCAGCACGTCGACAACAAGATCGATCCCGTATCAGACGCCGACACGGTTGAGACCGAGCTGATGCTGTCCGACCTGGAAAGCCTGGAAAAGCGCGTGCCCGCCGCACAAAAAAAGGCGGCACAGGGCGACAAGGATGCCAAGCTGCTTGCTTCGGTCCTGCTGCCGGCGCTTGAACTGCTGCGCGAAGGCAAGCCCGCCCGGCTCGCCCGGCCGAGCGATCCTGAAGAGCTGCAGGTGTTCAACGCCGCGCAATTGCTCACCGCCAAGCCGGTGCTCTATGTCTGCAATGTTGAGGAAGAAAGCGCGGCCAAGGGCAATGACTTTTCGGAAGCCGTGTTCGCCAAGGCCAAGGCCGAGGGCGCCAATGCGGTGATCGTCTCGGCGGCCATCGAAAGCGAGCTGGTCGGCATGGATATGGCTGACCGGTTGGTGTTTCTGGAGGAGATGGGCCTGCACGAAACCGGGCTGGGGCGGATCATCCGCTCAGGCTATGACCTGCTCCACCTGCTGACCTTCTTCACCGTCGGCCCCAAGGAAGCCCGCGCCTGGACCGTCCATGCGGGCGCCAAAGCTCCCGATGCGGCCGGCGAGATTCACTCCGACATGCAGCGCGGCTTCATCCGCGCCGAAACCATCGCTTACGATGATTACATTGCGCTGGGCGGCGAAGGCGGCGCCAAGGATGCGGGGAAGCTACGGCAAGAGGGCAAGGAATACGTGATTGCCGATGGCGACGTGCTGCACTTCAAGTTCAACGTTTGAGGCGACAAACTGCGGTTGAAGTTGTAAGTAACGCTGAATGCTCCGCCGTATCCTCTTTGCACTGTTGATCTTGTGTCTGGCGCTGCCTGCTGCGGTGCCCACCGCTGCGCAGGCGAATGCCAGTCATCCGATGGCGATGATGCAGGATCACACCCAGCCGCCCACCTCAACCCATGATCAAAGCGATCACGCCGCCAAGCACCAATGCATCGGTTGTGCCGCTGCGCTGGATCGGAGCCCGCTGCCCGAACGCCGCATAGCGGTTCAGGCTGTCCGCGTGCACCCCCCGCTGGTTGCGGGTTTGGCCGAAGCCACCGCCGGACCGGAGACGCCCCCGCCCCGAATCTGAACTCTGTTGCCAGCGGCCAAGCGCCGCAACTGCGCCACTCTTCAGACAGGAAATTCCAATGAAAAAGCTACTTATCCCGGCTTTGCTGGGTGCAACCGCCATGGCCATGCCAGCCTTGGCACAGGACCATTCGGGCATGAGCATGCCGGGTATGAGCATGCCCGCACCCAAGCCCGCGCCTAAAGTGAAGCGCAAGGCGGCAGCAAAGCCCGCGCCCAAGCCCGTCAAGAAGCAGGCGCGCAAGGCTGCGCCGAAACCTGTGCATGCGGTGCATCGGGCTGCGGCGGAAGCTCCGATGCCGATGCCGATGCCGCAGCCAACTCCCGTTCTAGCCCCTGCCCAAGCTCCCGCCGCACAGATGGAGCATATGGACCACAGCGGAATGGATATGCCAGGCATGAGCATGCCCGCGCCTGCGCCGAGCCCAGTAACGCCGCAGCCAATGGCGGACATGGATCATTCAGATCATGACATGGAAACTGCGGACATGGAAATATTCGGATCGTCCATGAAACATAGCGGTGAAGGTCATTTCAGCGAAGGTTCCGGCACTTCTCGCCTCCCCGCCAATGATGCCATGCACGGCCAGCACATCATGGCGGGTGACTGGATGCTGATGGTCCACGGCAACCTCTCGCTGCAATATACTGACCACTCCGGCCCGCGCGGGGACAGCAAGACCTATGTCACGTCGATGGCGATGGTGACGGGAACGCGCGACACTGGTTGGGGCCGCGTGCAGCTCAAATCGATGTTCAGTCTTGAGCCAGCGATGGACTCGAGCGGCTACCCCAACCTGTTCGCTACCGGCGAGACCTCGAACGGCCTACCGCTGGTCGATCGCCAGCACCCGCACGATCTGTTTATGGAACTGGCCGCGCGGGTCGATATCAATGCTGGTGCCGGCAGCGTCTACCTCTACGGCGGCCCCGTCGGCGAACCCGCGCTGGGGCCATCCGCGTTCATGCATCGCGGTTCGGCGGCCAACAATCCGGAAGCCCCGATCACGCACCATTGGTTTGATTCGACCCACATCACTTACGGTGTGGTGACCGTCGGCTATTCCGCGCGCAGTTTTCAACTCGAAGCCAGCGCATTCCGCGGGCAGGAGCCCGATGAACGCCGCTGGAATATCGAGACCCCCAAGCTGGATAGTTGGTCAGTTCGCGCGACTTACAACCCCACTCCGAACTGGTCGCTGCAAGCAAGCTATGGCCAGCTGAAACAGCCCGAGGCACTTCACCCCGGCGAGGATGAGCACCGCTTTACCGCCTCAGCGCATTACGGGCGCGGCGGCCTTTCGGCGATGGCTGCGTTTTCATCCAAAAAGCGCGTGCCCGGTGAGACGCTGACCGCGTGGCTGGGCGAAGTGAACTGGGATCTGGACCGGCACAACAGCCTGTTCGGCCGGGTCGAGAACGTGGCGAATGACGAGCTGTTCCCAAATCCGCTCGATCCGCTGCACGATACCCCGTTCCGCGTCACCAAGTTCCAAGCCGGTTATGCCCGGCACGTGCCGCTTGGCCCGGTTGAACTGACGCTTGGCGGATCGCTAAACGCCTATGCCAAGCCTGCCGCGCTTGACGCCGCCTATGGCCAGAACCCAATGGGCTTCACGGTGTTTGCGCGCATTAGCCTGGGGCATTGAGCAATGAGTGAAGGGCTGGTCTTTTTCGAAGATCTCGAAGTGGGAGCGACGGCGTCATTCGGGCGCTATGAAGTTACCCGCGAGGAAGTGATCGAATTTGCTACCAAATACGATCCCCAGCCCTTCCACTTGTCCGACGAGGCCGCCGCGCAGACGCACTTCGGTCGGATTTCAGCCAGCGGGTGGCATAGCTGCGCGATGGCGATGCGGATGCTGGTCGGCAACATTACCGAGCGCAAACAGGCCGGACTGGGCTCGCCCGGGCTGGATGAACTGCGCTGGCTGACGCCGGTCTATCCGGGCGATGTGCTGCGGGTCGAAACAAAGCTGTTGAGCAAGCAAGCCAGCCGCTCGCGCCCCGAAATGGGCAGCTTTAAATCGGCGGTGCAGGTGTTCAATCAGGACGGCGTGATGGTGATGACCATGCAATCGATCGGCTTGATTCGGATGCGCGGAGATTAACTGCCGCAGTCGAGTGGGCCTTGGGTCGTAAACACAGCGCGGTCCCAGGCGTCACGCAAGGTCAGTTCACCGGTGTAGCGGATGCGGCCGGTGGCGGTTGGCTGCCCGCTGCCGGGTTGGTGCTTGAGGTTGATGGTGTAACTGTTGCCGGTGTAGCGCTCCCACGCCCCGCTCTCGAGCTTGCCGCCGCCGAAATCGGAGGCGAAAACGTCTTTCTTGCCGTCAATCTTGAGCACTGCGCGGCCCGGCAACGCGACCACCAGCAATTGGGTCGGCGCGCTCTGCGCGGCAAACACACAGCCAGTCCGGTCAAGCCCCAAGGCTGTGACTTCCTGTGCAGCCAAGGCTTGCGGAATGAGCGGCTTGAGCGGCGGCGGGGTGTCCTGAATGGCCTTTACCGCAGCCACCGCAGCATCATCGCGGCGGCGCTGTTCCTCAAGCGAAACACTCGGTTTGCAGCCTGCCAGAACGACAAGTGCAATCAACCCGACAATGCGCAACATCAGCGTCTCCCGAACAGCTTCTCGATGTCGCCATGCGCCAGTTTGACCCAAGTGGGCCGGCCGTGATTGCACTGGCCAGACCGCGGGGTGACTTCCATCTCGCGCAGCAGGGCGTTCATCTCTGCAACGGATAACGCACGACCGGCCCGAACGCTCCCGTGGCAGGCCATTGTTGCCAGCACCAGGTCGAGCCGCTCACCCAGCAGCAGCGCCGCGCCGTTCTGCGCCAGGTCATCGGCCAGATCGCGTAGCAGCGCGTGCGGGTCGCCTTTGGCCAGCACGGCGGGGACCGCGCGGACCAGCATTGCGCCGGGGCCGAACCGCTCGGTGATCAGGCCCAGCGCCGACAGCGCCGCGCTGGCCCCTTCGAGCCGGTCGCAATCGGGTTCGTCGAGTTCGACCACTTCGGGGATCAGCAAGGCCTGGCTTGCGGCTATACCATCACCGGCCCCAGCGGCGCGCAGCCGTTCGAGCACCAGCCGCTCGTGCGCGGCGTGCTGGTCGACAATCACCAGTCCGTCCTCGGCCTCGGCGACGATATAGGTCAGTGCCACTTGGCCCCGCGCCACGCCCAAGGGATGGCTGACGCTCGGCTGGACCGGCAGGTCCGCAGGTTCAGCACGAGCAGCAGGGGCCAGCGTTTCTGCGCCATAGCTGCGCCACGCGCTGCCCGCTTCGCGCACCCCGGACGAGCTGTATTCCCGCGCGAACAGCGAGGCGAGCGCGGGCGCGGGCTCGGCAATCGGTTCGCTTTGCCAGTTGCCCATGCCCGCGGGTGGCTGCGCGCTGCGCTGGCCTTCCGCTTCGAGCGCATGGCGCAGACCCGAGACGATAAAGCCGCGAATGAACGCCGGGTCGCGAAACCGCACCTCGGTTTTGGCGGGGTGGACGTTCACGTCGACTTCCTCGCCCGGCAGCTCGAGGAACAGCGCCAGCACCGCGTGACGATCACGCGCCAGCATGTCGGAGTAAGCCCCGCGCACCGCGCCGATCAGCAGCCGGTCTTTCACCGGGCGACCATTGACGAACAGGTACTGATGATCGGCCACGCCGCGGTTGTAAGTGGGCAGCCCGGCCACACCGGTCAGCCGTGCTGCTCCGCGCTCCAGCTCAATCGCCACGCCGTCGTTGGCCAATTCGCGCGCAACGATCTGGGCAACCCGGGCGGCCAGTTCATCGCCCGGTTGCAGCGCCAAGATGCGCCGGCCGTCGTGTTCGAGCACGAACCCGACGTCGCTGCGCGCCATTGCGAGCCGCCGCACCACATCGAGGCAGGCGGCATATTCGCTGCGCGCAGTGCGGAGGAATTTGCGCCGCACCGGCACTTTGCCGAACAGTTCCTCGACCCGGATCCGCGTGCCCGGTGGCAGCGCGGCGGGGCCTTCTTCGACGAGCACGCCGTGATCGACCACCCGGCGCCAGCCCTCGCCCGCAGTGCCCGGCCGGCTCTCAATCGTCAGCCGCGCGACGCTGGCGATCGAGGGCAATGCTTCCCCGCGAAAGCCCAGCGTGGCGACGCGCTCGATATGTTCATCGGGCAGCTTGGATGTGGCGTGGCGTTCCAGCGCGAGCGCCAGTTCACCTACATCCATCCCGCAGCCGTCATCAGTGACTTCAATCCCGTCGAGCCCCCCGGCGCTGAGCCGGATGCTGATACTGCGCGCGCCTGCATCAAGGGCATTTTCGACCAGTTCCTTGAGCGCCGAGGCTGGCCGTTCAACTACCTCGCCCGCGGCAATGCGGTTGACCAGAGATTCAGGCAGGCGACGGATGATCGGCATTGCACCAGCCTAGCGATGAAGCGCGGTAAATTCGAGATGGGCAGCGCGACTTATCCAGCCAATCGGCACTATTTTTTGGCCTTTGTGCAGGCCATGCGCTAATGGGGCGCCTTCCACGCCAATACATAGGCCTGTCGCTGCTGCAATTCCTGCAGTAAGTAGCGGGAAACCATACGGAATTATCAATGGCTTCGTTCCTTTCTCGATTCTTGAAATTCGGCTCCCAGAACATGGCGATCGACCTCGGTACGGCGAACACGCTGGTCTATGTGCAGGACCGCGGAATCGTGCTGAACGAACCGTCGGTGGTGGCGATTGAAACGATCAACGGGGTCAAGCGGGTCAAGGCCGTGGGCGACGACGCCAAGATGATGATGGGCAAGTCTCCCGACAGCATCGAAGCGATCCGCCCGTTGCGCGACGGCGTGATTGCGGACATCGAAGTCGCCGAGGAAATGATTAAATACTTCATCCGCAAGGTCCACGGCGGCAAGCGCAGCTTCTTCCGCTACCCTGAAATTGTGATCTGCGTTCCTTCGGGCTCGACCTCGGTTGAACGGCGCGCGATCCGCGATGCCGCATCGAACGCCGGGGCCAGCCAGGTTTATCTGATCCTTGAGCCGATGGCGGCGGCAATCGGCGCTGATATGCCGGTCACCGAACCGGTCGGTTCGATGGTGGTCGATATCGGCGGCGGCACGACCGAAGTCGCCGTGCTGTCACTGCGCGGCCTCGCTTACACCACCTCGGTCCGCGTCGGCGGGGACAAGATGGACGAAGCCATCGTTTCCTACGTCCGCCGCCACCACAACCTGCTGATCGGTGAAGCCACGGCTGAGCGGATCAAGAAGGATTACGGCGTCGCGACGGTTCCGGCCGATGGCGTCGGCGAATCGGTCCAGATCAAGGGCCGCGACCTCGTTAACGGGGTGCCCAAGGAAATCACGATCACGCAGGCCAACATTGCCGAGGCGCTGAGCGAGCCAATCGGCGCTATTGTCGAAGGCGTGCGGATCGCGCTGGAAAACACCGCACCCGAACTGGCCGCCGATATTGTCGATCAGGGCATCGTCCTGACCGGCGGCGGCGCGCTGATCAAGGGGTTGGACGAGTATCTGCGCGAAGAGACCGGGCTGCCGGTTTCGATCGCCGAAGATCCGCTGTCTTGCGTCGCACTGGGCACTGGCCGGGCGATGGAAGATCCGATGTTCCGCGGCGTGCTGATGACGGCCTGACCGGACCAGCAATGGCGCGCGCGGCATACAGCAAGGAGTAACTCCTCATGGCGGCGCCCAGCAATCGCCGCCCGGGGTATTCGCGCCGGGCGCAGTATGGCAACTTTTTCGGCTATATCGCGGCGCTGATCGGCGCCGCGCTCGGCGTTATCCTGCTGATCATTTCGATTAACAGTGCCGGCAGCTTTTCAGGGGTGCGTTCCGCCGCGAGCGACGTCAGCGCGCCTGCGGCCACAGCAGCCAGCGGCGCGCGCAGCAGCAGCCAGGGCCTGTGGGCGACGCTGGCCGGCTACTTTACCTCAGGCGCGCGAACCGCCCGCCTTGAGCGCGAAGTGAGCGAAGCGCGGGTCAAGCTGGCTGAGCAGGCGGCGTTGCAGGAAGAGAACCAACGGCTCAAAGCCATGCTGGCCTTGTCGCAAGGCGAAATCAAACCGGTCGTGGTCACGCGGCTGATCGGATCAACCTCATCTTCCACCCGCCGCTTTGCGACCATCGGCGCGGGCAGCAATCAAGGCGTTCAGCCCGGCATGGGTGTGCGCTCACCGCTGGGCCTGGTCGGCCGCGTGCTGGAAGTTGGCAAGAACAGCGCGCGGGTGCTGCTGATCACCGATACGCAAAGCACGATCCCGGTGCGGCGCGCCAGCGATGGGGTGCAGGCTTATGCGACCGGACTGGGTGACGGCACCTTGCAGATCCGCCTCGGCACCACCGGGCTCAACCCGCTCAAGCGCGGCGATGCGATTGTCACCTCAGGCTCGGGCGGGATCTATCGGCCGAACGAAGCGGTCGCGGTGGTTGTCTCGCTGACTCCCGACGGCGCGATTGCCCGGCCGCTCAGCGATCCAGGCCAGACCGAATTTGTCACGGTTGAGCCGCTTTACGAAGAGACTGCGCGGGCCGAAGAGCTGCCGCCCGAAGGCTCCGCGCAATCATCCGGCAAGCGCTGATGCCGCCGCCCCTGCCCTCAGCCTTGCGAACGTTTGGCCAGCCCCGGATCAACCGGGCTGCGAGCCCGGTGCTGGCCTTCGCCACGCCGTGGCTGCTGATCATGCTCGGCAGTATGAGCCCGACCTGGCCGATCATCACCTCGGCCCCGGTGCTCCCGCCGTTCGGGTTTTTGCTGTTGGTGGCGTGGCAGCAATTGCGCCCGGGGCTGTTTCCAGTCTGGGCCGGATTGCCGTTGGGGCTGTTCGATGACCTGTTCAGCGGGCAACCGTTTGGTTCGGCAGTGCTGCTATGGTCGCTGGCGATGGTTGTGCTCGATTTGTTTGAGCTGCGCTTTCCGTGGCGCGGGTTTGTCTTGAACTGGCTGGCGGCGAGCGGGTTCATCGCGCTGTACCTGCTGCTGACGCTGGATCTAGCCAACCTGGCTGGCGGAGCAGCACCGCTGCGCGTGCTGTTGCCGCAGCTGGCCTTTGCGGTGCTGGCCTATCCACTCGCCGCCCGGCTGGTTGGCCTCGCTGATCGCTTCCGCCTGATCCCGATTCGGGCGCTGTAATGCTGGGCGGGTCGGACCACGTTAGCTCGGGGACGCTGCACAACAGTTTTGACCGGCGCTCGATGCTGGTCGGCGGTCTGCAGACCGGGCTGGCCGCATTGCTTGCGGTGCGGATCGGCTGGATCGCGCTGGTCCAGAATGACAAGTACAAGACCCTGGCGGAAAGCAACCGCGTCAACCTGACCTTGCTACCGCCGCGGCGCGGGCCGATCCTTGATCGCAACAACGCACAACTGGCCAGCAACCGGATCGAATTCCGGATCGACATCATTCCTGAGCGCTTGGTCGATAGCGGCGCCACGGTGCGCGAGCTGGCAGGTCTGCTCGCGTTCAGCCCGGTGCAGGTCCAGGACTTGCAGGACAAGCTAGACAAGGCCCACGGTTATCAGCCGGTCGAGGTCGCCTCGGGGCTGCATTCCGAGCAGTATGACAAGGTGTTGGTGCGGCTGCCCGATATGCCCGGGGTGGTCGCGCAGCAGGGCTTCACGCGCTGGTACCCGACCGGGCCATCGGTGGCGCACCTGATCGGTTACGTCGGACCAGCCTCGGCCAAAGAGTATGAGACCGAGAAGAACCCGCTGCTGGTCACGCCCGGCTTCAAGATCGGCAAGGATGGGCTGGAAAAGCATTTCGAGCAGACCTTGCGCGGGACCCCGGGAGCGCAACGGGTCGAGGTAACCGCCGGCGGCCGGTTCGTGCGCGATCTGGAACACCGCGACGATATTCCCGGCAAGCCAGTCAAGCTGACCATCAACGGTCCGCTGCAGGACTTCGCCGCGCGGCGCATCGGGCTCGAATCCGCTGCGGTGGTGGTGATTGATTGCCTGACCGGCGGAATCCTCGCGCTGGTCTCGATGCCGGCCTTCGATCCCAATGCCTTTGCCGGCGGGATCGGACGTTTGCAGTGGAAAATGCTCAACGAGGATGATCACATCCCGCTGCTCAACAAAGCGCTGCGCGGGCTCTATCCGCCCGGCTCGACGATGAAGCCGATGGCCAGCCTGGCGCTGCAGCTGCACGGTGTCGAACCGGACGAGCGGATCAATTGCCCGGGTGGCTACCAGTTGGGCAACCGCTTTTTCCGCTGCGATGCGGTGCACGGCGCGATGGATATGCGCTCGGCGATCGAGCACAGTTGCAACACCTATTTCTGGAGCATGGCGCGCCGCGTTGGCTACGACGCGATTGCGCCGGTCGCCAAACAGTTAGGGTTGGGGCAGGAATTCGAGCTGCCCGGCGCAGCCCAGCGTTATGGCACGATCCCCGATGCGGCGTGGAAAATGCGCCGTTACAAGCAGGAATGGAGTGCGGCGGATTCGCTCAATGCATCGATCGGCCAAGGATATGTCTCGGTCTCGCCCTTGCAACTGGCGGTGATGACGGCGCGGATTGCCTCGGGCAAGAACCTGCTGCCGTCGCTGATCTTCGGGCAGGAAAAAGCTGCTGGAAATCCGCTACCCTTCACTGCCGAACAGCTCGGTGTGGCGCACGACGGGATGTTCCGCGTGGTCAACGGTTCGGGCACGGGCGGCGCGAGCCGGATCGACATCGGCGGCGTGAAAATGGCCGGCAAGACCGGGACCGCACAAGTCCGCGCGCTGGTCAGCCGCGGCCATGTCGGCGATTGGAAGTCGCGCGATCACTCGCTGTTCATTTGCTACGCGCCGACCGACGCGCCGCGTTACGCCATCTCGGTGGTGGTCGAGCACGGCACCTTCGGCGCGCGCGCAGCAGCACCGATTGCCAAGGACGTGATGACCTATCTGTTCGATCCCGCCACCGCGCTCGCGACATTGGCGGCGCTGGAGAGCGGCTGGGGCGGCACCCCGAGCGAGCGGATGGCCTCAAAGTACCGCGCTTATTCGGCCAAGTACGGCACCACCGCGCCCAAGGTTGGCGATGAGGAGGCGGTCAAGGCGGCAATTGGCAAGGCTGACACAGCTGAAACGCCGATTGAAACGCCGCCCAGCACGGCCTCAACGACCCGGCCAGAAGAGCCGCAGGCCGCGCCTGCCCCCTCGCCCACGGCCAGTCCAAACACCATTACTTCTTCCCCCGCACCAGCGGCGACCCCGCAATGAGCAGCCGGATCATCCCCGAGGCAATCGCGCGCGAGCCGTGGGAAGTGTTGATCCCGCTGTTTCTGCTCAACACCTTTGGCTCGGTGGTGCTGTATTCGGCCGCAGGCGGTCACCTTCGACCATGGGCGCTGCTCCACGAAATTCACTTCGCGGTGTTTCTGATCATGGCTTTTGTGATCTCACGCTTTCGCCGCGATTTCTTCAAGCAGATGGCTTTCCCGATCTATGGCACGCTGGTCGTCTTGCTGGTCCTGGTCGAGCTGCTCGGTAAGGTCAGCGGCGGCAGCCAGCGCTGGCTCAACCTGGGGTTCATGCAGCTCCAGCCGAGCGAACTAATGAAGCCCGCGATCGTGCTGGTGCTCGCCAAGTTTTTTGATGATCTGCCCCCCGCGATGACCAAAAGCTGGCGCGCACTGCTGCCGGCGGCGGCCTTGCTGGGCGTTCCGGCGCTGCTCGTCATGGCGCAGCCTGACCTTGGCACCGGGCTCGCGATCACTATCGGCGCGGTCGTGGTGATCTTTCTGGCGGGTCTGCCGATGTCATGGTTCCTGGGCGCGGGGGCTGCGGTCGCGGTGGCGGTGCCGCTGGCCTTCAAGCTGCTGCTCAAGCCGTATCAGCAAGGCCGCGTGACAATCTTCCTCGATCCGGAATCGGACCCACTGGGCAAGGGTTATCACATCACCCAGTCCAAGATCGCGATCGGTTCTGGGGGCTTCTGGGGCAAAGGGTTCGGCAATGGCAGCCAGAGCCATCTGGAATACCTGCCCGAGGCGCAAACCGACTTTGCCTTTGCCACCATGGCCGAGGAGTGGGGTATGCTGGGCGGACTGTTCGTGCTGGCGATCTTCGTCTGGGTGCTGCGGTGGGGCATGGGCGTATCGCGCCGCGCGCCCGACCGGTTTTCCAGCCTGCTCGCCGCCGGCATGACCTTCACGGTGTTTTTCTACATGGCGATCAACATGATGATGGTGATGGGCCTGGCCCCGGTAGTCGGCATTCCGTTGCCCTGGGTCAGCCACGGCGGATCATCCATGATGACCAACATGATCTGCATCGGCACGATCATGGCAGTCGACCGCTGGAGCAAGCGCGGTCGTTCGTTAGGGGCATAAAACCCCTTCCATCGGCCGCAACAATAGCTATAGGAGGCCCTCCCCGGCGAATCGGGGTTCCAGCAGCCTAAATTGTTGCTGGCTAGGAATGGACGCATAGCTCAGTTGGTAGAGCAGCTGACTCTTAATCAGCGGGTCCTTGGTTCGAACCCAAGTGTGTCCACCATTCTTTCCAGACCAGTTTAGTTCGTTACGCAGTGGCGATCCCCGGGCTGGCCGCGCCCGAGGATCTGGCCCGCTGACTGCCGTTCAGAACCGGTAGGAAATGCCTGCCGATAGCACCCACGGATCAAGCTTGTGCACGGTCTGGATAGCGACGGTGTTGCCGACGTACCAACGTGCGGTGGTATCCACGAAATACTTCTTGGCATCGAACGTCAGGCCAAGCCCCTGCTGGTTCACTGCAATATCGAACCCGCCCTGGACGACGACCCCGACCTTACTCGACAGCGTGGTCTTGGTAACGCCGAGCGGAATGGTCGCTGCGCCCGGCTTGGCGTCGACCCACCAGAAATAGGTCACCCCAGCGCCGACATAGGGTTTGAGCGGACCAACCGGGAAGTGCAGCTTGGCGGTTACGGTGGCCGGGATCAATTTGGCATTGGCGACCAGTTCGGCACCGGGCAAGCCGGTCGTGCCGGTGACGTGATGCTCGGTCAGGCAGCAAATCGTCTCGAGCGAAAAGTTCGGGCTGATGAAGTATTCCGCTGCAATGGTCGGCACGTAATTTTCGCTCGCCGCGGTTTGCAGCGTGACTGGCAGGCCGACGAGGTCGACATCCTTGGAAGTGATCTTGCCATCGGGCAGAACTGCGGTGCCGAGCACCTTGATTTGCACCTTGCCGTCCGAGCTTCCGGCGAGCGCCGGGCTGGCAAGGAGCGCGAGCGCCGCGGCGACTGCGGTGAGCGATGACTGCATTGTCTTGGTCATGGTCGGTGTCCTGACGGTGCAGTGGCCGCCCTGTGCGGCCGAGGTCTTTGCCCCGTCCAGCGCCAACTGGCCCCCTAGAGGCCTGGCGTCCTTGACCCATATCAATGCCGCAAGTCGGCCCTGCTGGACCCTGGGTTCTGATGGCCGCGCCACTTGTCATCGCCAATGGCCCCCGCCATACCCCGGTGCCTAGTCAGGGGAATTGCTGTGCGTGTGATCCGGATCATGATTGCGCTGGGGTTCGCCGGAGCGCTGGCTTTCGCGGCCTCGGGCAAATCAACGGCGCTTGACGACGATACGCAGCGCTGGTGGTCATTGACCAGCGAACTGAGTGGCGATGCGATGGACGGCCGCGATACCGGCTCACCCGGCTATAACCGCGCGGCTGCGCTGGTAGCCAAACGGTTCGCCGAAGCTGGACTTAAGCCGGCCGGAGTGAACGGCAACTATTTCCAGCCCATCGTGTTCGACGATTTGCGGCTCGACAGCGCCGCATCGAAAATGCTGCTGGGCAAACGCAGGCTGCAGTTCAACCACGATGTCACGATTGCCCCCAGCAACAGCACGCCGCGCCGGATGTCTGCTCGGGCGACGTTTCGGGGCTATTGCGGCCCCGACGATCTGGGCGATGTGCGCGGCAAGCTGGTAGTGTGTTACGGGCGCCCTGCTCCGGCGCGGCTGGCCGGGTTCGACCGGGCGAAAGCGCTACAAATTGCCGAGGCTGCCGGGATGCTGCTGATCGCCGCGCCCGGCCTGCCAGGTGAACCCATTCGCTGGCCGTTCGCTTATTCCAGAACCGTAACCTTCGCCGGACAAATTGCGCCGCCGCAAAAACTATTTCTGATCGGCACGCTCAATCCTGATGCGCTGGTCGGTGTCATACCGAACGCCCGCAAGTTGCTCGCCACAGGTGCGGCGGGTGGTGAGTTGGCCGCAGCTGATATCGGTCAGTCTTCCGCCGAACTGCAGATCGACCGCACGACAACCCGCTCCGCAAATGTGCTGGCGCTGCTGCCCGGCACGGATCCAACGCTGGCCGATCAAGCCATCGTGCTCTCAGCACACCTCGATGGTTACGGACGCGGCGAGGCGGTTGGCGGTGACCGCATTTATAACGGCGCGCTGGACAACGCCGCCTACGTTGCCTTGCTGGAACGGCTGGCAATCGTGCGGGCGGGAAGAGGTTTTCGGCGTCCGGTGCTGTTCGCGGCATTTACTGGTGAGGAAAAAGGGCTGCTCGGATCGACTTGGTATGTGGCCCATCCCACCGTGCCGCTTTCGGCCATATCCGCGATCATCAACCTCGATCAGATCAGACCGCTCTATCCGCTCAAACTGATGACCGTGCATGGTTTGAAGGAGAGCGACCTTGGTGGATTCGTGCGGCAGGTGGCATCTGCGCAAGGCATTGCCGTGCAGGAAGATCCCGAACCTGAACGCAACCTGCTGCGCCGGTCCGATAACTGGCCGTTCATGAATGCCGGCATCCCCGGCACAAGCTTTGTTTTTGCGACCACCGATGATGCTTCACGCATGCGTTATCGCGATTGGTATCAGCACCGTTATCATCACCCGGCCGACGACCTGACGACGCCGATCGACTGGCAGGCAGCGAACGACTTCAACCGCTTTTTCTACGCGCTAGTGCAGGTGGTGGCCGATGCGCCGGAGCGGGTAGCATGGAAGCCGGGCGGCCAGCCCAAGCCAAACTGAGGCTAAAAGTGCGGTCTCTGCCGGCCGCCTGCCAAAATTGCGTTCGTAATTCCAGCAGCGGACGGTAAGACCCGCCGCCATGACTCCCAAACGCATGCCGTCCGCCGCGGCCATATTTATCGCGCTAGCAGCTGCTGCCGGATTGCTGGCGGCGGGGACTGGTCCCTTGCTGGTGCTGGCCGCCACGGTGTTGTGGATTGGCTCGTTGTGGCTGGCCCTGCCCGAGCCGGTCGCCGCGACCGAGTCGCTCGACGCCAAGCGCGTTTCGCGTGACGCGGTGAGCGAGACGATCGAACCGCTCGAACAGCCGCTGCTGGTGCTGGAAGGCGGGCGGATTGTGCTGGCCAATGCAGCGGCGCGCAGCGCGCTGGGCCAGCATGTGACGGGCCAGGACGCACGGATCGCGCTGCGCCATCCCGAAGCGGTGCGGCTGCTCGAAATGGCTGATGGCGCTAGCGTGACCATCGCCGATTTCACCGGTGCGCGCAGCCTGTGGCAATTGACCCGGCGGCGGATCGACAATCTTCGCTGGGTGATCGAACTGACTGACCGTTCGACCGAAGCCGATGTCAGCCGCGCCCACACCGATTTTGTCGCCAATGCCAGCCATGAACTGCGCACGCCGCTAGCCGCGATCATCGGTTATGCCGAAACTCTGGCCGAAGACGATGGTTCGATTGACCTGAGCACGCGGCAACGCTTTGTCAGCATCATGCAGCGCGAGGCCAAGCGGATGCACAATCTGGTCGAAGACCTGATGACGCTGAGCCATGTCGAGGCGGAAAAGCGCGATGTTCCTAATGAGCCGACTGACTTGTCAGCGCTGGCCGCACGGGTGGTCAGCGAGGTCGCTAGCCTTAACGGCAAGAACAAGATCGAGCTGGGCAACACGGCACCGGGCGCGATGATTATGGCGGACCCCACGCAGTTCGAGCAGCTGCTGCGCAATCTGGCTGACAATGCGCTTAAATACGGGGCCTCGGACGAACCTGTCACTGTCGATGTCACCCAGCCAACGCCCAGCACCGTGAAGATCACGGTGTGCGATCATGGCCAAGGGATCGCTGCGCAGCATCTGCCGCATCTGACCCGCCGGTTCTATCGCACCGAGCCGGGCCGCAGCCGCGCCTCGGGCGGAACCGGTCTGGGGCTCGCGATCGTCAAGCACATCGTCGAGCGGCACGGCGGCGAGCTCGATATCACCAGCAAACTGGGTCAGGGCACTGCAGTCAGCGTGACCCTGCCCGCGGTTTTTTGCGCTTAGAAGTTTGCAGTAATCCCGGCGGTCAGCACGTTATCGCTATTGTCAGGACCGCTCGGCACGAAGCTGTGCTGGTTGAGATAGCCGAAGTCGACCGTAAACTTCTTGCCGACCGGCACGGTCACATAAACCGAATTTCGCATCCGCTCGAGCCCATCGACGGTTTGGAAGCCGGTGTTGTTAAGATCGAAGAAGTCTTCGTTGCTGATCGTCAGCGTGGTCTTTCCCGCGATCGGCAGGCTGGCTTTCACTTGCGGGCGCAGCCGGTAAGCGGTGCCCGGCAGCCCTTCACGCCAGCGCTCTTCCATCCGCACGCGGCCGCTTAGCTTCACTTTGCCCAACATGGCGAACCCATCGAAATTGACCTGTTGGCGAAAGCGATGCTCAC